>NZ_CP090978.1:4602500-4902500 GCF_021513275.1 Paenibacillus hexagrammi | reverse complement strand
CGTTCCGAAGTCTGATCGACCCGGATGATTTCCGCTTCTATTCCCCGCATGACATGATCGGCAAAATTCAAGCCTTCTGTCTGGAATCCGGGCAGCCTGTACCTCAGCGTGTAGGCGAGATCACCCGCTGTGTGCTTGAGAGCTTGGCGCTGAAATACAAGCAGACCGTGCTGCAGATCGAGTCGCTCACAGGGGAGTCTTTTCAAGGCCTGCATATGGTTGGCGGAGGCATTCAGAATGAGCTGTTGTGTCAGCTTACGGCAAATGCGTTGGCTCGGCCTGTATGGGCGGGCCCGGTTGAGGCCAGCGCAATTGGCAACATGCTGGTTCAATACATGTCGACCGGGCATTGCAAGGATCTCCAGACTGCCAGAAGGCTGGTGGCTGATTCCTTCCCGATTCGGCTGTATGAACCGCAGCAACATCCAGAATGGGTGAATGCCTATCTGAGATTTACGCAATTACAAGCAAGGAAGGAGGAAGAACAATGCTGAAAGGTATATCGCCCTACATTTCGCCGGAGCTAATGAAAGTCATGATGGAGATGGGGCATGGAGATGAGATCGTGCTGGCTGACGGCAATTTCCCAGCGGCTAGCCATGCAAAGACTCTCGTCCGCTGTGACGGTCATTCGCTGCCCGTGCTGTTGGATGCCATCTTGGAGCTGTTTCCTCTTGACCCTTATGTGGCCAAACCTGTCGCACTCATGCAAGTCGTTGCGGGTGATCCTGTGGAAACTCCCATTTGGGAGGAGTAGAGGCCATTATCCGAAATAGAGCGGGATTGGCCGAACCTTTTGAACAAGTCGAGCGCTTTGCATTTTATGAGCGTGCGAAACAGGCATACGCCATTGTCGCCACGGGTGAGAAGGCGCTGTATGCCAACGTGATTTTGAAGAAAGGCGTTGTGTAAAGGTATGCCTGCCCTTGGATACCAAGGAGCAGGGAGAGTGTCGATAAAGTGAAATGGAGGGATCAGTAGTTTTCGGAGAGGCGTAGCGCTCGGAGAAAAGCTACTGAAGCTCGTAATGGCTCAGCTTTATCGATATTCACAGCCTGCCCTTGGTCCCCAAGGGCAGGCTTTTTTTAAGCAACTGGATGCTGCAAATCATACAAAAACACACATTTTCTCAGAGAATCCTCCACTCCTTTGTTCCAGACAGTCAGCTAAGATTAGTCTTGTAAGATACAGATGCAGATAAGAGTGGAGTGACGATCATGAGTGGGCCATTAGTGCTTATGGAGGGAATTGACAAGCAATTCCCTGGGGTCTTGGCGTTGAACCAATGCCGATTTGAACTGCAGGCTGGTGAAGTGCACGCTCTGGTAGGAGAGAACGGCGCTGGAAAATCAACCATGATGAAAATTCTTACCGGCGTGTATTCGAAGGATGCCGGCACCATTTTGTATAAGGGACAGGAAGTTCACATTCCTAACACGAAGGCGGCGCAAGAGCGGGGGATCAGTATCATTCATCAAGAGCTGAATATGATGCCCCACCTGACGGTTGCCCAGAATATTTTTATCGGACGTGAACCCCGCAGGGGGTGGTTTTTGAATGAGAAGGAGCTCAATGCGAAGACTCAGGCGCTGTTTGATCTAATGAATCTGAAGCTGGATCCAAGAACGGTCATGTCTGAGCTTACGGTTGCCAAGCAGCAAATGGTGGAAATTGCGAAAGCGCTCTCTTTTGAATCGGAGGTTCTCATTATGGATGAACCGACGGCTGCGCTGACGCAATCCGAGATTGAGGAGCTCTTCCGGATGATTGAGCAGCTTAGAAAACGCGGAGTTGGCATTGTATACATTTCCCACCGCATGGAAGAGCTCAAACGCATCACAGACCGCATTACGGTCATGCGTGACGGCTGCTACATCGATACGGTTCGGACCGCCTCGATCACGATTGATCAGATTATTTCCATGATGGTCGGACGGGAAATCCAGCATGTGACGAAGCCCGCTATAACGACGCAAAGTAAGGACAGAGTGCTGGAGGTTCGCGGTTTAAACCAAGGCTCTTCTCTTCAAAATATCAGCTTCCATGTGAATCGGGGAGAAATTGTCGGCTTTGCCGGATTAATGGGCGCAGGGCGAACAGAGGTGGCAAGGGCTATTTTCGGCGCTGATCCTTATGATTCGGGGGAGATCATCATCCACGGCAAGCCTGCCAAGATCAAGCAGCCGCATGATGCGGTAGCACATGGACTCGGTTATTTGTCAGAAGACCGCAAGCGTTTCGGATGTCTGGTGGATATGGATGTCAAAATGAATGTTGCCGTTTCCAGCTATGCCCGGTTTAGCAGGTCAGGGTGGATGAATGATGCCGGCATTAGGCAAACCGCCGAACAACATGTGGAAACGCTAAGGATTAAGACGCCTGGGGTAGATCAACTAGTCAAGTTTCTATCGGGAGGCAACCAGCAAAAGGTGGTTATCAGCAAGTGGCTGACTCGAAATTGTGACATTCTGATCTTTGATGAGCCGACCCGAGGCATTGATGTCGGAGCCAAATCCGAAATATACAAGCTTCTGGAGCAGCTGGCGGCGGACGGAAAAGCAATCCTCATGATTTCCTCCGAATTGCCGGAAGTTTTGAGACTGAGCCATCGAATCATCGTGATGTGTGAGGGCAGGATCACCGGAGAGCTTAGCAGCGAAGAAGCAGATCAAGAAAAAATCATGAAATTTGCAACAGCGAGAAATTAGGGGGATAGGACCAATGAAAGTTACGTTATCCAACCAGCAGCCGTCGTTGAAAGGCGGCACGATGCAAAAAATGCTTGCCTTTGCCAGTCTGATCTTGTTAGTTGTCATCTTCTCGTTATCATCCAGCAACTTCTTTCGCTTTGACAATCTGGTCGCCATTATCCTCGCTACCGCAGTTACCGGGGTACTGGCACTGGGCTCAACCTTTGTCATCATAACCTCAGGAATTGATCTGGCTGTAGGAACGGTCATGACCTTTGCTTCTGTCATCACAGGTCTGATTGTCACGACTTGGCAGCTGTCCATGCCGCTTGGCATCGTCGGCGGTATTGCAGCAGGGGCCTTATGCGGTCTGATCAGCGGGCTCGCCGTAGCGAAGATGAAAATTCCGCCTTTTATCGCTACATTGGCCATGATGATGATCACGAAAGGCTTGTCGCTTGTTTTATCGCACACAAAGCCGATTTATTTTAATGATACTCCGGCCTTTTCGCAAATTTCGATGGGGTCGATCATCGGTTCGATCGTTCCGGGCTGGGATATTCCCAATGCTGTACTGATCTTCTTCGTACTGGCGATTATCGCGAGTCTCATTCTCTCCAAGACCATTATCGGGCGCTTCACCTTTGCGCTGGGCAGTAATGAAGAGGCTACCAGACTCTCGGGCATTAACGTCGACCGCTGGAAAATCATCATCTATACGATTACCGGCGTGTTCAGCGGGATTGCGGGTATCTTGATGGCGTCCCGATTGAATTCGGCGCAGCCGGCATTAGGTGCCGGTTATGAGCTGGAGGCTATCGCAGCTGTAGTTATCGGCGGCACTTCGCTTAGCGGTGGCCAAGGCTCTATATTGGGGACGGTCATCGGCGCTTTGATTATGAGTGTACTAACGAATGGGCTTCGAATTCTGTCCGTACCGCAGGAGTGGCAAACGGTCATTGTCGGCTTGGTCGTCATCATGGCTGTCTATGCGGATATTCTTCGCAGGAAGAAAAAGAACTAAGCAAAGAAGAATGAACCACGGTAGAACCTCCAACAAGGAGTTTCATACAATCCAAATTAAATGACTAGGGAGATCACAAGTATGGCAAAGAAACCGTATATGAAGCTTACAGGCATGATGCTTTTGACTGCAGCACTTCTGAGCGCTTGCGGAGGCGGAACGGGGGCTGGCACCGGAGCAGGAGCAAGTGCAACTCCAGGTGCGCAGCAAGCAAGCGAAGCGCCTAAGGCTTCTGCGAAGCCGGCTGAAACCAAATCAGCGGAGAAAATCTACATTCCGGTCATCTCTAAGGGATTCCAGCACCAATTTTGGCAGGCTGTTAAGCAAGGCGCTGAAAAGGCGGCGAAAGAGTTCGATGTAGAAATCACGTTTGAAGGGCCGGAAACGGAAGCACAAGTAGACAAACAAATCGAAATGCTGCAAGCTGCGCTCGGCAAAAATCCGAAAGCGATTGCCCTGGCGGCGCTGGACACGAAAGCTGCGCTGCCGCTGCTGCAGAAGGCAAAGTCTGCAAACATCCCGATCATCGGCTTTGACTCCGGTGTAGACAGCGATATTCCGGTGACCACAGCGGCTACCGACAATAAAGCGGCGGCTGCGCTCGCAGCAGATAAAATGGCGGAAGCGATCGGCAAGGAAGGCGAGATCGCCCTTGTCGTCCATGACCAGACGAGCCGAACAGGTGTCGACCGCCGTGACGGATTCACGGAAGAAATCAAAGCCAAGTACCCGAATATCAAAATTGTGGATACTCAGTACGGTGGCGGAGACCAATTGAAATCGACAGACCTGGCTAAAGCCATCATTCAGGCTCATCCGAACATTAAAGGAATTTTCGGCGCTAATGAAGGTTCGGCTATCGGCGTTGTGAACGCCGTGACAGAGCTGAAGAAGGATAAGATTGTCGTTATCGGTTTCGACTCCGGCAAGCAGCAAATCGAAGCCATCCGCAGCGGCAAGATGCTAGGCGCCATTACTCAGGATCCGATCGGTATCGGCTACTGGGCAGTGAAAGCGGCTGTGCAGTCGTTGAAGGGCGAAAGTGTGCCGAAAACCATTGACACAGGCTTCCACTGGTTTGATAAAACGAATATGGACTCCGATGAAATCAAGCCTTTGCTTTACAATTGATTCGGAGTGGTGAGAAGACAGCCCCGTGGTTGTCTTCTTACCCGTTTCATGTGAGAATATTGAAAGCGGCATCATTTCGCGAGCGATCTATCCTATCCATCTGTGAGGTTAATCTTATGTATACGTTAATCCTGGTTGATGATGAAGATGAAGTAAGAGAAGGTATTATAAGCAGAACGAATTGGGCTGCCTGCGGCTTTCAGCTGGTAGGGGCATTCGAGAACGGCAGGGATGCGGCAGAAGCCCTGGAGTCACTTCGTCCGGATGTGATTATTACCGATATTTCCATGCCATTCATGAATGGACTAGAGCTTACGCGTATTGCGATGGAGACCTGCAAGGACACCAAAATCGTGATTATTACCGGCTATGAAGAGTTTGAGTATGCCAAACAGGCGATTTCCCTCAAAGTAAGCGAGTACCTCATGAAGCCGATCAATCTACAGGAATTTACGGCTTTCCTAGAAAAATTAAAGCTGGAGCTTGATGATGAGCACATGTCGCGGGAGAATCTCAGTACGATTCGCCAGCAATTGAATCAAAGCCTGCCGCTGCTGAAGGAACGGTTCTTAGAGCGGATGGTGAGCTCGATCATGAAGAAGGATGAGATCGACAGGAGATTCAAGTATTTTGACCTATCACTTGCCGGGTCTTATTTTATTGCGCTGGTGGCGGGAATCGACGATTTGCATACGAAAGAGGCCTCCCGAATTGCGATAGATGCAAATACAGATATTGAACTTTTACAATTTGCCGTCTATAACATTTTCCAGGAAATATTTGAAAAAGAACATGCCGGCATCGTATTCCGCAATCGAGATGACAATATCGTCATCCTGCTGTCCGGTGATGGTGAGGAGGTCGGCACGCTGGCCCAGACTTTGGCTTCACAGACTGCTTACAGTGTAGAGAAATTCCTTAGGCTTTCCCTCACCATTGGAGTAGGGCGGACGTATACATCACTGCCTCATTTGTCCAAATCGTATCAGGAGGCATGCTCCGCCTTGGATTACCGCTTACTGCTTGGAAGCAACCGCTTGATCTGCATTACCGACTTGGAAAGAGGAATACGTTCCGATACTGTGGAGTATTTGGAATGGGAAAAACGACTGCTTTCAGCATTGAAAATGGGCAAGGGAAATCAGGTGAGCAAAGTACTCACATCTTGGCTGGAGGAATGGAGGTCAACAGGCCTTTCGGTAGAGAGATGCTTTGGCATGCTGCACAAGCTGCTTGCGGCGCTGATGAACTGGGTGACGGAAACCGGCTGCGATGAGGTTGAAGTCTTTGGCAGGGACCCCTTCGGGGAAATGAAATCGTATCACACGCTTGACCATATCAAACAATGGTTAGAGGAGCTGTGCCATCGGATTGTGTGTCATGTCGGAGAAAAACGCAACGTCGATACCCAGAATCACATGCAGCTTGCCGTAGCCTATATTCATGAGCATTACGGAAATGAGACGTTATCGTTACAGCAGGTATGCGCGTATATATTCATGAGCAGCAGCTATTTCAGCGCCCTGTTTAAACAGCATACCGGGCTTACCTTTGTGGAATATTTAACCAAGCACCGGATGGAAAAGGCGAAGGAGCTGCTTCTAGCGACGGCACTCAAGACCTATGAAATCGCAGCCCGAGTAGGCTATAGTGACCCGCAATATTTTAGTGTCATTTTCAAAAGGCAAACGGGAATGACGCCGAAGGAATTCCGAAACCGGATTCAAGCGGGCGAGGCTCTATGAGAGGAGTTCGCTTCTTTCAATTCAAAAGCATTCATATCCAGATCGCAGCGGCATTCTCTGTTCTTATTCTTTGCACTACCGCCATTCTTAGCTTTACAGCCTATAAGCTTTCGGAAGATGCAGTTACGAATAATTCACTGGAATATACCACAGAGCTCGTCAAGCAAGTTTATACTAATGTGGAAACGTATATCCAAAATATTGAGAACATTTCCTCCCTGACGTTAGATAACGGTGACCTGAAACGCTATGCGTCTATGAAGAACGAACATAGTGAAGAAGATCAGCTGCTGGAAACGCAAATTCGGGAGTATTTCCATTCGATCATTACCTCCCATCATGATATCACTTCCATTGTCTTTGTCTCAGATGACGGGGGAGTCGTATCCGACCGGGCTGCGGATCTTTTAAAGCAGGAGAACGTCATGAAAGAGCAGGAGTGGTATAAGCGGGCAGTTGAGCTCCAGGGTCAAACGGCCGTTTCTTCCTCTCATGTACAAAATTTATATATAGGCGAGTACCGTTGGGTCGTGTCGATCAGCAGGCAGCTTCCAGCTCATGATGGACACGGCGGAGGTGTGCTGTTGGTCGACTTGAACTACAGTGTCATTAACAACCTATGTAAACAGGTCCAGGTAGGTAAACATGGGTATGTGTTCATCATCGACCCCTCCGGTGATTTGGTGTATCATCCGCAGCAGCAAATTATGAATACACAGCTCAAATCGGAAAGAATTGAAGACATTCTTCATGCCAAAGACGGAACAGTTGTGCTGAATTCAGGGAATGAACGGAAAATATATACCGTCTCGACCACCAAATTTGGGTGGAAAATTGTCGGGGTGATTTATCCGGAGGATCTCGCTCCCAACAAACGTGCTATGCAGCTGTCTACAGCTTATTGGGGAAGTCTTTGTTTGGCGATTGCGCTCATCCTTTCTTTTTCATCTCTTTTACGTTGTCGAGACCGCTCAAACAGCTGGAATCACACATTAAGCTTGTTGAAAAAGGGAACTTCGACCTGCGTGTCGACATTGAAAACACGAATGAGATCGGAAAATTGGCCCGAAGCTTTAATTTAATGATTTACAAAATTAAGGAGCTCATGCAGCAGATCGTGTACGAGCAGGAAAACAAGCGAATGAGTGAGTTAAAAGCGCTCCAGGCGCAAATTAAGCCGCATTTCCTCTATAATACGTTGGACTCCATTATATGGATGGCTGAAACCGGGAAGCTGAATGAAGTCGTAAGCATGACTTCCGCGCTGGCGAAGCTCCTGAGATCCAGCATCAGCAAGGGCGGAGAGCTGGTAACCATCGCAGTTGAATTAGAGCAAATTCGCCATTACTTGACCATTCAACAGATCCGTTACCGCAATAAATTTACGTATTCTATTGATGTGCCTGAAGAGCTGTATCAAGCAAAGATATTAAAGCTGGTTCTGCAGCCGCTCGTAGAGAATGCGATCTATCATGGCATGAAGCATAAAGCGGAGCTCGGACATATTCGTATCACCGGCCAAAGAAAGCACAATACGATTGAGCTAGCTGTCGTGGACGATGGTGTCGGCATGACCGAGGAGAAGGCAAGGACGATTCTAAGCGAACGCAAACCCGTACCGGATGGCTTCACCAGCTCGGGGGTCGGCGTGCAAAATGTTCATGAACGGATTGAGCTATATTTTGGCGTAGGGTATGGGCTTAGCTTCGAGAGTGAGCTGGATGAGGGTACGACGGTTACCATCCTGGTGCCTTACCTAACGGAGGAAGAGGGGGGTAGCAGAATTGAAGAAATTCATAGGGCTTATCTGTGCCACCGTATTACTCCTGGCCGGCGGTGCGGGTTATTACTCTTGGGATATGTTTAGAGCTGCCGATCCCAGCAGACCGATTGTGTTTGTTCCCAAAACGACGGACGCGCGGATCTCTTTCTGGCAGGTCATGAATCAAGGCGTGATGGCGGCTGCCAAGGAGTACGGCGCAGAAGTAAACATTATAGGAACAGCTGCTGAGACAGATATTGATGAGCAGATTCATCTGTTGGAGCAAGTGATCCCCCAGAAGCCGAAAGCGATCGTACTGGCTGCGACCGATTACAATCGGCTGGTGCCGATCAGTAATAAGATCAAGGAAGCGGGCATTCCTCTCATTACCGTCGACTCCGGGGTAAACGGAGATATGGCGGATAGCTTTGTCGCAACGGATAATTATTCAGCCGGGAGAAAAGCGGGCCAGTTCATGCGGGATTTGCTGCCTGCCCATGCCAAGGTTGCTGTTTTGAGTACGGTAAAGGGTTCTATTAGCGTAATGGAGCGGGAGAGGGTGTCCGGGACAGCTTGACGGAAGGCGGACTGATTGTAACCGACACCCTGTATTCGGATGCGCAAGAGGAACGCGCCTACCAGCTAGCTACAGGATTGCTGAAGGGGAATGAAGCGCATAGACCGGATGGCATCATCTGCTTGAATGAACCGACCAGCACGGGAGCGGCTAGAGCCATGAAAGAACAGCAGCTGGCTGTGGGTGAAATCCCCATGGTTGGCTTCGACAGCTCGAAAGAGGAGATTAAGTTTTTGGAGGAAGGGATTTTTCAAGCCATTGTGGTGCAGAAGCCATTTAACATGGGATATTTAGCCATAAAGACGGCTTTGGAGGCATCCGAAGGAAAAAAGGTCGAGCTCCGCATTGATACGGGAGCCAGCGTCATTACCAAGGATACGATGTACACCAAGGACAATCAGAAGCTGCTCGTTCCTTTCGTGGAGCACGAAGGGCAGTGACGGAGGAGCGATGAGGGTTTCTAGCGCCAAAGATCAAGTCCGATTCGTCGATTGAGGATATTGCGGTCGATCCCGGCACGTAACTGATGGGTATAAACATTGATGAGCATCAGGTCGAGCGGGATTGGTCGTCGAGGTGGATCGAGATAGCATCAAGCTCGCAGTTTACAGTGCATTTTAATGATGGTAAGATTTATTTATCGCATCTCTTCATCGCAGCAGGCCTTTATGTTCGATCCGAACAGGTTATCCATGGTTACGAATGGAAAGACTTGTACCAGGAGGGATGATCCGTATGCCTAAGCGAGAAGAAACAGAAGGAGGTCGTCATAAGATGACTACACCTGTTAAGCCAATTCGCCCTACTCATCTGGAATTTGAGACAGAATCGGAAATGCAGAATTTCATTAATTATGCGACCAGTAAGAAGAAAACAACTGATCCAGGGCTAGATCGGTTGCGTCAATTGATGAAAACACATAAACGGGCACCGGAAAGGAAGTAATTCCTGAAGTATGCTTACGTATAGAAACATTTCATGGGAATGCCAAAATCTTATTGAAGGATTCGACTGTTCTGATGAAATTAGCGTTGAATTATTTCTCAAAGAGCAAGCCTTCATGCTGCATCATTTAAGATCAGCGGTTACCCGGCTATATTTTGATGAAAATCAAAACCTAGTCGGGTATTTCGCTTTATATAACGACCACGTCCATGTATTTGCAAATCAGATGACAAAATATGGTTGGAATCTTCCCGAGGGACTAGACTTATTTCCGGCTGTAAAGCTGCATTATCTAGGTGTAGATCGGAAGTATAGAAATAGAGGATACGGTGAATATTTGCTTGGTGAGGTAGTTGAACTCGTTGAAGATATAGCTAAGACCAGCGGCTGCAACTTTCTTACCATAGAGGCACTGCCTAATGCCGTTGAGTTTTATGCGAAGTATGGTTTTCAAATCAGATCACGGCAATCGGGCAAAGGGGAATTTTACCACATGGTGCTAAAACTCGATGAGTTAGAAGAATAGTTTCAATAAATGAAATAATCCTCGCTCCCGTATGACCGGGAACGGGGATTATTTCATTTATTGAAGGACTCGCGTTCTTTGTTGTAAACTGTAGAACCTGAGGGCGTACCCTTTAAGGTTTGAACACGAGATATATCATAAGGAGGCTGCCGTTTAAAGCTCTACCATAGCTTTTATAACTTTCGATTCCGGCCGCAGCCAATCGTCAAAAGCTTCCATCATGGTTTCAAAGGATGATCGGTGCGTAATGTAGGATTCTACATCGATACTTCCTTTGCGAACGGCTTCAAGAACGTGAAGGAAGTCCTCCTTCGTAGCGTTACGGCTGCCCATTAGTGTCATTTCCCGTTTATGAAATTCAGGGTTGTGAAAGGAAATATCCGCTTTAGCCAGCCCGACATAGACCAGTGAGCCGCCGTTTGCAACATAGTTGAAGGACTGCTCCATCGATCTTGCATTTCCCGTTGCATCGAACACAATAATGGGATAATCACCCTCTGTGATTTCACTTACCCGCTCCTTGGGCTGTTTCGTTGCATCTACCGTATGGTTTACCTGGGCCCACTCTCGGCAAAAGGCCAGCCTTTCCTCGTTGATGTCCATGGCAATTACACGAGCCCCTGCAAGCTTGGCGAATACCATGACACCTAGTCCAATAGGACCGGCACCGATGACCAAGACCGTATCATTCGGCTGTATTGGAGAGCGGCGAACCGCATGAGCCCCGATAGCCAAAGGCTCTAGCACGGCTGATTGGTCCAACGTTAAGCCATCTGTTTGGAGCAGGTGTGTAACCGGCAGCGCAATCCGCTCACGCATGCCGCCGTCGATATGGACGCCGAGCACCTGCATCGAGGTGCAGCAGTTTGTTTTGCCGCTGCGGCAAGCGATGCAGACGCCGCAGTGCATATAAGGGATCACACACACTTGATCCCCTGCCCGAAGCTCCGCTGGATCTGACGGGGCATACTCGACGACGCCGGCGAGCTCATGCCCGAGTATACGCGGATAAGTAAAGTAAGGCTGATTGCCTTTGTAGGCGTGCAGATCCGTGCCGCAGATGCCGATGCGCCGAATTCGAACGATCGCTTCACCGGGTCCGCAAGCAGGCTCAGGCAGATCGTCAACGAGCTTGAAGTGATCGGTTTGTTCACAAATAATTCCTCTCATGTAGGAACTTCAACTCCTTATCGTCATTTACGGCCGAACGTTATACTCCGGAAGTCCGCTTGCCCAGCTTTTTCCTTGGATCGGCTTTAAGATTTCGAGAACCTCCCTGAGCAGCTGTTCATCCATGGGCTCCTCGCTCCACTGGATATTGTTTCGGATGTTCTCTGGACTAGCTGTACTGACGAGTGTGGTTGGGATGCGTTCGTTTGCTGTGGCAAATTGTACCGCCAGCTTCGTCATGTCGGCCCCTCTGCTTGCGCAATAGTCGGCTGCCTGCCTACACACAGTTTTTATTTCTTGGGTCGCTGGATGCCACTCCGCAACCGGCCTTGTTCCCAGCAGTCCCATTGATAGCGGGGAAGCATTAACTACGCCAATGTTGCGGCTTTCCAGCAGAGGAAGCAGCTCCACAAGTGTCGTATCGTTTAAAGAATAATGGCAGTAAGAGAGGACGACATCCAGCTCGGTGTAGGACAATGCTTTTTCAAAAAGTGACAAGGGCAGTCCCGATACTCCGTAATATCGAATTTTTCCGTCTTTCTTCAGTTGTTCTAGAGCCTGGAAGGCCCCCTCAGCTGCAGCTTCAAACGGCACGAATTCCAAATCATGCAAAAACATGATGTCCAGATAATCCGTTTGCAGACGTCGCAAGCTCTCTTCCGCACTTTCGAGGATACGCTGCTTGGAAAAATCAAAATGGTCCGCTCCGTAACGTCCCGCTTTGGTAGAGAGGATAAAACGGTCCCGTGGAAGCTGCGCAATTGCTTTGCCGAGTACAGTTTCCGCCTTCGTCAAGCCGTAATAGGGAGATACGTCAATCAAATTGATGCCATGGTCAACGGCTTCATGTACCGTTCGAATGCTCTCAGCATCATCCGTTTCCCGGAAAACAGAACCAAGGGATGAGGCTCCGAAGCTAAGCGCCGATACTTCTAGACCCGTCTTGCCAAGCTTACGGTATTTCATAATCGTTCTCCTTCCTTTAGCTTTCTGCTTACATCATTCAGCTTGTAAAATGTTCTGGCATTCTCTCCAAACAGCAGTGTCCGTTCCTGCTCGCTCCAGCTATCAGGGATTGCCTGCTGCAATACGCTCATCGTCTGATCGTAGCTTGCCGCAAGCAGACATACCGGCCAGTCGCTGCCAAACATGACGCGCTGCGGACCGAATAATTCAAGAATCTGGCGGATATAGAAGGTGAAATCAGCCTGTTTCCAATGTCTGTGGTCTGCTTCCGTTACCATGCCCGAGAGCTTGCAATAGAGCTTCGGATGAGCGGCAATCTCCCTCATGTAGCTGAGCCAAGGCGCAGTAGCGCCTTCAGCAATCCTTGGCTTTGCTAGATGATCAATGACACCTCGCAGGTGGGGCACACGCTCTAGCAGTCTAACCAGTGGGGGCAGCTGGTGAGAGACGACAAGCAGATCGATGGGAACGTCTTCGGCTGCGTAAGCGCTTAAAGCTTCTAGGAAGCTCGGCTCCAGAATACTTGAGGCATCCGGCATTTCCTGTATCATGATACGAAATCCCACGAATTTCGGGTGCCGGCTGAACCGCTCGTAATGACTTCGATGCTCAGGATCATGGAGATCCAGCCATCCTACGACACCCAGAATCGAATCATCTGTATCAGCCAAAGAAAGCAAATAATCGGTTTCCGCCAATGTCGGAGCGGCTTGTACCGCGATGCTTCCATCCAATTGATGCTGCTTTAGATGGGGGAGCAAATCCTGGGGACTGAAATCCCGGTAAAGGACGGGCAAATCCGGCGTTATCCATCCGTAGTCGCCTCGTTCGATTCGCCAATAATGCTGATGCGCATCAATCCGCATAACCCACACACTCCTTATGGTCCAATTATGATCATTGTACAATGATGGAATTGACTAGAAAATAGTTTATATTTGCGAAAATATACCCTAAATTGATATTATATAAGAAAAAAACGATACGATGGAGGAAATCCGTATGGATGCTGTTCGGAAGGCGTTGTTCGATGATCCGATGTTTCCGTTTCAGCTTGTTTTTCAAGATACGAAAAGTCCCCAGCGGGAACTGCCCGAACACTTACATGAATTGTACGAAATGGTTTACATCTATAAGGGAAAGGGCACCTTCTTTATTAACCGGAATTTCTATGAAATGAACGCCGGTGATGTGTTTCTCATTCCTGGGGACACAATTCATAGGGCCTTCCCCGATCCTGATGACCCGGTCACATCTACGGCGGTGTTTTTTTCTCGGGTATTGGTGCCTATCGATTCAAGCAGTGATTCCTATTCAAGCTTATACTGCTACGAGCTCGCCCGAAAGAGGAAACGCTACAAATTTGAAGCCTCGGATTCGCTGCGAATGCAGCTGGAGTCGGCATTACTTATGATGCATCAGGAAACGTGCGAGAAACAACTAGGCTACAAGCAGGCCGTCCGTCTGCATTTGCAGCAGCTGCTGCTTCGATTCAATCGTGCGGCTGTTTCCGAGATTCAGGCAGACACGGCCGATATTCAGGTGGGACCGGGATGGATGAAGGATATTTTGCAATACATGGATGAGCATCATGCCGAGCGGGGGATGGGCTTGTCCGCTTTAGCGGAGCGAGTTTCCGTAACGGCGGCGCACTTCTCCCGGGTATTCAAGCAGTTGACCGGTATGAACGTGACCGATTATGTCAACGCCAAACGAATTGTCCGCGCCAAAGAGCTTCTGCTCACTACGGAAGCTAGTATAGATGTCATTGCAGATCGGTGCGGCTTTGATAGCTTGCCTTATTTTCATCGGGTCTTTAAAGCGGCTACCGGACTAACTCCGGGAATTTTCCGACGGCAGAGATAGTCTTGCTTGCAGTTCAATTGTCTTCTTTTCGTGTAAATATGTTATTTTATGGGTATTATACCTATGGAAAACACGAATCGGCTTTAAACTGAATGAGGAGGTATGTTCAAATGGATGCCAAAAAATAGAGGATGAGCTTGCTCATAAGCTTTCCGAAGGGGATATAGAGAAGCCCGATACCAGTGAGGAAGCGCGCAGGAAGCTGCCCATGAAGACGGAAATCCGTATTCAGGCGGAGGTTGACCCGGTACTTGAAGAGACCAAACGATTCCGGGAGCTGGCGGATGAGGTGGATACACGTTATGAAAAGTACGACCGTCTGCTGGAGAATAAGCAAGAACAATAGCAAGTGTACTGTTCGCACTGATACGCAGCAAAGGCTGAACCACTGTCATTTTGATGGAGGGCGGCCTTTTTATTTGTTGAGAGAGTATCAACGGAGATGATTATACAGGCACGGAACAAATGCGATATACTAGCAGTGTACGTTTGTACGTAAAGGGGTGGGGAACATGGAGACTTTCAATCGGCATATGTCAAAAATAGAGGATGCTCTCCACAGACCGCTGCGCGACCTGCGAATATCGATCACGGATCGGTGCAATTTTCGCTGCCGGTATTGTATGCCGGAAGAGGTGTTTGGACCGGATTATTTATTTTTGCCGAAGGATCGTATGCTGACGCTTCCTGAGATGGAGCGTTTGACACGAATCTTTGTATCGCTGGGCGTAGAGAAGATTCGAATAACCGGAGGAGAGCCTCTGCTGCGAAAAGATATCGGTGAGATTATTTCGTTAATCCGCCATATAGAAGGCGTGAAGGATATAGCTGTTACGACGAATGGTTCGCTGCTGAAGCAAAGGGCCAAAGAACTGAAGGAAGCAGGCTTGAAACGCATCACTGTTAGTCTGGATAGCCTCAATGAAGAGCGGTTTGGCGCCATGAACGGGAGGGAATTTCCCGTGAAGGGTATACTGGAAGGGATTGATGCCGCGGCATCGGAAGGCCTTAAGGTGAAGGTGAATATGGTGGTGCAAAAGGGTGTGAACGACCAAGACATTGTTCCGATGGCCGCCTATTTCAAGGAAAAGGGGCATATTCTTAGGTTTATAGAATTCATGGATGTTGGCAACAGCAATGGCTGGAATCTGCAGCATGTCGTGCCGAGCAAGCAAATCATAGAAATCATCCACCAAGTCATGCCGCTTGTACCGGCCGAGTCGAATTATTACGGGGAAGTAGCATCCCGCTATTATTATCAAGGTTCAACCGACGAGATTGGACTAATTTCTTCCGTGACGCAGGCGTTCTGCGGAACCTGTACGCGGGCAAGGCTTTCAGCCGAAGGGCACTTGTATACCTGCTTGTTCACATCAGCGAAAACCGATCTGCTGGGCGCGCTGCGCTCGGGCTCAAGCGACGAAGAGCTGAAGGAGCTGATCACCGAAGTATGGTCACAAAGGCAGGACCGATATTCGGAGCTGCGGTCTGAGCTGACGGAGGCTATGCCTAAGGTAGAGATGTCGCACATTGGCGGGTAGTGGAAGCCGAATGCAGCCAGAGTGTTGATCAAGGTAAATGAAGGCCTTAGTAATTTTCGGAGAAGTGTAGAGCAGGTGCCTTTGACAGTTTTGATAGTACTTTGAAGGCTTTATTTCTATCGAATATCAGTGCTCGGAGAAAAACAACTGAAGCTCATCATGAACGCTTCTTTATCAACAAAAAAGGCCCGTCTGGAAAGTGATGAACTTTTCGCAGACAGCCTTTTTGTCATACCTTTTGAATCTTACTGGGATTGTTGATTTTATAAGGAACCGGGTGCTTGGTCAGCTTCTTGGCAACCACCTTAGCTTCGAACGTTATGGTATCCCCGATGTTAAGCTCCAGCTTCTTCATCGTAGCGCTATTGCTGGACCAGGCCGCTCCGATTTCAAGCGCGGGGTCAAGAATGGCTGCTGCCTCATAGATAATCACTTCATCGTCATTATCGGAGAAATTGTTCGGAACGGTGGTAAACTCTTGTACCGTTGCGGTCATTTTTACTTTATCTTCAGGAAGCTCGAGCTTGGGCGCCTTGCCTTTTTTGGCTTTTGGCGGTGCTGCCTCTGCGCGCTCGGGCTGTATCTCTGTTATCGTCTCTGCGACTGCAGCAACAGCCTGCGCTTGATCCTGCTCTTGTCCGAGTGCAGTTTGCTCTGCCTGGATAACACTGGATTCTTCTTGGAGCAACGATTCAGACTCAGTCGCAGCTTTAGCGGAGGTGGAATTTGCTGCCGACTTCTCCCCGGCAGGTTCTTCGGTGGAAGCCGCTGCCTTCTGGCCATAGCTCGCTGCTTGCATTTCTTTCAGGTATGAAGGGTGAATGCAGTGGAGCCGCTTGTCTTCAAATTCAATGACGGCTGTTATTTTATCCACGTATCCTACGATTTGACAGGTTAGATTGGAACCGCTGCCTTTATAGAAAAAAGCCTTGGATTTGGTGGCTTTGTCGGATAGCAGCCCCCACTCCTTGCATTGCTCCAGGAGCTCGCTTTCCTGATCGAAGGGAGTATATGCAGCGGGCTCAATAAAAAACGAAAGTGCCATGGTTTGTCCGCCTTTCTGGTTTACACTGATTCTATGTAAGTAGTTTATCATACAAGCCGGTATGGAGAAACTTGGCTGTCTATTACTCCGGCTGCCGCCCGGGCGGAAGAATCGGCTCCCGAGCATAGCCGCTTAACCAATATTTGAATAATAGCAGAATTCGTAGCTTCAGTTTACATGAAATGGATGTATGTATGAAGTCAAACTTGTCGTAAGTAAGGGGAGATCTTAACTTGCGGCGGTTTTATAAGTTTTTCTGGGAAATTATTGAAGCAGTAATTATAGTTAGTAGTAGAGTGGAGCTATACATACAAAGGAGGATGAACCGAAATGTACTTTGATTTACAAGGGGAAGACGGCATGACGCCGGTTGTTGGAATGCTATATTCCGCAGTAAGAGAGAATAGCCGACGCATGCAATCCATCACCGATGGTATGTCACAAGTAGAAGTTGACTACAGGGGGCTTCATGACAAGTTTAATAGTACAGCTCAGTTAATCAAACATATTACTTATGTTGATCTGAACTGGGTTTATAGGATAATGAGGCAGCCTCTTCCTGCATCGCTGATCGAACAATACGGTCCCATGATCGATGCCAATAATAAACTGCCCATGGTCAAGGGAGTACCCTTGAGCACACTGAACTCGAACTATGAAGTTGTGCTTGATAGGTTAAGAGAGGCATGTAAACAAGTAACGGATGCGGATCTGGAGAGAGTTGTCACATTTGGACATGAGAACGAGAAGAAAGCCACGCTGCGTTGGGGCTTGTGGCACATGGCTGACCACAGCCGTTATCATCAGGCGCAAGTGAATCAGCTCAGAAGATGGTATCGAGAGAAACTAAAATTAAATGTATAAATGAAGGTTTAAGATAAATGTTGAAAAAAGTTGAAGATTTCTTTATACTATTTGTAGAAATCGAAACTACAAAGAGTAGGATGTCATGATAGATGAAAAAGATAACACTGCAAACGATAGCTGAACATTTGAATGTTTCCAAAGCTCTAGTATCCAAAGCTCTCTCTAACGATCCTGCGGTCAATGATGTCACCAAAGAACAGATCTGGAAGACGGCGGAGGAGCTGGGCTACCGCATTAAGTCTTCCAAGAAAGCATTTCCCGCATCTCGTACGGGCAATCTGGCTGTCCTTATGCCGCGCGGCTACATGAATGATATTGAATATTGGGGCAAGGTACTCGGAGGAATCGATGCCGAATTGTCCAAACACGGATTCAGCATGCTGCTTTCGGGCATCGATACGTCCATACCGCCGAAGGAAGGGATGCCAGCCAGCATTCATGAGAATAAAGCGGACGGTGTGATCGTGCTGGGACATATCCCGCAGGATTACATTGATGATTTGAAAGCAAGAAGCTTCCCTTTCGTGCTGGTGGATACGAATATTCAAGACCCCACCATCGACCATGTGCTGGCCAATAACTTTATTGGCGCTTATCAGGCTACGAATCACCTGATTCAAGCCGGTCATAAGAACTTAGCTTTTGTTGGCGACGTGGAATCGGCCTGGAGCTTTGCGGAGAGGCTTCGAGGCTTTGAGCAAGCCGTTCGTACTTGGAATGAAAAGGCTCCGTATCCTGTGACGACAGTGAGAATTGAGGGAACCGGGGTTAGCGGACGAGGTAATTACACCTCCGCTGAATTCTCCCAAACCTTGGTCGGTCATGTCCGTAACAACCCTCCGGTAACGGGACTCTTCTGCGCCAACGATATGATTGCTATTGAGACGCAATCCATTCTTGCCCAGATGGGAGTTGGCTGTCCATCCGAAGTATCGATCATCGGCTTTGATGATCTCGCACTAAGTGAATTGACCCAGCCGAAGTTGACAACGGTCAAGGTACCCAAGACGGAAATGGGCAAAACAGCCGTTGAGCTCATACTGCGAAGAATCGGGGATCCCGAAGGATGGCCGGAGCTGGTCTTGCTATCTACGTTTTTGGTGGAACGCGCTTCGGTTCAGAAGCTGTAGACAAGCTCAGTACTTTTCGAAGACCCAGATATATCAACAAAAAAATGGCAGCCGAATTAAAAAAACGGCTGCCATTTCTTTGTAATAGAAACATTTGCCAGAAATTGGACGTCTACATATTCGTTGATCGATTTCATGTAGAAGGGATGAGAGCTGTGTGAGCAAGAAATGGTTTACTGCGTTTATGGTGGTTTCTGTTTGTATAGGCGGCTGCTTGACGACGGCTGCGCCAAGCTATGCGGCAGAATCGGAAGTAAGTGTCACCCTGCCTGACTTTAGCGTGAAGCTAAACGGCAATGAGGTGGAGAATCAGAACCGGGAATATCCGCTGCTCGTGTACAAAGATATTACTTACGTGCCCATGACATGGTATGATTGCAGGCTGCTGGGCCTGGAGACGAAGTGGGATTCGACTAGCGGTCTCTCGATCGCGAAAGGCAACGTTGCCTCTTCTTATGTGTCGTACCAGTCAGACAAAAAGAACAAGAATCGCTTCAAGGCGCAGATTCATTCCTCACAGATCACGATCAACGGCAAGTCCGTTGATAATGCGAAGGAAGAATATCCATTACTGAGCTACAACAATGTGGCGTACTTCCCTCTAACCTGGAGATTCGCTCATGATGAATTCGGATGGGAGTATCAGTGGAGCGAATCGGAAGGACTTTCCATTCAGTCGGATAATCCGCAGATTACTTCGGTGCCGCTGCCGGCTTCTGTTGGGGATATGGGTGTTGCAAGGTATAAGGATTACTACTATTTCGCTGAAACAGAAGACGGCATGAATAACATCTATCGATCGCCGGCTAGTGATCCGACAAAGAAGGAGCTGGTTTATTCATACGCATACAGCGATTCTTACAGCTCGAATAAGCGTGTCTCATTTTTGATCAAGGATAACGAGCTTTGGTTTTCGTATCACGAAGGCGGAGCCATCATGGGGCATGATGTGTATGGGAAAATCTCGGATGACGGCAAGGGTACGGTGGAGCACCAAGGTTATCTGGATTTTGCAAGTGCTCCGAAAGGCACTCTCGTGGTCAATCAAAGCGTTCCGCCGTCAGGAGATAATCTCCGTTTGGCTGCTGCGGGGCAAGATCGTTGGAATGGTACTTCTATGGGTGACCCGAAGCTGATTTACGGCTGGCACATAGGGGACGGCTATACTCCAGACCGTTCTACTACCGTTATCGGCACCGATGCCTACGTGATGGGCTCGGCTGACCCCAACGATCCGAGTTCTCTGAATCACATTTATCGAATCAACCTGCAGACCAATAAGACGACAGAACTGACTTCCTTTGGCGTTAAAACTTTTACTATCATAAAAGATCAATTGATGTATGTAAAAGATAGCGATCATCTCTTATACACGGCCAACCTGGACGGGACCGGCGAGCAGCAGCTGTCCGATCATCCAGTATCCGATTGGTATGATGTGATAGACGGTCACATCTACTATATGTCGGGCTATGTCTTTGAGCCTCGTCAGTTGTACCAGGCGGATCTATCCCAAGAAGATGCCCCAGTCCTGCTGGATCAAGTGATTCGAACTGCAGAAGTGAATGGTAAGCTGGTCTGCCAAATTGCGGAAGGCGGCCAATACGGAATGAAGGTCCTTGACGCCGCGGGAGATCTCCGTCTTTCTATTACGGACGGAGTTGCACAATTTTTTACGGATGGGGATTCGATCGTCTACGAGTCGTCCTCCGATCACTCCGTGAAGTGGCTGAAGCCTTAGCGAAAGTCTGCCAAAGCAATGAATTCTGATCGAGTAGGTGAAGCACTGTGAAGCGTACAAAAATAAAACTGCTGCTTGCCGGCATCATGGCAATGGCTCTAATAGGGGCCGGTATGGTTCCAACTGGACGGCGGAGGTCAGGACGTCGAAGAATAATCATTCAGTAAGCTAACAAGCTAAAGCTTGAATAACGGGCAGGATGAAATGTCACATCGGGCATTCATCCTGTCTTTTTGCGTATGCATATCCGCATGCTTATTGGTACATCCTACTTACACCAAGTATGGAAAGTATAGGCGATGAGCAGGTGAAGCGTCATGGTCACACAAATTAATGAGCAGCAAGAACAAACAGCTAGCCGGGAAACATTTGAATGGATCGTGAACAGCCTGGGTGAATCTCCGGATATCGTACACAACTGCTTTTCCAAAAATAAACAGGAATTTGACATGGTGTATATTTCCAGTTTAACGGAAGAGCAGCGCATTTCTGATACGCTGCTTGTTCCTTTTTATCAATCGGATTCATTTGAAAGCTTTATTGAATATGTAGAATCGCTTCCTAATGTCACCTTACATAGAACTTGCGTGAGTACACTTGAAAAAATGCTTCGCGGCCATGCAGCCTTGTACCTTGGAGACAAGGTGTATCTTGTGGATTTGAAGCTGGTCAAAAATAATAAAGTCCGCGACGCTGCAGTTGAAAATGTCGTTCAAGGCCCCAAAGACGGTCTTAGTGAGGATATTGCGGTCAATTTGAATTTGATTCGCTGCCGATATCCGCGAACAACGCTAATGATTGAGCACAGAGAGGTCGGAACCGTTTCGAGGACGCCGCTTGCCCTTATTTATGATGAAGAGTGTACCGACCCCAAGGTGGTGGAAGAGGTCAAGAAGTCGTTAGATCGGATCGATGCGGACATCGTACAAGCCGTCAATCAACTTAGTATGCTGATGACATCGAAGAAAAGAACGATATTCCCTACGATGCTCTCTACGGAGAGGCCCGACCGGGTTGCGTTTAATCTAAACCATGGCAAAGTAGTTCTACTTCTGCAGGAGCCCCTTTGCACTAATTGTTCCCTCCGTATTTTTTGATTTTATGGCGAGTATGGAGGACTTTTACCAAAATTACTGGATTAGCCGGTTTGTTGTGATTTTACGCATGCTTGGACTTTTTGTAAGCACAACGCTTGCATCCTGGTACGTAGGTTTAGTCAGTTATAATCCGGAGGTGCTCCGGGTCCAGCTTTCCTTGTCGATCGCGGGCAGCCGGGCCAGCGTTCCGTATCCTTCTTACGTGGAAGTATTCTTTATGTTGATCATGACGGAAATGTTGATTGAAGCGAGTATTAGACTTCCCAAAAGTATCGGGAGCACGGCGACAACAGTTGGCGGTTTGATCCTTGGACAAGCGGCTACGCAAGCAGGCCTGGTTAGTAATATCATGATTATTTTGATTGCAGCCGTGGCAATTTCCAATTTTGTCATTCCCATTAACATGATGTCCTTCGGCATGCGTGTTGCAAAATATGTACTGCTTCTTTTCACAACCATGTTCGGATTAATGGGCTTAATTGCGGCTTTTATCGGTTTAGTGGCTTATTTGGCAAGTATGGAAAGCTATGGACAGCCTTACTTGAAGCTGTACTTCGAAAGCTCACGTATGGCGGCAAAGAAATCGGATTCCTAGGGGGCTGCTGCCATTGCTTCGATATTATTATTATTTGATTCTAGTCAATATGCTGGTGAGTGTATTGATCTTCGTCCCCAGAATCATGCTGGAGCATAAATATAGCGGAGCGATTATGTCCATCGGTTTAGGGGGATACTCGGTGGGGTATTTTTATACGCAAACAGCTATGCGCTGGCGAAGTTTCCGGGACAGACCTTCCCCGAAATATTAAGAAACTCTTCGTTGCCGGACTTTTTGGGTAAAGGAGTTTTGCTATTGTCCGGAATCATGTGGTATTTGGCCGGTTTGATTACACTCTTGGCGTTTGCCGACATCACTAGAAGCTTTATCAATCCCGAAACGAACAATTTTCAAGTTCTTGGCGTGTTTTTTGTGGTGGTGCTTGCCATCTCGACCATGAAGTCCGACAAGGTACTGTACACCGTGGAGATTTTGCTAGTATTTAGCGTTCCTTTTATCCTGTTTCTGTTGGGAAAATCCTTTTTTAATAAATACTTAAGCTATGATTCGATTCTCATTGTTGCTTCACATGTCACCGAACCTGTTGGTTGGACAACGATAAGCGCGGCTACGTATACCTACACGGGTTACATCAATATGCTGATTTTCAATAAATACATCACCAAGAAGCCTAAATTGCTATGGGTTGTGGCTTTGCTGGGGGTGGGGAATTTATGTACTTCGTTCTTTATCCCGATCGGCTTTTTGGGAGCGGACGGGTCTACAGATTTTCCATTCCCTTGGGTGGCAACGGCGGACAGTATGCGTATGGAGCTAGCTTTCGTAGAGCGGGTGCTATATGTGTTCTTGCTGCTTTATGCCATTTTGGCGTATACCAGTATGTTTATTCATTGGCATGTAGGGATTGAAATGTTTAAAGGCGCTTTTTACCGGCCGAATCCGAGCAAGCTGCGAAACCGTATCATTGCAGGGGCATAGCACTTGGGTTTGTGACGGGCGTATTCCTATTTAGCAAAATGTTGTGGAATGATGAGAAGCTGTATCAATTCAGTAAAAGCTGGTTAAATGTCAGACTAGGTGTGGAAATAATTCTGCTTCTGCTTTTACTCTACCTGGCTAGGAGGAAATCACGTGCGTCGTCCGGCTCCTAGAAGCATGCTGTTTCTTTTCATGCTCATCTTACTCCTTACAGCATCCGGCTGCGGGTTTAAGGACATCGACAAGCGTTTTTTTGTAGTTACCATAGGCGTGGACAAGCCTGAAGATTCATCAAAAAAATATGCCGTATATGTGAAGCTGGCCATTCCCTCTCCGCAGGAACGATTTGGTTCTAATCAGGCATTAATTGTTAAGGAAGAGGCTAACTCCATCACGGAAGCGGTAAGAATTATCAAGTCCAAGGTAGATAAGGAACTGGAATTTGGACATTGCAAGACCATCATTTTGGGAGAGGCCATGATTCATAGCGATATCACAGACATGATGGACTGGTTTGTACGTAGAAGGGATATTCAAAAAAGAGGCCTGGGTTGCGGTAGGCAGACCTAATGCTGTATCGGTGATGGAGGTGCATCCCAAATCGGAACGATTGCCTTCTAATCTGCTTTTCATGTTTTTTGGCCAATCGGGAACGGAGACAGCCTATGTAACATCCGTCTATTCCTTTGATTTTAGAAGAAGAATGACTGAACGTGGTATTGACCCTATTATTCCTATCGTAGAACCTCGGCCCAACGGCCAGCTAACCATCAATAAGCTCTCAATATTTAATAAACAACAGCAGGTCATAGATCTCAGCTCAGAGGAAACCAAAATATTTAACGTATTCTATGAGGGATCGGCAAGGTGGATATTAGGGTCGGCATGGAGAATGATGAAAGCTATATGCTTTCCGCCGATGATGTGAACGGGAGCTTTCGTGTATTGGACGGCAAATCTGAGATACCTTTAATTAAAGTAAATGTAAAAGTTACGGGATTGGTTGAAGAATCAACAATACCGCTGCAGGTGGAGAGGATAGATGCTTACCAGCAGATGGCGGAAAAAGAAATTGAGGATCGGGTGCTGGCGCTTGTTAAAAAGTTTCAAAAAAATAAAGTGGACCCCATGGGCTTCGGAAGAAGATACCGCGCCATGCATCCCGGCAAAGATAATCATTGGGAGGAGTGGTTGCAGGCATACCCGAAGGCGGAGTTTGAGGTGAAAGCGAAAGTAAGGCTGAGAGGAACGGGAACGATCCGATAGGCCTAAATGGTGATTGGTTACATTCAAGTATAGAAGAAAAAGGTCGGATGGAGAAAATAAGTATCCATATGACCTTTTTTTGTTTTGTAAAATGGATACCGGCGGTTATCCGGATTGAGTCTCTGGCAACTCCACTCGGCAAGTCTCCTTCATGTACCCTTGATGTATGGAATTACAATACAACGAAGGAAGGCAGTGGAAACGTGAAAAATATTGTAGAACATGTGCCCCGCTACTTTGAACCGTATGTCAATGACTGCTTTGCGACTGCTTATGGCGCTTGTCTGGCTCATCTCGGGCATGACCCAAGGCTCGTGCTTGCTGATTATCTTTCTTTTATGTTTGACCCAAGCACCAACTTTATCGGTACGACCTTTATGTACCGCTTCTCCACTTCGGTGGAGTTTACGGAGGCGGAGCTCAACTCCTCGCTGGGACTGGCTTATTTTCCCGAAACAACCTACTATGATCCGGATGCTCCTTATACGGAGAACGAGAAGCATCGAGATAAAATCCGGTTTCAGCTATATATTCATGATGACTCCGAGGTTGCGGCAGCCCGGCTCAAGGAGCTGATTGACAGCAATAAGGCTGTAGCGGCTGTGGTGGACCTGTATTATATGAGCTACCACCGTGCCTATATGAAAGAGCATGGACTGCATGCTATCGTGATCACCGGGTACGATGAAGAGAAGGGAGTTTATCACGTATTCGATAAATACTTACTGAGCAGCAGCGATTTTGACGGGGAAATCCCCATGGAGGACATCATCACGGCCAGACTATCGGATGTGCCGCGTCTGAATCCGATTATCGGTGAGTATCGAAGACCGATCCGCAATCTTTGGATGGAATTCGATGCAGGAAGTGACTATACGCCGGATCGTGCCAAGCTGCTGGGCATCCTTCGGGAAAGCTATTCGCGAATGAGCGGCAGGGAGGAAGCGTCCACAGGCTATAGCGGACTTCGAAGCATTGAGGAATTCAGGCAGAGCCTGCTGCGCCGCAAGGAGCACCCCGTGGACACGGATACAGCAAACTTCTTTAAAGAGTATTATAATGTTTGTTTAAAAAGAGTCGCCAGAGGGCGAAACCGCTTCCGGGTGTTCCTCCTCGAGATCGCCGACTTGCTGCCACAGGAGACTGTGGGTGTGATAACAGAGCAATTGGCCGAATCGGCCAAACGCTGGGATATCTGTGCCAATCTGTCGTTAAAATTGGCTATATCCAAATCGGTTCGGATGTATGATGATCTGGATCGCAATGTACAAGCCATTCTTGAAATCGAAAGCGCGATTGTCGAGCAGCTGCGGCTGTGTGAAATGGAGCTGCAGGTATAGTTGATGGAGCCCGTCCCTCATGATGAATCATGGGGGCGGGCTTTTGTCTGTGGTCAAAGTTACCGTAGAACATCTACTCAAGTTCGAACACACGGATATTTCTAACAGGGAATAATCCCCTGTAGGAGATAGCGCGCTTTAAGGAGGGGAAAGAAGAATTTATTCAGAATATTGCGATGAAGTTGATGATTGTGGCGATTCCGGAATCGCATCTCTATCATCGTTACCGCAATATTCAAAATTACGAGCACATGGAGGAACAGACGACAAGATGAGAGACTCAAGAGCAACTAGGCAGCTATTCCGTATGTTACTGGCATCCCTGCTTGTTTTGGTTCTGGTATGGCCTGCATATTTGCCCGTGGCTTCGGCTGCGACCAATGATGCAAATATGCCCGCAAATCGCCAATTGCATCGAGCTGTCACGATGGCCGATGGTAAGGTCATGGTGACCGGCGGAAACGATGGTATGCAGCATACTGCCACCACGATGATTTATAATCCGACTTTAAATTCTTGGATGTACGGAGTTTCCATGCTGACTGCACGGTTTAGTCACGCCGCAGTCTTGCTGCATGATGGCCGGGTAATGGTCATTGGAGGAAACAGTTTTGACACCGGCGTTCTTAATAGTGTTGAAATTTACAACCCTTCTACGAGCACATGGAGCGCGGCTGCTCCGCTATCCGTGCTGAGGGCAGCCCACACCGCTGTGACACTTCCGGATGGCCGTGTGTTGGTAATTGGCGGCGGGAATGATGATGGTGATCTTGCATCAACTGAAATTTACGATCCGTCGACGAATGTGTGGTCCGCAGGCCCTAGCATGCCCTCGACCCGAAAAGAATTCGGCGCGGCGCTGATGGGTGACGGAAGAGTGTTGGTTTCGGGCGGTACGGTGAACGGCTCGATGTCCAATAGCGCACTGATCTATGATCCTACTTCAAACAGCTGGTCAGCCGCTGCGAACATGCCAACGATGCGTTACATTCATGGTTCAACAACGCTTGAGGACGGAAGAGTTTCGGTGGTGGGCGGTTTCGATCCGAACTACACGCCGCTTACGAGCACCGTCATTTACGATCCGGAAACGGACAGCTGGATCTCCGGTCCCACGTTGAACGTAGGGCTCATCGCACCTGAAGCGGTGCTGCTGCAGACAGGGGAGGTATTCGTAGCCGGCGGAGCAGGTAATTCCGGACCTTCGAATCACAGTGAGTCGCACCGACCGGTGCCGCGAACTTCCATGCCGAAGGCGAGTGTTGCTGCAGGCGCAGTCTCTCCCGGCACGAACGTCTCGTTATCTACCTTCGCAGCAGGCGCGGCGATTTATTATACGACTGACGGCAGCACGCCGACGACGGCTAGTACCGTGTATAGCGGGCCGATCACGGTGAATGGACCGGTGACGATCAAAGCGATCGCGAATCGCAGCGACTGGGGAAGCAGCCGATTGATGACCGCCGCCTATACATTGAACATTCCGCTCACCGAGACGCCGACGGCATCTCCGGCTGGCAGCGAAGTTGCCCGAGGTGCGCTTGTTACACTTTCGACAAGCACCAACGGGGCGGTTATTCACTATACGACAGATGGCAGCACGCCGACTTCGGTAAGCACGGTTTACGATAGTGCGATCGCCATCAACGCGGCGATGACGATTAAAGCGATTGCCGTAATGGACGGTATGGCAGATAGTATGGTTATGTCTGAAGCGTATACGCTACAGCCAACGAAACCCGATGCGCCCGGCGTGACAGGCGTCACGCCGGGTGATGGCTCTGCTAGTATCGCGGTAACCGTTCCTTCGGACGGCGGACGGCCAATTACGTCTTATACGGTAACATCTTCGCCGGATGGTATCACAGCCTCTGGCGCAAGCAGCCCGATTGATATCACTGGCTTGACGAATGGGACGGCTTACACGTTCACCGTAACCGCCACGAACTCCGTTGGCACTTCGGACGCATCGGAAGCCTCAGACAGTGTTACACCGGCAGGCAAACCGAGCTCACCGACAGTAGTTACGGCGGAGGGAGGCAGCGGTGAAGCGACGGTAACCTTTACTGCTCCTAACGATAACGGCGGCAGTGCGATTGCCGGCTACACGGTTACAGCATCGCCTGGCGGCTTAACCGGGACCGGCACAGGCAGCCCGATTAAGGTTATTGGACTAACCAACGGCACGTCGTACACGTTTACGGTGACGTCGACGAACAGCGCGGCAACGTCGGATTCGTCCGTTCCGTCGAATGCGATCGTTCCGATGGCCGTTTCGGAGGCTCCGGCGAATGTTAGCGCGATATGGGGCAATGGTGAAGCGACGGTGTCGTTTGATCCGCCTGCCGACAACGGCGGCAGCAGCATTACGCAGTATACCGTAACAGTTTTACCGGGGGGCCGGACAGTGACTGGTTCCGGCAGCCCGATTCCAGTTACGGAACTGACGAATGGCACGGCTTATACCTTTACCGTGACAGCAACGAACGCAGTAGGAACTTCGGAAGCTTCCGAAGAGTCTTCTCCTGTGACGCCGGCTACGGTACCGCAAGCGCCGACAAACGTAGCCGCTTCCCGAGGTGACAGCCAAGCGACGGTGTCTTTCGACGCTCCTGCCGATAATGGCGGCAGTGCAGTTACGAGCTACACCGTGACGGCTTCACCTGGTGGCCGGACGTCAACTGGCACAGGCAGCACAATTAACGTAACAGGGCTGACGAATGGTACCGCCTATACGTTCACAGTAACGGCTACGAACGCGGCTGGCACATCTGAGGTTTCTGTACCTTCAAACGGCGTTACTCCGGCAGCGGTTCCTGGTGTTCCGAGTGGTGTGACGGTTGAAGAAGGGGAAGGAGAAGCGACGGTTGGATTCACGCCTCCTTCCAACGATGGCGGCAGTCCGATTACCGGATACACGGTGACAGTTTACCCTGATGGACGCACCGTAAACGGTACAAGCAGCCCTATTACGGTAACAGATCTGGTTTACGGTGTATCGTATGCATTTAAGGTGTCGGCAACGAATGATGCCGGAACGTCGGCATTGTCGGCCTTAACACCTGATCTTGTACTGATTACGGAACCGGGAGCGCCGACCGACGTCTCTGCAGCATGGGGCAACACCCAAGCTGCCGTATCGTTTACGCCTCCGGCATTTGTAGGCGGTAGTCCAATTACAGGCTATACGGTAACGGTATGGCCGGGGGAACAGACAGTGGAGGGGAGCGAGAGTCCGATCGTTGTAACAGGGCTTGATAACGGCACTGCTTACACGTTCACGGTTAGGGCGATGAATGCTGCTGGATCTTCCGATGCATCCGCATCTACTGAGTCGGTTACGCCGGCGACTGTCCCGGGAGTACCGACGGAAGTTACCGCTACGGCAAGCAATGGCAAAGCGTACGTATCGTTTAAACCGCCGGTTGACAATGGCGGTAGCTCCGTAACGCAATATACAGTAACGGTCTTACCGGGTGGGCAGACCGTAACGGGAACGAACAGCCCGATTACCGTTACAGGACTTACTAACGGTACGTCTTATACCTTTACGGTTACGGCTACGAATATAGCAGGCAACTCCGAAGCTTCCAGTGAGTCGGCAGCCGTGACACCACGTGCTCGCTCTTCTTCTGCAGCTGCTGCTCCTGTCGCTCCTTCAGAGCCTAGTGCGGATGTACTCGTTAACGGCAGCCGCGAAAGCGCAGGCAAGCTGATAACGTCTGAGGTGAATGGACGTAAGGTAACGACAGTTGAAGTCGATGAGGCGAAGCTGAAGGCCAAGCTGGATATACAAACGAAAGGCGCGGTTATTACGATTCCAGTTGTAACTAAGTCGGACGTTGTGTCCGGTGAATTGAACGGCAGAATGGTACGGAGCATGGAAGACAAATCGGCAGTTGTCGAGATTAAGACAGAGACAAGCTCGTACTCTCTCCCCGCTCAGCAAATTAATATCGGAAGTATGGCTGAGAAGTTCGGTGAAGGAGTTGAGCTTCAGGACATCAAGGTTCGGATTGAGATCGGAGCCCCGAAGGAGGATACCGCCAAGGTCGTTGAGCAATTAGCCGGCTCAGGTGATCTCCAGCTCGTTGTACCTGCCGTGGAATTTAACGTCAGCGGCACGTTCAAAGACAAGACGGTTACGATCGACCGTTTTAATGCGTACGTTGAAAGGACGATTGCTATTCCGGACGGAGTTGACCCATCCAAGATTACGACGGGCGTTGTGATTGAAGAGAACGGAACGGTTCGTCACGTGCCGACCAAGATCGTGAAGCTTGATGGCCGCTATTATGCGCAAATCAATAGTTTGACAAACAGCACATATTCAGTTGTCTGGCATCCCGTTGCATTCGCCGATGTGAAAGGTCATTGGGCGGAAGCAGCTATAAACGATATGGGCTCTCGCATGGTCATAAATGGTGTGGATGACCGTACCTTCCTGCCGGAGCAGAATATCACGCGGGCGGAATTCGCCGCGATGCTTGTTCGTGCACTCGGCTTGAAACCAAACGCATCGCGCGCTTCCTTTGCAGATGTGAGTGCATCGTCCTGGTATTCGGACTATGTCGGTACAGCTGTCGAGTACGGGCTCGTCCAGGGATTCGGCGATGGGAACTTCCAGCCGGAGGCAACCATTACCCGTGAGCAGGCGATGGTCATGACGGCGAAGGCACTGCGGTTGACAAACGATGCGTTGCCGAAGCTTAGCGGCAATCAAGTGCAAGCTATCATCGCCGGATTCGGTGATGGCGGTGCATCAGGTGATTGGGCTGCAGAGAGCATCGCATTGCTAGTCGATCGCAAATTGGTCGGTGGAGTAACCGGCAACCAACTTGCGCCAAAAGATTTAATCACTCGTGCACAGGCGGCGATGATGATTCAACGGCTGCTGCAGCAAGCGAAATTGATTTGAAGTTACAGGTAGAATGAGGTGGAAGCCGACGCGATCGTAAGATTGCGCCGGCTTTTTTTACCATCATAAAATTTATAATTCCAGGGCCACAAACTCTCAATGTATCATTTAATATCGTTATGTTTTTTTTTGAAGGAATTACCTGCTCCTGCACGAAATCTATCATTTTAACATTTAAGCAGCCGGAGTTGGTAGATTTGTTTCTGTGGCCATACTTGTTTCAGCTTATACCTTTCTTACTCTTATTTTATATGGCTATTGAGATTTATTTTCGAGACCCCAAAAATAGACTTCACCGCATTGCGATGATTATGTTTTTCTTGTTCAGTTCCTTATATTTCGGGCAATTCTTAATGAATATTGTTCCGCTTGATTACTCGGCGTTAATGTCTCGTTATATAGTGCTGAGCTCCTCTTGCATGATTATGTCGGTCGTGATTTATTTTTTTGGCAAGTTAAAAGGAATGTCGCTCGTGCACAGGCCTATTCATGTCATTTCGCTGCCCCCGCTTTTCGGCTTGATCGTGTTGTTTTGGAACTCGCCTTTGACCGAAGTGCTGGTGGAGCAAAACGGCCATTGGCGCATCGAACGTTATAGCGTTCTTGTGCAAGCCACTTTTGCCGTTATTGTACTTTATACGCTAATCTGCATCCTTACATTGCTCTTCTTAACGATTCGCGCAGCGAGAAAGAACAGCCTCAGCGATCAGGAAAAAGTCAGGCTGAAAGTGATTTGGAGAGGAACTCTATTTGCCAGCTTATGGGTCATTTTGATAAATAGCCTTAATGTGGTGACACTGCAGGTATTCAATATGTCCATGTCGCCTGTGGCTCCTTATTGTATTGTCGTGTTTGCCTTGTTCATTCGTTATGCCATGATCAACTATAATTTTCTATCCTCCGCCATCAGACGGTATGAAATCTTATTTAAGCTATCACCTAACGGTATCGTACTGGTGGATGAATTAGGCCAAATGATTGAGGCTAACGATGCTTATCTGCAAATCATCGGCGTAGATGCGGAAAATACGAATTGGTACCGAAAAAGAGTGACCTCATTTATTCAGTTCGAGCCTAGCAGTCATGAGGCGACGATGACGGAGGCTTATGTCAACCGGAAATCTTTACTGCTGGAGCTGCAAATAAGAAATTATAGGAATGAGCTGCGATCCATCCAATTGAATATGGACTTTATCGAGATAGATGGGAAAATATGGACGTATATGATGGTGAACGACATCACGCAGCAACAAGAACATCAGGAAATGCTATTCAGGCTTGCCTATCATGATGCTTTGACAGGATTGTTAAACCGGAGAAGATTTTATGAACTGTTGGGAGAGACGTTTCAGCAAACAGGTGCAGCAAGCAGTCAAGTTGCGGTGATGCTGATCGACCTTGACCGCTTTAAGTGGGTGAACGATACGTTCGGCCATTCCGCCGGTGACGAGCTTTTGATTACAGTTGCTGAGAGACTGCAGGCCGCAGCACCAGTTGATGCGCAAATTGCCAGACTTGGCGGAGATGAATTTGTCATTCTTCTGCCGCGGCTGGACTCTGAGCAGGATGTCCGCATGCTGGCCAAGAGGTTAATTGAACAGCTGAATCAACCAGTCAGGTTAAACGGCACGAGCTATGAGGTAACCGGCAGTATTGGTGTCAGTGTTGCACGAAAAGGCGATACGAATCCGGAAGCAATTATGCGCTGCGCCGATACCGCCATGTATGAGGCCAAGAAGAACGGACGCAATCGATTCAATGTACATAATGGCAGCAAGTAGTCATTGACTGGAATCGCTTTCGTACTCTACACTAGGAGCATTTGATGCCCAAGGAGTAGAGAAACTTGAGAGATAGCACAGCATTAGAATCCTTGCCTACATGGAAGAGATTAAGCTTATACGCCGTAACATGGCCGATTTTTGTAGATTCAGTGCTTAGAATGCTGCTTGGAACCGCTGATGTATTCATGCTCAGTCGTATCTCGGATTTGGTTACCGGGGCCGTGGGATTGGCCAATGAAATTATTATCTTCTGCATACTTATGTTCGGCTTTGTAGGCATCGGAACTAGTGTAGCTGTAGCTCAATATCTTGGAGCTGGACGCGAGAAGGAAGCAAGCCGCATATCCGCTCTGGCGATTACGATTAATATGGTATTCGGGCTGATCATTAGTCTGGCGCTCTACTTGTTCGGCGAGCCGCTGATGCGGCTCATGCATTTGGCGCCGGATCAGGTCGAGATCGCCAGCCGCTACTTAAAGCTGATCGGGGCGTTCATCTGGATTGAGGCGTTATCATACGCGATATCGTCTGTCATCCGTTCGCATGGACACACCAGGGATGTCATGTTTGTGACGCTTGGCGTCAACATCGTGCATGTTGCCGGTAACTTTTTGTTGATTTTCGGGCATTTCGGGTTTCCAGAATGGGGAGTAACCGGTGCAGCTGTGTCTACGGTTACGAGTCGGCTCCTAGGGTTGGTCGTTTTACTTGTGATCCTTTATCGCCGCATACCGATTCGGATTCGCCTCAAGGATTATGTTTCGTTCGAAAGGCAGTACGTCAAACAAATTCTTGGAGTAGGGCTTCCGGCGGCAGGCGAGCATTTATCCTGGCAGTCTCAGCACATGATGATCGTAAGCTTCATCAATATCATCGGCCCCGCCGCGCTTAGTACCCATGTCTATGTGATGAACATATCCAACTACTTCATGGCGCTGGGTATGGCGATTGGGGCAGGGACGGAAATCCTCGTCGGTCATATGGTCGGAGCCGGCGAGTTTCAGGCGGCCTATCACAAGCTGCTGCGCAGCCTGCGGATCAGCTTTGTCGTGACAGCGGTCGTCGTCGGAATAGCAGCCTTTCTCCGCAAAGACTTCCTGAGCTTATTCACCGACAACCCGCAGATTATTGCCGTCGGCTCTAGCATTCTGCTGCTATCGGTGATACTGGAGCCCGGACGGACGTTTAATCTGGTTGTCATCAACTCGCTTCGAGCTGCGGGGGATGCTAGATTTCCCGTGCTTCTGGGTGTGCTGTCCATGTGGGGAGTGGCCGTACCGCTTGCCTATTGGCTGGGCGTCCATACAGACCTCGGCCTGCTGGGCGTGTGGATTGCCTTCACGGTTGACGAATGGCTGCGGGGACTTATGATGCTGCTGCGCTGGAGAAGCCGCGCCTGGGAGAAGAAGGTGCTGATTAAACCGGCTGCCGAAGTGGAAGCGGTCGTCGCTTCATAAATAGAACAAGAAACCGGTCTGTCACTTGGTGATGGGCCGGTTTTGTTTGTTTTGCTTAGGCTCATTGGGGTCACCTAACAACTGTTCATACAGCTTTTTCGAGGCTGCTGACAGAGGTGTGCTTTTCAAAGTAGCGATCCCTACTTGTCTAGGGGGAGGCGGGGAAAGAAGAGGAATTTCGTATAGCGTACCATTCGCAAGCTCCTGCTCTACAAAGGACCTGACCACGCAAGCGATGCCAAAGCCGCTTCGTGCAAATTCAATCAGCAAATCCACGCTTCCGAGCTCGATCTCTGGCTGCAAAGCGAAGCCTTGCCCCATGACAAACTGGTCGATATAAGCTCTGGAATTGCTGCCCTTCTCTAAAAGGATAAGCGGATACTCGAGCAGTTGTTGTAGAGAGAGCGGCTTGTCTAAGAGGTGTTTGTAGGCTTCCCCGGTGATAAAGCAATCTTGAATCTCCATGCTCTCCTGTACGTTAATTTGATGGTCGGAGAGGGGGAGGTTCACAATGCCCATATCGATTTTTCCTTCCTTCAGAAGAGACACCGTTTCAGGCGTCGTACGGTTTGTCACTTGAATTTTAATGTTAGGATACGCTTCATGGAACGATCGTAAATGTGGAAGGAGATAATGCCGGCATAAGGAGTCGCCTGCTCCAATCTTGATTTCTCCAGCGGAGAGCTGCTGCATCTCGGCCATTTTCCGTTCGCCGTTGAGAATGAAATGGTAGGCTTGTTCAATGTAAGTAAACAATGCTTGGCCTTCGGTCGTCAAGGTGACGCCTTTACTGGTACGGATAAATAACTGACAACAAAGCTTGGCTTCCAATTGTTTGATGGAATGGGTAACAGCCGGCTGAGTGATGAACAGCTCTTCGGCGGCTTTGGACAAGCTGCCTGCATGGGCGGTTATATAAAAGACTTGGTACAGCTCCATGTTATGTATCATGTGTATTTGGCCTCCATATCATAAATGAGAGTTATATTTAATATTACTAATATTCATTATTTTTATATGACTGTTCGAATTATACTGGCTGTAGAACGGAAATTCAATGATGAATAGGAGAGATCAATTTGACTGTTACTGCCATTGTAGGTGCGAATTGGGGGAGATGAAGGAAAAGGGAAAATGACCGATGTGCTGTCAGGTGGTTCGCGTTGTGTCGTCAGATACCAAGGTGGAAGCAATGCGGGGCATACCATCATCAATTCATATGGCAAATTTGCCCTGCACCTTCTGCCATCGGGGGTGTTTCATCCGGAGGTGCTGAATATCATCGGTCCCGGTGTGGCCCTTAACATCATGCAGCTGCTCCAGGAGCTGGACGCTTTGGCGAAAAGAGGTGTTACGCAGCCGCGGCTCATGATCTCCGAGCGGACGCAAGTCGTGATGCCTTACCACATTCTGTTTGACGAGCTTGAGGAGTCGCGTCTGGGGGACAGGAAGTTTGGTTCGACGAAGCAGGGCATTGCGCCATTTTACGCTGATAAATATGCAAAGCTGGGGATTCAGGTCGCAGACTTATTTGATGAGGCACGCGTCAGGGCCAGAGTGTCTGCTTCGCTTGAAGCGAAGCAGGTGCTGTTGAAGCATTTGTACAACCATCCGGCGCTAGAGGTAGACGTGATCGTTCGTGAATTGATGCTACAGGCAGAAGCTATTCGGCCTTTTGTAGGGAATACTTCCTTAGTTCTGCAAGAAGTGCTTGCGGATGGGGGAGAGATTTTGATTGAGGGGCAATTAGGCGCACTGCGGGACCCGGATCATGGGATATATCCATATTCGACTTCATCGTCCACATTGGCGGGATTTGGAGCAGTAGGCGCAGGGCTGCCTGCGTCCTCAATAAAGCGTGTTATTGCAGTGACCAAATCTTATTCCAGCTGTGTGGGCGAAGGGCCGTTCGTAACTGAGCTGTCTGGAGAAGCTGCTGATCAGTTGAGGCAGAGAGGAGGGGCAGATGGGGAATACGGAGTGAAGACAGGAAGACCCCGGCGAGTCGGGTGGTTCGATGCGGTAGCTACCCGATACGGGTGTACCATTCAGGGGGCGACAGCTGTTGCGCTTACGAACTTAGACGTTCTCGGGTACTTGGACGAGATACTGGTTTGCATGGCTTATGATATACAGGGCATGCAAACTCAGCAATTTCCTGCCTCTTGTCAGCTTGAGCAAGCAGTTCCTGTATACCGGATATTTCCCGGCTGGAAATGTGACATCTCAGGAATCAGAACGTTTGCTGAGCTTCCCGAAGCCGCGCAGTATTACGTTACGGAGCTCGAGGCTGCCCTGGGGGTTTCGATTGATTGGGTATCCGTCGGGCCGGAAAGGGAACAGTTAATCAAGAGAATTCGTGAATCCTGACGGAACTCGCTATAATACAAATACGAGATCCATTCCCAAGATGAATCTTGCATTTAATGAAAGAATGAGGTGCGGAACATGACCGCTCTAGTTGTAATGGTTAGCTTGGCGGCGCTTTTGATCGCAGCTAGCTATCTGATTTTGAACTATTACCCTCCCTTAGGCAGCAAGGATAAGGGACCATCCGTCTATGGATCTCCCCATTACGCCGAAGGCAAGTTCAGCTATTTTCTTCCAACAAAGATGGATATGCGACTGTCCACGAGTCTGTCCATGCTCTTTGATTTTATGAAAGGAAATCCAAACGCGAAGCCCAAGCAACCGCTGCGTCCGGAGCGGTGGATTCCTCAGGAACACCGGGATGATCAAACTAGAGTAACCTGGCTGGGGCATTCCGCCATGATCGTAGAGGTGAATGGTTCAATACTGCTGCTGGACCCGATGCTGGGCAGTGCTCCTTCTCCATTTCCCTTTATGGGCGGAAAACGCTACAGCAAGCAGCTTCCTTTTGATATTCAGGAGCTGCCGGAGATTGATGCCGTGCTGTTTTCCCATGATCATTACGATCATCTGGACTATGGCACAATGATGCGGATCAAAGATAAGGTCCGGCGTTTTATAGTGCCGCTAGGCGTGAAAGCTCATCTTGTCCGCTGGGGAGTGGACGCTGATATAATCAGCGAGCACGATTGGTGGGACAACCTTGAATACGAAGGGCTGTCCCTGACTTGCGCACCGGCAAGGCACTTCTCGGGAAGAAGTCTTGGCGATCGCGATGCAAGCTTATGGTGCTCTTGGGTTATCGACTCAGGGACCTCGCGAATCTTCTTTAGCGGAGATAGCGGTTATGGCCCGCATTTTGAGGAAATTGGAAACCGCTGCGGTCCGTTTGACCTGACGCTGATGGAATGCGGCCAGTATGATGAGCGATGGGCGCCCATTCATATGATGCCGGAGCAGACAGTTCAAGCTCATCTTGATGTACAGGGCAAGCTGATGCTGCCTATTCACTGGGGAGCCTTTACGTTAGCCTTCCATGATTGGACGGATCCGGTAGAGCGGGCGGTGGCTGCGGCTGAGAAGCAAGGTGTGAGCATCGTAACGCCAAGAATTGGCGAAGCGGTACAACTTGGATCTAGGCAGCTTCCCCGGACAAAATGGTGGAGAGCCGTATAAGCTTGTCACGGTTCGACATGTATTTTGGTATAATGGAACTATTCGTGAATGAATAGGAGTCAGCTATGATAACAGTTCCTGGGTACAAAGTGCTCCATACCGTTTATGAGGATAATTACATTTGGATTGCTCACGCCTATTCCGAGGCAGCCTCGCGTGTCGTACTGCTGAAGATGGCAAAAGCGGGGCCCCGAGCGATTGTAGAGAATGCCAAGCTCATGCATGAACATGAAGTTCTTGCTCCTATGCAGGGCCCCGGCATATTGAAGCCGCATTCGTTCTTCAGGCAGGGTACCTCGGTTGTGCTGGTGTTTGATATTTTTCATGGTATCGTGCTGCGCAACTATTTGTTGACAGTTCCGATGGAAGTTGAACATTTCTTACAGATGGCTGTGCAGCTGTGCGACATATTAGCCTATATTCATGAGAGAGATCTAGTTCATATGAATGTTAGACCAGATACAATTATTGTCAGACCTCAGTCTTTGGAGGTCTGTTTAACAGGTTTCAGCGATTCGATTTCCATGCAGCAATCGATGCAGGTCTCCATGCTGGAGGGCAGTCCTCCCTATATGGCGCCTGAACGCACATCCATTAAGCGCATGCGAATAGACGCGCGAACGGATCTTTATTCACTAGGTGTAACATTCTTTGAAATGCTGGCGGGGGAGCTGCCCTTTACAGCGAAGGACCCGCTCGAATGGGCTCATGCGCATAAAGCCAAGCGTCCGCCTTGTTTATCCGCTGCATATGGGATTCCTGCGATACTGGCTGAAATCGTTGCAAAACTGCTTGCAAAGGCGCCCAGTGAGCGCTACCAAAGCGCGGCAGGAATAAGAGCCGATTTGCAGCGATGCAAGGACCGCTGGGAAGAATGCGGCTCTCTTGCGTCATTTGAGCTAGGAATGAACGATGTGCCTCCCCGGCAAGAGTTTGAAGGAGAAGCGGCAGTAAACCAGGGGGAAGGTCAGGCGCTCCGAGAGTCTCTTCTCGATGTGACTGGTGTTCCTGAGACCGTGCTGGCCGTAGGCTCCATGCCGATTCTACAAGGCGCCGAGTCTCCTTTTTCCGGAGCGTACTTTGGCAGCATGCTGGACATGGCGGTTGTCTACAAAGCATCTCAGGCGATCACGGAGGATCGATCCGGGTCTCGAGCTATGCATGAAATATTGCGGATCTGCGTCGAATATGCTGGAGCTAGCAGCGGGTGCTGGTTGGATGCTTCAACATCTAACGAGCTTACTGTAGCAGCCTCTCTTGTTGCAGAGAAAGTAGGATGGTCGCTGCAAACCACAGCCGTCCCCCTTGAGCTTGCAGAGCATGTATGCAGAGATGTTGTAAAAGATGCGGCTGCCGCACATGCTGTGGTTCGACTGAATCATGCTGCCTTGGAGGGACGATACGCGGAAAATCCCTACATTGTGGAAAATAAAGTCATGTCCGTGATGTGTTCTCCTGTCATTGCAAATGATGAACTCATTGGACTCATTTATTTGGAAAATAACGTCATGCCCTCGGCGTTTCATGATGGGAACGAGCGCGTATGGCAGATGCTGATGAAGCAGTTTATGAATGCTATACGTCTCTTGAAGGCAGTGGAGCCGGGAACGTTGGAGCAGGAGCCGACCCTTCTGACCTCGCGGGAGGTTGAAGTACTGACTCTGATTTCGCAGGGGATGTCCAGCAAGGAAATTGGGAGCCGGCTTTTCTTGGCGGCAGATACGATTAAAGTGCATGTCAGGCATATATTTGAAAAGCTTCAGGTAAATCGGCGTATTCAGGCTGTAGCTGAAGCCAGAAGACGGAATTTGATTCCATGAGCAGATATCGGGCGCGGTACAAGGCAAATCGGGTGATATCTATGTTCACAGCAAGCATACAAACCCCCGTTAATATGTATACTAGGACTGCCTTATAAACCAGTATACAAGGAGCTGTTTGTCACAGTGGCTAAAATTCTCTACATTACGGCACACCCGCACGATCATCAGACCTCTTATAGTATGGCGGTCGGTAAAGCATTTATCGACGCCTACAAGGAAGCAAATTCCGGTGATGAAGTCGAGCATCTTGACCTGTACAGTGTGCAAGTTCCTCATATCGATGCTGATGTGTTCAGCGGGTGGGGAAAGCTTCGCGGCGGTAATGAGTTCTCGAGTTTAAGCAAGGAAGAGCAGGCTAAAGTCGGGAGATTATCCGAGCTGGCGGAGCAATTTGTCTCTGCAGATAAGTATGTCATCGTAACCCCAATGTGGAACTTCTCCTTCCCTCCGATTATGAAAGCCTATATCGATTCGGTTTGCGTCGCGGGGAAAACATTCAAATACACGGAGAATGGTCCGGTAGGTCTACTTCCTGACAAAAAAATGCTCCACATTCAAGCACGCGGAGGTATTTATTCGGAGGGTCCTGCCGCCGATATGGAGATGGGACACCGTTATTTGGGCATTATCGCCTCATTCTTCGGTATTAAGGATTTCCAAGGCATCTTCGTCGAAGGGCACAACCAATTCCCTGACAAAGCGCAGCAAATTAAAGAAGAAGCGATTCAGCGCGCGCAAGCATTGGCGAAATCGTTCTAATTGTAAAGCAAAGAAACCTAATCGAATGGCTCTATGTGAAGCCGATCGGATTAGGTTTCTTTTTCGTTTAACCGTCTATCGTACCTTAGCTCGGAATTCGTCCACCTGCTCGGGAGTACCGCTGACCAGCAGACGATCGCCCAAGCGAATTTCTGTATTTCCGTGAGGAATCAGATAGGACTCGCCGCGGTAGATTCGCAGGATGAGAATATTCTCAAGACCAGGCAGCTGACGCAATAAGGTTGTGAGCATAGGCAAATGCCGAATCGTAACCTCGGAAATGGAGCCGTCCTGGTCGGAGAGCAGCTTCAACGCGCCCGGGCTGTCGATCAAGGCTCTAAGAACTGTTCGTGCCGCATACAAGGTCGAGAATACTTCGAAGCCTTCCGCGGCGAGCTCCTGCTGGGACTCCGGCGCTTCGACCCGGATCAGTACCCGCTTGTCTGATTCAGCTCGTACCCGGCGGGCAAGCCGGATATTGAAAGCATCATCCATCGTGGCGAGCACAATCATGTCTGCCTCGAGTGCTCCTTCCTGCTCCAACGTTTGCTCGTTCCACTGAGATACCTGACGAACGATGTTTTGCTCATGCAGATTCGATATCTCCGTCGTCGCCGAAGTTGATGAGGAAGCGGTAAAAATATGAATTTCATAGACATCCTCTTTGGCGAGCTCCTGAGCGACAGGCATCGAGACGTGGTTCATTCCGACAATCGAAATCGTGGTCTTGCGCTCTGCCGGCTTTGGAGACATTTTGTTATAGATGACCGGAAAGATCAGGCAGCTCAGTATGGCTACTAAAATCAGTGCGCCGTGGAAGGATTCGCTGATAATGTGCAAATCCAATGCCAATGTGGCCGCCGCGATGACGAGGCTAAGCTTGGAAGATAGCAGAACACCTGAGCTGATGACTTCTCGCCATGAGAACCATTTTTTCAGGATCATCATGGGAATGACTTTGGCGGCAAACATCATGAGCAGCAGCAGAGGAATGCTGAGCAATAGCTTCATGTCGGTCAATAGTGGCTTCAGCTCCAGATTGGCGCCGATCATAACGAAAAATATCGGAATCAGAAAACCGTAGCCGAACGATTCCAGTTGATGGACAAATTCCTTTTTTGGACGCAACAGAGAAACAATGACCCCGGCAAGGAAAGCGCCCAAGATATTTTCAACACCTAAGCTTTCAGATAAAAACACGATGGCGAGAATCAAAGCAAAGATTGCCCTAGTGCCGAATTGAATCGTACTTTGGCTAAGTACCTGAAAGACTTTACCGGATGCAAATTTACGTACGGATAGATAAATGAGTGTAACCAGAAAGAAGAACAGAAACAGCAGCAGCATGCGCATCATGTTGTTGGACAAGAAGCTGACGTAGAAGGCAAGCAGAATCATGGTGAAAAAGTCCGCCAATACCGTAATCAGCAGCAGAGTTTGTCCCAAGTCGTTCTGAACCATCTTTCGTTCCTTGAGCACCGGTACAACGACGCCGAGGGAGATGGTGCCGATAATCAGCGTGGTCAGAAACACCCGATTGACAAAGCCTGCCCACACCAGCCCCCAAGAGAGCACACCGGAAAGCAGGAAGATCGAGACAAAGATGACGCAGGCCACAACGACAGGCTGGTACTGCTTCTTAGCGGAAGTCTTCTGTTTCGTAAAGGATGTGAAGTCGATCTCTACGCCGCTAAGAAACATTAAATAAATGAATCCAAGCAGGGAGAGAAGCTCCAGCCATGGGTCGCTGCCCACGAGATTAAATCCGCTCTTGCCCAGAATAAGCCCCGCTAAAATCTCTGCGACAACAACAGGAATCACCCGTAATCGAAGCTGATAAAGCAGGATCGGTACCAAGAATGAAATCGTAACTACAAGGATCAAACTTCCCAGTGATCCATTGCCATGTTCCATAGAGATCCCTCCAGCTATTCAATTAGGTATATCGAATTTTCCCGAAATTCATCGGATTTCTTTAATTTTAACTAAAAAAGACCAAATTATCAATTTTACAAGAAGTAATCATCGATTCTATACGCTTTTTATTCATTATCTAATCGGCACACCGATTTTATGAATCAGCCGGATCCGGCAGGATATGGGAGGATATGGGAGGATGTTTTTGGATGGGTCCGCTTATCTCCCCTCAGCGGAGGAGAGCGGGGCTCAGCCCTGCTCAGCCATTATTATGCGGGGTGAGTCATACAACGATATCATGTTACCCTTATATGGGGCCCCAAATACAGGAAAAGGAGTTTTCTAATGAAGAAGTTATTCTCATGCGCGTTAACTGTACTGCTGGCTGTCACAGTGGCAGGCTGCGCAACCCAAAGCGCAGGAAGTACGGCATCAACGAATGATGAAACCTCGACTAAACAGAAGAACACGCTGGAGAAGGCCAAGGAGCAAGGATTTATTAGTGTTGGATTTGCTAACGAGAAGCCTTATGCTTACGCTACACCTGATGGCAAATTAACAGGAGAAGCAGTTGAAGTGGCAAGAGTGGTTCTAAAAAATCTAGGCATCAATGAAATGAATGGCGTACTGACCGAGTTCGGTTCCCTCATTCCGGGACTGAAGGCAAAGCGCTTCGATATTATTACAGCAGGGATGTTTGTTAATCCTGAGAGAAGCAAGCAAGTGGCGTTTGCTAACCCTGAATACAGCATTGGAGAAGCCATCGCCGTCAAACAAGGAAACCCTAAACATTTACATAGTTATAAGGATATCGCAGCCAATCCAGATGTGAAGGTAGGCGTCATGGTGGGAGCGATCGAGAAAGATTACATGACCAAGTCGGGCATTGCCGACAATCAGATTGTGACGGTTCCAGATCAGCCATCGGCGATTTCGGCCCTGCAGGCGGGACGTGTCGATGCCGTTACGATGACAGGACCTTCGCTGCAAGCCATGCTGGAATCAGCGAAAGATAGCAAAGTTGAGCGGGTTATGGATTTCAAACAGCCGGAAATTGACGGCAAAAGTGTTCGAGGCTATGGAGCTGCCGCATTCCGCAAGGAAGATGCAGAATTTCAGAAGGCTTTCAATGCAGAGCTCGAGAAGCTGAAGAAATCCGGGCAATTGCTTGAAATTCTCAAGCCATTCGGATTTACCGAGCAGGAACTGCCGGGCGATATGACAGCCGAGCAGCTGTCCAAAGAGTAGACAATGAGCTGGCTCGCTTCTGTCATTGGATTTCTCCCTTTACTCGTAAAGGGGGCGCTAGTCACGCTCGAAATTACCCTGTTAGCGATTATATTGTCAGCAATTATATCGTTCATCATTGGATTGATGAGGCTTTCCAAACACCGTACGGTACGAATTATCGCTACGATGTATGTGGAAGTACTGCGCGGGACCTCGCTGCTTGTTCAATTATTCTGGCTCTACTTCGCGCTCCCTATGCTCCTTGATGTCCAAATTCCGGCAATGACGGCGGCGATATTAGCCTTGGGCATGAATTACGGCGCATACGGCTCCGAGGTGGTCAGAAGCTCGATCCTGTCCGTTCCGCGCGGGCAATACGAAGCGGCTACCGCACTGAATATGGGACCATGGCTCCGTATGAGGCGCATTATTTTGCCGCAGGCCCTTTCACTTATGCTTCCTTCCTTTGGTAATTTGCAGATTGAGCTGCTCAAAGGAACCTCGCTCGTGTACCTCATTACCTTGACAGATCTTACGTACCAAGGAATGTTGCTGCGTACGTATGACAGCTCGAGTACAGCGCAAATTTTCGCAGCTCTCTTGATCATGTATTTCATCCTGTCCTATGCGTTGACGCTGCTTATTCGTTTCGCAGAGCGCAGGATGGCGAGGGGGAGGGCATAAATCATGTGGGATTGGCACTACGCTTTTCAAATTCTTCCGCAGCTGCTTCGCGCACTGCCTATCACGATTGCCGCAACGCTGCTTGGATTCGCAGTTGCTTGTGTACTCGGACTTCCGCTTGCCTTGGCGCGAAGATCGAGGAATAAGCCGCTTGCTTGGGCGGCCAAAGCCTGGATTGAATTTATTCGCAGCACACCGCTGCTGGTGCAGTTGTTTGTCTTGTTTTACGCGCTTCCGTTGTACGGGATTTCATTCTCGCCCTTCCTGACAGGAATTATCGGACTGGGCTTGCACTACAGCGCCTATATGTCAGAGGTGTACCGGTCCGGCATCGAGGCGGTTCCAAGGGGACAATGGGAGGCGTCCAAGGCACTTAATTTTCGCCCAGGCCAGACATGGAGGCGTATCATTCTGCCGCAGGCGCTGCCGCCGATTATCCCCGTCATGGGCAACTACATGATCACGATGCTGAAGGAAACACCGATATTATCGGCGATCACGCTCGTGGAGCTGCTGCAAACCGCCAAATCGATCGGATCGGGATCCTTTAAATATTTGGAGGCCTTTACCTTGGTAGGCATCTTGTTCCTGATCATGAGCTATCCTTCGTCATTGGCGGTATCCAGGCTGGAGAAGAAGTTTCAAAGAATCAGGGCAAGGGAGAACGGATAAATGGAGATGGATAGAAACCAGATCGTCCGGAATGAAAGCACAATGTCCTTGGAACCGATCGTCAAGTATCGCAGCATCAGCAAATCCTATGGTGACGTTCAAGTCCTGAATAAGATTGATCTGGACATTATGCCAGGGGAGAAGGTCGCTGTGATCGGACCGAGCGGTTCAGGAAAAACGACACTCGCTAGAATGCTAATGACGCTGGAGCAGCCGACAGCCGGCACCATTGAAGTCGATGGAGAGATGCTTTGGCATGAGGAAAAGGGCGGCAGGTTCGTCACCGCCGGTGAGAAGCATCTGCACCGGGTGCGAAGCAAGATCGGCATGGTGTTCCAGCATTTTAATCTGTTTCCGCATATGACCATTATGCGAAATGTGACCGAAGCACCCATGTATGTGCTCGGTCTGGACAGAGAGACGGCCGAACAGCGCGCTTACGAAATGCTCTCGAAGGTGGGTCTCGCTGATAAGCTGGCTGAATATCCTTCGCGCTTATCGGGCGGACAGAAGCAGCGCGTCGCGATCGCGAGAGCTGTCGTTATGCGTCCGAAGATCATGCTGTTCGACGAAGCGACGTCGGCGCTTGACCCGGAGCTCGTCGGTGAAGTGCTTGCGGTTATCAAAGATCTTGCCGCTCAAGGAGATATGGCGATGATGCTGATTACGCATGAAATGGACTTTGCGCGTGACATTGCCGATCGCATTATCTTTACGGATGGCGGCTCGATCGTCGAGCAGGGTACGCCTGAGCAGATTTTTGAGAATCCGCAAAGCCCGCGTTTGCAAGCATTCTTAAGCCGATTCAGACAAACTTGGTTCATGGGTAATGGCTTGCAGCAGGTGTCCCCGTCAGCCGAATAGGAGGTCAACGAACTTGAAGCAAGTACAAACAGAAAGCTGCTTGATCCGTAAAGCTCGCGCTCTAGACGGCAAAGCCGTATGGAAGCTTGTAGCGGACAGCGGAAAGCTGGATGTTAATTCAGCCTATTGCTACATTATGCTATGCGAATTTTTCTCGGAAACCTGCTACATCGCTGAGATTGATGGCAAACCGGCAGGCTTCGTATCGTCTTATGTACTGCCGGATCATCCGGATATGCTCTTCGTATGGCAGATTGTTGTAGCCAGAGAGTATCAGGGCCGGGGGATTGCAGCTTCACTGCTGCAGGAACTGGTGAGCAGCGAAGCTTGCAGGCAGGTACGGTATGTGCAGGCTACCATTTCCCCGAGCAATACGGCATCCCAGACGCTGTTCCGCCGGCTCGCTTCGGATTTGCAAGCGAAGCTCGAGATCAAGGAGGGTTTTCCCGCTACCTTATTCCCGGGAGATGCTCATGAAGACGAAGATTTGATACAGATTGGACCTTTCAACAAGAAGTAAACTTATGATTACAAACCGACAGGAGGAATGTTGCATGAAGCTACTAGATCCTAGCAAGCCGTCTTTACATGTATTTGATACGTTGGAATCCGAGGTAAGAAGCTACTGCCGATCGTTTCCAACGGTCTTTTCCAGAGCGAAGGGCTATAAGCTGTGGGATACGGCAGGAAATGAATATATCGATTTCTTTGCCGGGGCCGGGGCGTTAAATTACGGCCACAATAACACCGCTTTGAAGCAAAAGCTCGTTCAATACATTCAGAATGACGGTGTTTCTCACAGCTTGGATATGGCGACTGAAGCGAAAGAACAATTCCTGGAGCGGTTTCAAAAAGTCATTCTACAGCCTAGGGGCTTATCCTATAAAGTACAGTTTCCGGGGCCAACAGGAGCCAATTCCGTGGAAAGCGCCTTGAAGCTGGCTCGGAAGGTAACAGGCAGATCAACGGTTGTTGGATTTACCAACGCCTTCCATGGCATGACCTTGGGCGCATTGTCTGTGACAGGTAATAAATTCAAGCGCAGAGGCGCAGGTGTTCCGCTTCATCACTCGGTTTCCATGCCGTATGATGGTTACCTTGGCAGCGACGTGGATACCATTACGTATCTGGAAAGCTGCATTGCGGACACGGGCAGCGGAATATCGCTGCCGGCGGCGGTTATCGTAGAGACGATTCAAGGCGAAGGCGGCATCAACGAGGCCAGCATCGGATGGCTTCAACGTCTCGAGAAGCTGTGTAAAGCGAGCGGCATTCTGCTTATTGTCGATGACGTACAGATGGGCTGCGGCCGGACGGGAACGTTCTTCAGCTTCGAGCAGGCGGGAATCAAGCCTGATATTATCTGCCTTTCGAAATCAATAGGCGGCTACGGTTTGCCGATGGCCCTAACCTTGATCGCACCTGAGCTGGATATTTGGGAGCCGGGCGAGCATAACGGAACGTTCAGAGGCAACAATCTGGCTTTCATTACGGCAGCGGAAGCACTTCGTTACTGGGAGTCGGAGCAATTTACTAATGAAATTATGGCCAAAGGAGACATTCTCCGCAGCAAATTGCTGGAAATCACCAAATCCTTCCCAGAGCTGCAGGGTGAGGTTAGAGGCCGAGGCCTTATGCAAGGAATCGCCTTTGGCATCAGCGGACTGGCAGAACGGATCTGCGAGCGCGTTTTCTCCAAGGGGCTAATCATGGAGACATCCGGTACGGACAGCGAGGTCGCCAAGATTATGCCGCCGCTTGTCATTGATGAAGAGGGCCTAAGGAAAGGTCTTGACATATTGGAGCAGAGCGTAAAAGAAATCGCTCATGAAATGAAAGAACAGAAATAAGGGAGGACACGATTCATGATTGTTAGAAATCTGCGCGACATCGCTGGAACCGAGCATGATGTCGATACCGAGAACTGGAGCAGCGTTCGTCTTCTGGTTAAGAAGGACGGAGTTGGATTCTCTTTACATGAGACGATCATTAAGCCGGAAACAGAATCCACGTTTTGGTATAAAAACCACGTCGAGGCTGTGTACTGCACAGAAGGGGAAGGCGAGGTTGAGGTGCTGGAAACGGGAGTCGTTTATCCGATCCAGGCAGGAACCTTGTACGTGCTGAACGGCCACGAGAAGCATACCCTTCGAGCCAAGACGCAAATGCGCATGGTCTGTGTGTTTAACCCGCCTTGTTCGGGAAATGAAGTTCATGATGAAGAAGGTACGTATCCGTTAGACTAATTATGATGGAAAGGGGCAATTGCCATGACTACGAAAGGTCAAGTTATATTGAACACTTCCAACACTACCCATGATATTTATCCTTCCCGGGTTTTTAAAGAGCCAAGACTGCTGACAAGGCAAGACCCGGTTGTATACACCACAGCTCTTCACACCTCTGAAATTAACGAAGAGCAGCTCGCTTTTTACGACAAAAACGGTTATTTGTTCCTTGATTCCTTCTTCGATGAAGCTCAGGTTCAGCAGTGGCGGGAAGAAATGGGCCTGCTCTGGGCGGAGAGCAAAACGTCGGATCGCCCCGAGGTCATTCGTGAGCCTAGCAGCGATGAAATTCGCTCCATTTTTGCGGTGCATCGGGATCATGAGGTGTTCAAAGGAATTGCCGAGCACCCGAGGATTCAAGCGATTATTCAGCAAATTTTGGGAAGCGAAGCGTACGTCCACCAGTCCCGCATTAACTTCAAGCAAGGTTTCACGGGTAAAGAGTTCTACTGGCACTCTGACTTTGAAACCTGGCATGTAGAAGATGGTATGCCTCGAATGAGAGCGCTCAGCTGCTCCATTGCGCTGGAGGACAATACGCCCAACAACGGACCGCTAATGGTAGTTCCAGGTTCGCATCGCACGTTCGTATCCTGCGTTGGTGAAACGCCGGACGACAATTTCAAGTCATCGCTCCGCCGCCAGGAATATGGAGTTCCGGATCGAGACAGCTTAACATATCTGGTGCAGCAGGGTGGAATTACCGCTCCTGTAGGGAATGCGGGCTCCATCGTTCTGTTCGACTGCAATCTGATGCACGGCTCTAACAGCAACATCACGCCGCTGCCAAGAAGCAATGTATTTATTGTCTACAACAGTGTGCATAATAAATTGGCGGAGCCGTATTCAGGTCAGAATCCGAGACCGGATTACATCGCTACTCGTTCGTAAAATATTTTGCTCGGCGCTGTCAAAGCGTCTTGTGCCTTCACATGAAGGGTCCGCCTGTCTTGTCGGGCGGGCCTTCATTTCCAGGAAGGGGAGGACAACTTGCTTACGATCTTGGCCAGTATTTTAGCGATTCAGATTGTGTACGTTTCCTGTTTTACCTTGAGAATGCTTCTGACGTTGAAGGGTGAAACTTACACGGCGGCTGCACTTAGTATGCTGGAAATCATCATTTATGTAATTGGCTTGAATTTGGTTTTAAAATATCTCGACCAGCCTGCATGTTTGATCGTTTATGCCGTAGGCTACGGTCTTGGTGTGCTGACAGGCTCTTGGATTGAAGAGAGATTAGCGCTCGGCTACATATCCGTGAAAGTCATTACCGATGAGGTTCATAATTATATGGCGGCATTTTTGCGTAGGCAAGGCTTTGGTGTAACTTCTTGGATTGGTTGGGGGCGTGACGGCGAGCGTCTTATGTTGGAGGTTCTGGCAAAGCGGAAAAGTGAAAAATATTTGTACGACTGTATCCTGGCTGTTGATCCTAAGGCATTTGTGGTGACGATGGAGTCCAAGCGGCTCAACGGCGGCTTCTGGCTGAAATCAACGCGCAGATAGCGGAACGTTCTGCTGTCGTTGACAAAGAGGAGGAACATTATGTAAACTATGACTACGCTTAATTTCCAGTTCTTGAATTGGAAAGCGGGGGAACCAATTTTTAGGGGCGAATCATGCATGCTTCATGTAGGGAACCATCTTTCCCGAGCCCGACAGCTAACCTCGTCAGCAGTGGATGGGTCGTAACAGCATAAGTGAGCCTATGCGTTTTGTTGACCCGTACATCGGGTTTTTTGTGTCTACAGGGCCCGATTATAGCGGATAAAAGGAGTGATTCAGCTTCTTGATCCAGCTATGGCGGGTCATTTTTTTATGTTTATACACCGGCTTATTTATGCAGGCCTTGAAGCTCTGGGAACAGAGACAGACCGGAAGAAGAAGCCAGACAAACCGAAGGAAGGAGGAAGAGAGCAAGCAGCTGCACAATCCGCTTCTTTTCCATTCATACTGTGGTCTGTTAAGCGTACTATCGACCTGCCAAGGAGGACTCGTATGCCGCAACCTAAGTATATTACCGATATCGATAAAATTATGGAAATTCCTGAGCATGAGCGAACGAAGCTGAAACAGATTACCGAGAAATTCGTGTTTCGAGTGAACGATTATTATTTACGATTGATCGACTGGAACGATCCCCATGATCCGATCAAGAAGCTAGTCATTCCCAATGAAGGCGAGCTGTCTGAGTATGGGCGGTGGGATGCATCCGATGAGGATACGAATTATGTCGTACCGGGCTGCCAGCATAAGTACCGGACGACAGCACTGCTGATCGTTTCAGAAGTGTGCGGCGCCTACTGCAGGTATTGCTTCCGCAAGCGCTTGTTCCGCAATGATGTGAATGAAGCGACGTCTGATGTCGATGCGGGCTTGAATTATATTGCGGAGCATCCCGAAATCAATAATGTGCTGCTAACTGGCGGAGATAGCTTGATTCTAGGCACAGCCCGGTTAGAGAAGATCTTCCATAGGCTGCGTGAAATTGATCATGTGAAAATTATCCGTCTGGGCTCTAAAATACCCGTTTTCAATCCGATGCGGATCTATGAGGATGAGAAGCTGCTTGAAGTGATTCGGAATCATTCCAGCGCTGACAAACGGATCTATGTCATGGCGCATATCAATCATCCGCGTGAAATTACGGCTGAAGCGAAGAAAGCCTTCGAAGCTCTGCATCAAGCTGGAGCCATAGTCGTCAATCAAACCCCTGTGCTGAAGGGCATTAATGACCGCCCTGAGGTGCTGGCCGAGCTGCTGGATAAGCTGTCCTGGGCCGGTGTAACCCCGTATTACTTCTTTATTAACCGTCCGGTTGCGGGCAACAGGGACTTTGTCCTGCCGCTTGCAGAGGTGTACCGTTTGGTTGAGGAAGCCAAGGCTCGCACATCGGGTCTAGGCAAAAGGGTGCGTTTGTCCATGAGCCATACCTCCGGCAAGATTGAGATTTTGGCGATTGAGGATGGCAAGGCCTACTTGAAATATCATCAATCCCGTGATGATCAGTACGGCAAGTTTATGATTTTGGATTGCCCTGATGACGCCGCATGGTTTGACGATCTTCCGGGAAGCGAGCAGTATTGGGAGAAACCGGTCAAGAAGACCAACGATATTATATCCGTTAACGAGCTTCCCGCAATGCCTCAGCTTGCTGTTAGAAGCCAGCGAAATGTTTCATGTTCATAGTGTGCTGACCAGCTCTGGGAGCTGGTTTTTTGTTTTAGTGGGAGTGTTGTTTTTGCACGGCTGCGATCTTATCAGTAATTGCTTTTACCAAGAGAAAGAGAAGTATGTAGATGGGAAAGGAATATAAGTATTCCCAAGCATAAAGCTGATAGATATCCCAAACGGATGCGAGCGGCTCCAAAATAAAGGAGAAAAAGGCGCTCAAACAAATTGCGGCCCCCAGAAATAACAGCCAATTCGTGAATAATTGATAAATCATCATGGAGAATATGGCAATCGACCAATCAATACAAATAATCCGCGGTCCCCAGGGCAGCAGCATGCTGGGATAATCCCACAGCTGAAGCTCGCCTCCCAAAGAGTCAGCTATTAGAGATGCTATAAATATGCATGAGCCAAAGAAGACAATGGCAAGCAGACGGATTCGGTCTACAGCCATGACCCAGACCAAAGTCAGCACCGCCGTAAACAGCAGCAGCAAAAGCCACTGCCACGAGAGAAACACATGTTGATACCAGTACACCCACCTGGCGTCGCTTAAAGCAGTTTGTAGTTCGTTAAGTTCATTCATCGATTAATCTCATTTCATAGAAGAATCAGTCCTTATTATATAGAATTATTTCCAATGAACGGTTATTTCATCCAAAGCAATCCCAATAGATCAAGATACTCTATTATCATTCAAACTAATTAGGACGATAAGCATTTATGAATTCAAAAACCGGGCTAACTTTATTCCAGAATGAAATAAAGCTGCTATAATAGAACTATATAATAGCAATATGGGGAAAAGGAGAGTGAGAAACGCGTGAATAGGTTTAAGGAACGATTTCATAAGCTTATGCTTATTTTCTGGGTATTCTGCCGGATTGGTCCCACCACATTTGGCGGAGGCTACGCCATGATACCGGTCATCGAACGCGAAATTGTGAAAAAAGAAACTGGATGGAAGCAGCCGAAATGGGGAATTTGATTTCAGTTGCAGGCTCCGCGCCAGGAGGCGTTGGTGTCAATGCTGCGGCTTTCATCGGATACCGACTCTCCGGCATCAGCGGGGCAATCCTTGCTGTAATCGGCATCACGCTGCCGACTCTTGTCATTGTTTCGGCGCTAAGTCTTGTCTATTCCCATATCCATACGCTTCCTAAAGTTATGGCTGCTCTTAAAGGCATTCATGCCGGTATTATTGCGCTTATTCTTATTGCCGCTTACCGAATGGCCAAAGCTTCTTTCATGGATAAAACCACCGTGGCAATCGGGATTGCATCGCTCGGATTGCTTCTTGCAACATCGATTCATCCTATTATTATCATTGCACTGGGGATTGCAGCAGGTCTTTTGACGGGAGTTATTAAATCCTTGATGGGTATCGCCATGTATAAAGAAAAAGCGAACAAAACGGGAGCCAAGACTGAGCTTGTGTTTCCTGAGTATTACATTTAATTTAGAGAGCAGGAGGGAGCGAGATGTGGCAATTATTCGCCATCTTTTTTAAAATCGGCTGCATCTCATTCGGAGGCGGATACGCCGTCATTCCCGTCATTGAGCATGAGACTTTGCTGCATGGCTGGATGGATACCGCAAGATTTCAAGAAGTGGTCTCGTTAGCCGGTATGGCACCGGGCCCCATTGCTACCAATACGGCTACATTAATTGGTTATGAGACAGGAGGCATCGGAGGGGCAATCCTGTCTACATTCGGAATGGTGCTGCCATCGCTGCTAATTATCGTCCTACTGGCTGCTTTTTTTCAAAAAGTGCATGAGCATCGCTTCGTGAAAAACTCATTTTACGGATTAAAACCGGTCGTTACCGGTTTCATCGCATATGCAGCTCTTCATTTTGGTTTGGGTTCTGGTTGGGCGGATGCTCTGTCGTGGACAACAATTGGCACTTTGTTGATCTGCGGCGCTTCGGTGTACGGCGTGTTAAAGCATAATTTGCACCCTTTTGCTGTTATTGTTGCATCGGGGCTTGCCGGCATCATTTTATTTTAATTCGAGAAGGAAGCGAGTTGTATAAAGAAGACATGATGGAAGTAAATAAAAGGGTCATCGATGCTGTCCGTGAGATTCCCATGCTTCATGATCTGGATGAGCAGGAGCTGCAAATGATTGCGGAGATCTCCATGATCCGCTTCTTTCCTGCGAAAACAACGGTGTTTATGGAAGGGGAGGAGAGGCACTCCGTATTTTTTATCCTTCGAGGCGTCGTCAAAGTGCACAAAATCGATATGCAGGGGAACGAATATATCGTCTCTTTTCTGACGGAAGGGGAGATGTTCCCGCATGCAGGACTGTTCGAAACGGCGCCTTATCCAGGTACGGCGGAAGCGGGGGAGGATTCGGAGCTGGTCGTCATTCCGATCAAGGATTTTGAACGTATTATTCTGAGCCATCCGGTTCTGGCTATCAAGATTATGCGTCTGATGGGACAAAAAATCAGAGAGCTTCAATCCAAGCTCCAGGAACTCAGCAAAAGCGATGTGAACTATCGTCTGAGCGCACTGCTGCTTCGCCTTGCTGACGGATATGGACAACCTACGGAGAAAGGAGTTTCCGTTCAAATACGTTTGACCCATTCAGATATGGCGAAGATGGTCGGAACCACACGTGAAACAGTCAGCCGGTACTTGAACAAGCTGAAGAAAGACGGCATATTGACCATTAATCAGGGAGAGCTTCTCATTATCAACCGGCAGTCGCTGGAACTAATGATGGAATAGCTCATAGAGGAATACAAGGGAGCCACATGTTGTATGGCAACAGCTTTCCGTTCACTTGACAGGGTGGCCGTGAACACGGTCAGCCTTCTTTTTGTCTCCGTTTTGCATAAGGTGGTAGTATGACAAGCGGGGCAAGGAGGGGATCGAATGCTGCGAAGACGACGATGGAGAAGCCGGCCGACAGCCAAAGCCAGCCGCAAGAAGGTGCTGCTGATTGTGCTTCTCATCCTTGTCTTGTTTGTTGTCCAATCATTTATGTACGTTGAGCGCAATTTGCGCCCACCGCTAATGAATCTGGCCAAAGTGCGCATTAAGCAAATTGCTACGGAGGCGATTAATAGCGCAATTGCCGACCATGTGGCCAAGAATGCTAACGCTGAACAGCTCATTGACTGGAAACTGGACAGTAACGGGAAAATTACAGGCTTCATGCTGAACTATGCGGAGCATATGCGCATCACAGGAGATACGGTCAATGCCGTAAGGGGGAGCTTAACAATCTCCAAAGCGTATCGGAGCACATCCCGCTGGGGCAGGCGTTGAATAGTGCCATTCTCGCATCCTTTGGACCGGAAATTCCGATCAAATTGCTGCCTGTAGGCAACGTGAAGGTCGATCTGAGCACACGATCGCAAAATGCCGGCATCAATATGGTACTATTTGAAGTGTATGTGCATATCATCGCCGAAGTTTCTGTCATTATTCCCTTTGATTCGGATACCGAAATCGTCGAAACGGAAATTCCGATTTCGTATTCGCTAGTCGTTGGGGATGTACCTATGTATTATTTTGACAACAAGGGCAATCCTGTCGGAGACGCTAAAGACTCAGCTGCTGCACCAAGCTTATCGATACCTTCACTGCCGCAAACAAGCACAACCACGGTTCCTAAGGCCGATGTGCCTGTAACGACGGAAGAGAAGAAACAAACGGAGCCGGCTCCGTAGAGCCGGCTTCTATTTCTCTGTGTGAGCTATTTGCTTTTTCTACGGGCAGATTCTTCGCGTTCCCACCTGCGCAGAGAGGGATAAGGGTCGAAGCTCCACTCCGTAAGGCCGTTGTCGCGGTACATGCCGAAGTGCAGATGGGGCGGGAATTTGCCGGAAGTTCCGGGCTTGCCGTAGCCGGAGCTGCCAACCCAGCCGAGTGTTTGTCCGGGCTTTACGACATCCCCCTCCTTAATGCCTTTTTGGAACCCGGAAAGATGTGCGTAATAATGATAGATATTATCGAGATCCCGAATTCCGATTCTCCAGCCTCCATAAGGGTTCCAGCCTTTGATTTCTATGATGCCGTAACAAGTGCTGCGGACGGGTACCCCGTGCCGGGCAAACAGGTCGGTGCCCTCATGAATCCTGTAGCCTCCCCAACCTCGGCTAGCTCCCCAAGTGCTCCTGTACGAATAATCCGCTTGAATCGGAAGGGGGAAGGCGTGCTCGGACAAATCGAGTGTGCCGAAGGCTTGGTAAATGCGGGCAAATTGCTTGATCCTCTGGACACTTCGGGTATTCTGATAGTAGTTCCACAAACCGATGTCTATATCGTCCTCCCTGATGCCCTCCTTGCTCATAATCGCTGTCATTGCAGCGAGCACATCCAAGTCGTTGTCGCGGTCCGCTATGTTGTCGCCTGAACCGTCGCGTCCATATCCATGAAACAAAGTGATAGACTTCGGATTGTTATCCTGCTGATCGGGATTTAACAATCCGCTCCAGTCCGACTCCGTAAAATACATGTGAAGCAGTCCTTGCCGTTGAGGTCTTTTTCTGGCTGTATTTATCGTGCGCTCATATTGATCCACAGCCGCTAAATACGTCCACGGAATACCTGTCACGGTTTCTGTTTTCTCAAACAATTCCATTCGCTGCACCGCTGCTTGCTTGTGATTTTTGACTGATGCGGGCACGGCTTCGTTATTGGTTGCATGTGCGCGGACACTGCCCAAATCTGGTTCTGCTGTAAGAAGGAAGCTGAGTAAGAGAACCCGAGGCCAAATTTGTCTGCTTTTCATCCCTACCATCCTTCCTGAAATCTTCATGGTTAGGATGCGCCCTCCATGGAATTTTTATCCCAGGCGTTTGCCTGTTGATTCCTTAGGCATGTATATTTGGTATGATGCGAGTACGAGGAGGGAACTGTCATGTTCAATCATAGAGAGGAGCATGTCGATAAGGACTTGCTGCTCATTCAGGCAAATCTGGACGATATGAATCCGGAGTGGGTGTCTTACATCATGGACAAGCTGTTTGAGTGTGGAGCTAATGATGTCTATGTCATTCCGATCATTATGAAAAAAGGCAGACCGGGCATTATGCTGAACGTCTTAATTGATGCCGCGAAGCAGGATTCCGTAGAAGAAATTATTTTCTCCGAAACAACGACGCTTGGTATTCGTTATTTGCATGCTTCCTGCCATCGCTTGGCTAGGGAGTTCAAGCAGGTCAGTACCCAATGGGGCCCGATGACGGTCAAAGTTGGCTACCATCAAGGTAAGCTTGTACAATATGCTCCTGAGTTTAAAGAATGCGAGCAAGTGGCGAAGCAGTTTGGCGTGCCCTTAAAGCTGGTATATGATGAAGTAAGAAAACAATTTATGTTGGAAATGAAGAACGCCTCTTCCTGATAGACAGGAGAGGCGTTCCTTGTGATGCTAGTGGTTATGTGAGTGCCCATGTGCATGATCGTGATCATGCTCGTGATCGTGCCGGTGCTCATGTGAATGACCGTGAGCGTGTTCGTGACCATGATCGTGCTCGTGTGAGTGATTGTGATCATGCTCGTCATCGTGCCGGTGCTCATGTGAATGACCGTGAGCGTGCTCGTGTCCATGATCGTGCTCATGCGAATGGCTGTGGTCATGCCCGTGTCCGTGATCGTGCTCATGCGAGTGATTGTGAGCATGTCCGTGTCCATGCTCGTGGTCATGCGAGTGACTGTGAGCATGATCATGTCCATGATGATGGTGATGATGATCCTCGTGGACGTGCGAATGTCCATGCTCATGCTGCAAATGCTCATGCGTCATCTGCCATTTGCCGATGTAGGGATCCGTCTTGCCGATGACTACCCGCAATACGTTCGGTTGCTTCGGCAGGTCTCTGGTGCCTGCGCCGTAACCGATCGAATCTACAATCATCGGCGGGTAGCTCTTGGAGAATTCATCGACGATTCCCGCGATAATGCCTGCGCCGGTAGGCGTGGTCATTTCTAGGCTGTAGTTCGTAGAAGCGATGGGAACACCGCGCATCATCTCTAGTGTTGCCGGAGCGGGAACCGGATAAATGCCGTGATCGATATGTATCGTCCCTGAGCCGAGCGGCACCGGCGAGGCGTAAATTTTCTCGATTTGCAACGAATCAATTGCTAATGCAACGCCAATGACATCAACGATGGAGTCAATGGCTCCCACTTCGTGAAAATGGACCTTTTCTACGGAAATGCCGTGAATTTTCGCTTCGGCGAAGGCGATTTTTTCAAAGATGGCGAGGCTAAGAGCCGTGACACGTTCGTTGAACCCGGCTTGCTGGATCACCTGCACGATTTCGGAATAGTGCCGATGATGTTTCGGCGGGTGCTCAGGGTCAAGGAGGACATCCAGCTTCAGTGCGGAGATGCCGCGCTTGATGACCCGCTTCCATTCCATCGAATAAGGCTCGAGCTTAATCTTGCTGAGCTCTTCTTCGATGTAGGAACGATCCGCACCGGCGTCAACCAGGGCGCCCAACGTCATATCGCCGCTGATGCCGGAGAAGCAGTCCAAATATAAAATGCGCATATCCGGTTACCTACTTTACGATTTTTTAGACATATTCTTGTTAATTAGTCCGGCATAATAACCGGCTCCAAAGCCGTTGTCGATGTTCACGACGGAAATACCCGGCGAGCAGGCATTCAGCATCGAGAGCAGGGCCGCGACGCCTCCGAGGTTCGCGCCGTAGCCGATGCTCGTCGGCACAGCGACGATCGGCTTCGCGACAAGCCCGCCGAGGACGCTCGTCAGCGCGCCCTCCATGCCGGCGACGACCACAATCGCGTTAGCACCGCGAATGAGGTCGAGCCGGCGGAACAGCCGGTGAATGCCGGCAACGCCGACGTCGAACACGCGTTCGACTTGGCTGCCTAGGCATTCCGCCGTAAGAGCGGCCTCCTCCGCCACGGGGAGGTCGGAGGTTCCGGCGCACACGACGGCGATATAGCCGTCGTGGACCTTCTGCGGCGCGCGCTTGAACCAGGTGAGCGCCCGCGCGGTTTCGTGGTAGCTGACGCCTTCCACGGCAGCTACGACATGAGCGGCTTTAGCCGCGTCGACCCGCGTGGCAAGCACGCGGTCGGTGTGCTCCTGCAGCCGCTGGAAAATCCCCACGAGCTGCTCGGGCGTCTTGCCTTCCCCCGAAAATCACCTCGGGGAAGCCAGTGCGCTTCTCGCGCTCGATATCCAGCTGCGCGTAGCCGATGTCCGCAGTTGCGTTGCCTTCTCCCGACGCGCTGCCGTCTTTAATGATCTGCCGTTTAGCTTCTTCAACGTCCAAGTCGCCCGCTTGAACGAGCTTTAGTATTTTTTCCAAATCCATCATAAGGATGCTTCTTTCACCTTTTCTTTGGTTTCTTTGGACAAGACTTCATTCATACTTCCCGTACGATAGCCCTGTAGATCAAGCGTCACATAGTTGAAGCCGAGCTTGGTAAACTTATCATAAATCGCGTCGCGGTGCTCAATCACCTTATGAATCTCGTCAGGCATGACTTCAATTCGGGCGATCTTGTCATGATGTCGGACCCGAACCTGGTATAGTCCCAATTGGCTCAGGAAAAATTCACCTTCATCCAGCTGGTCGATTTTCCACTTCTCGATGCGTGTTCCATAAGGAATACGCGAGGAGAGGCAGGCGAAAGAAGGTTTATCCCAGGTAGGCAGCCCGAGCTCTTTGGACAGCTGGCGGATCTCTTCCTTCGTGAGACCTGCTTCCTGCAAAGTGCTGCGCACACCTTGTTCATTCTTAGCCTGAAGGCCGGGACGGTAGTCGCCCAGATCATCTACGTTGGATCCGTCCAAAATATAGGGATAGCCAAGTTCCTTGGCTAATTGCTGCAAATGCGAATATAACCCGGTCTTGCAGTGGTAGCAGCGGTCCGGATTATTGGCGACGAAGTTCGCGTTCTCTAATTCCTTAACCTCTGTCTTGTGCATTGCGACGCCCAGTTGCTCCGCCAGCTCGACTGCGGCATCAAACTCCCTTGAAGGAAACGTCTCAGATGCGGCTGTGACTGCTAGTACCTGATCGCCCAGCTCTTGCTTGGCGCGTTTTAATACGAACGTGCTGTCTACTCCCCCCGAAAAGGCTACTAATACACGGCCCATTTCTTTAAGGATTTGACCTAAACGCGCGTCTTTGGCACGCGTCGCTTCAGAAATGCTCATCTATTTTCCCTCCCATACAGCCTATCTTAACTTCTCTGCAGCTGTTTTGGTCACCTAGGAGTCTGTCCGATGAATGCAGTCGAAGGTATATGTATGCAACAATGACAGTAAACATGCGGCGTTAGCGGCATGTTTGCGGTCATTGTTGACCCGGTATGCACCCAAGTAACTCCGTCGGACAGACTCCTAGATTAGTGTATCATAACTGAAGAGCAAAGTGGATTGTTTCTCTAAGCATTCATGCTATAATGAGAGAAATGCGAAACCAACGATAAAGGCGGGTAGTTACAATGCCTACAAAACCGATAGAGAGAAAACCAGACTGGCTTAAGATTAAGCTGAATACCGGAGAGAATTTTAAAGAATTGAAATCCATGATGCGATCCAAGACGCTTCATACGGTTTGCGAGGAAGCCAAGTGCCCGAACATTCATGAATGCTGGGCGAATCGCACGGCTACATTTATGATTCTCGGGGACATTTGTACGAGAGCTTGCCGATTTTGCGCAGTCAAGACAGGTCTTCCTACCGAGCTGGATCTGCAGGAGCCTGAGCGCGTAGCGGATGCCGCCCAGCAGATGGGGCTGCAGCATTGCGTTGTGACATCCGTCGCACGCGATGATTTGGAAGACGGCGGCGCGATGATTTTTGCTGAGACGATCAAGGCGATTCGCCGCAAAATGCCGCTTTGCTCCGTAGAGGTGTTAATTCCGGATTTTCTGGGCCGTGAAGCCTCGCTGGCTGCGGTGCTGGAAGCGAAACCGGATATTCTGAACCACAACATGGAAACCGTCGAACGCATGTCCGACCGTGTCCGTTCCAAAGCGAAATACCGCCGATCGCTGGAGCTTCTCGAAAGATCCAAGCGCATAGCACCTCATATTCCAACGAAGTCAAGTATTATGATTGGTGTCGGCGAAGAGTGGGATGAACTGCTTCAGACGATGGACGATCTTCGAGCTGTGGATTGCGATATCATGACGATTGGTCAATATCTGCAACCATCTCCAACACACCTGGAAGTAAAGAAATATTATACACCGGAGCAGTTTGCACAGCTGAAAGAGGAGGGCATGCGCAGAGGCTTCAAGCATGTGGAATCAGGACCTTTGGTCCGAAGCTCCTATCATGCGCATGAGCAGGTTCAATCCGCCTCGAAGGCCTAAGGCACTGTGCCGGATCATTAGAAAGGAGTCCATTTTCCTACCATGATCCACATTGCGAACAAAACTTATGAGATCGTAACCGACCACAAGAACGGATGGAACTTTGAAGTGTTCCGGGACCGGTTCAGCGAAGTGCTGGAACGCTATGATTATATTGTTGGGGATTGGGGTTACAACCAATTGCGGTTGAGGGGATTCTTCAAGGAAAATCATCCTAAGGTTACCAAGGAAAGTTCCATTGCTTTTCTGCAGGATTATCTCAATGAATACTGCAATTTTGGCTGTGCCTATTTTATTATCGAAAAAGTAAATAACAAGACCCAGACCCCGCAGGCAGCGGCTACGTCCGGCTGACTGCAGTAAACCTTGCGAAGAATTTTTCGCAGGGTTTTTTATACTTACCGATAAAGAATAATGGAGAGCTCAGCAGTTTTCGGAGAAGCGTAGCGGTCGCCTTTGACAGATTGTTGTTACCTTATAGAAAGATTTTATTACAATGAAACAACAACCTGTCAACAGCGATCGGAGAAAATTGCTGAAGCTCGTAATGGAACGGATTTTATCGGAACCCAAAGAAAAAACCTTGCGAAATTCCTTTCGCAGGGTTTACTTTTTTCTTCTTTTTATTGATTATTCGTTACTTTCGTCTTATGCTTGGATAAGAATAGCAACTCCAATTGAGCAAAGAGCAAATGATGGGGAGTACGAGAATGAGGATGCCACAGCAATTGCCCATGGAAAGCATGATCCACAAAGCGCCCAATGGAATCGGTGTCGTGGATGCGGAGGGTCGTTTTACCTATGTGAATGAAGCATTCTGCCGAATATGCGGTTATTTGGAAGAAGAGATGCTGACAATGACCCTTTACATGATTTTGCATCAAAAGGAACAAGAGAGGGCGGCATTCGCTCTATCTGCGCTTACAAGCGGTTTCCAGCAAAGCGGTCAGCTGCGTACTCAGGTGATGCACAAGAAGGGGCACTCCATAGAAGCAATTATGGATATTTCTTTGCACACGGAACAAGATGAACAGCGTTTTTTCATTTATATACAAACTGAAGCTAGGGCTTCTCGAGATCAGGATCAAGGACAGCTTCAAGGTCAAGGTGCAGCTTGGTTGAATAACTGCCTGCATGTGTTGGAGCATTCGTTAGATATTTTTTGCCGGATCTCATCAGAAGGTAATATTCTTTATGTATCACCTGCTGTGAAAGGGATTCTTGGGTATGAGACGGGGGAGTTAACGGGAGCTCCTTACTGGCTTTATGTCCATCCGGAAGACAGAGCTTTTATCCAGAATTACTTTCAGGATCTGGCCCGGATGACGGAGCGCAGCGTTGGGAGATTTCGGCTGCGCTGCAAGAACGGCAGCTATGTTTGGATGGAGTCTGCTTGCAAAATACTCAGAAATGAGCAAAACGAGTTCGTTGAAACGATGAACGTATTTCGCGATATTACAGAACAGAAGCGGCAAGAGGACCAGCTAAGGCGCAATAAAGCCATGTTCGATTTGATCACAGAACATGCCCAGGACCTGATTTCGTATGTATCTGCCGAAGGCGATTTTGAATATGTAAGCCCTTCCATACGAGCGTTGCTGGGTTACAGCCAGCAAGAGATCATAGGGACATCCTCGCTCTTTCTGATGCACGAAGAGGATAGAGCTGCAGTGATAGATAGAAGCTTATTTGAAGAGGCCGATGTTTCTCTGCATATGCTGCGGCTGCGTCACAAGAACGGTACATATTTGTGGTTTGAGTCGTTCATGAAAGTGATACGGGATGACGAAGGCCGGTTTGATAAGATTATGGGCATTGCCCGAGATATAACAACTCGAAGAGCAGCGGAGGATAAGCTTAGGGAACAGGAATACCGTTACCGGGAATTAGTCGAGAATTCACCGGATGCGGTTATCATTAGTGCAGGCGGGAAGTGGCTGTATGTCAACCAAACTGCCGTACAGCTATTCGGAGCCCCTCCAAAGAAAAGCTGTTGGAACATGCTTCCCAAAGCTCCTCTGTCTGCAGCACACAGGGGCTATTCAATAAGTTCAAGTCTGTGGAGCGAAACGGGTCATCCGAGCTGGTGGAGCTTCAGTGTGTTCGATTTGATGGCGCCGTAATCGACGTCGAAATGAAATCACTCCCTACACTTTACAAGAATGAACCTGCGGTACATACGATCGTGCGTGACATTACGGAACGCAATCAAACGCGGGAGCTGCTGAAGGCCTCCGAGAAGTTAAACATCGCGGGACAGCTGGCTGCCGGAATTGCTCATGAGATCAGAAATCCACTCTCAGCGCTGAAAGGCTTTCTTCAATTCATACGTTCGGGGTCCGGAGGAAAGAAGGAGTATTTCGAGATTATGCTGGATGAAATTAATCGGATCGAGCTAATCGTCGGGGAATTGTTGATTCTGGCCAAACCGGAACAGAGCATGTTAGAACGGCAGATTGACCTGAGAATCGTGCTGAAGCAGGTAATCGTATTGTTGGAAGCCCAAGCGATTCTTAACGGTGTACAGTTAGTGAGCGAGCTATCCTCCATATCGCTGTCACCTATCGTCGGTGACGAGAATCAATTGAAGCAAGTGTTCATCAATATCATAAAGAATGCAATTGAAGCGATGCCGGCAGGCGGAGATATCCGCATTGAACTCGTACAGCAGGACGGCATGGTTGAGGTACATATTACGGACCAGGGCGGCGGCATGCCGGAAGCCTCCATTCATCGTCTAGGAGAGCCTTTTTATACAACCAAGGAATCCGGCAACGGGCTAGGGCTCATGGTCAGTTTTAAGATTGTAGAGCAGCACAATGGCTCCATTAACATTCATAGTCAGCAGGGAGTAGGCACAGTATTTCGTGTGAGCTTTCCCGCTTTTGACCAAAATCGTTGATACAAAAAAAAGCTCGGTTCACACGATTCTAAAAAACGTGCGAAGCGAGCTTTTTGACGTACGACTATTTGACATCGTAACCGATAAATGCCTCACGGACTCTGTTCCAAAATGGAAACGGCCGGAAGCGGGCGAATTTTACTTTCGTACTTGCCGCTACGCGGCAGCGTATGGAGATGACATCGCTGCGCTGCATGTAGAGATGGTCCAGCGAGAGAAGCATGTTCTGATTAGCCTTAGGATAGATGTCACAGTGGTGGTGTTTGGGCAAAATAATGGGAGACCCGAGAGTTCGGAACACGCGATTATTAATGGATGCGATCTCTGCAACTTGTATGGCCTCCAGGGAAGGATGCACCATCGCTCCGCCCAAGCTTTTGTTGTAGGCGGTACTTCCGGCCGGCGATGAGATGCAGATACCGTCACCCCCGGAACATTTCGAACATTTCATCGTTGATGTGCAGCTGGGCGACCAAGGAAACCTCGATGCCCCTAAGTGTAAACTCATTAAGAGCCAAATGAGTTTCAACGCCGGAAGCTGTCGTAATCTCAATTTCGACAACCGGGTATTGAACCACGCGAAGCTCGTCAGGTCCTGCGATGTTCAGCATGAGCGCAGCAAGGTGGTCCAGCTCCCCAGGCTTCCAATCTGCGAAGAACCCCAAGTGTCCTGTATGTATACCAACAAATGCGATGGTGTCGAGCTGGTGGACATATTGATGGAATGCCTGAAGCATCGTACCGTCGCCGCCAATGGATAGAACAATATCCGGGCTTTCTTCGTCTCTGGGCATACCGTGATGAGAGGCGATAAAATGAAATCGCTCCGCCAATTCCTGTGAAATTTCATCGCCCCGGTCAATCACATTATATTTCAAGTGCCTTCCTCCTAGCAGCTTATTCCAATTCCTAGCATCGCCAATCAGGCGGAATTACATTCATCTTGGGCACCGAACATAACGCCAGTGTTACTTTCATAATAATCAATTAAATGAAATAAGAAAAGCCCCAAACGGGGCTCAGTCTTTTGATAAAGGTACATGGAGAACTCAGTAGTTTTCGGAGAAGCGTAGCGGGTGCCTTTGACAGTTTTGTTATCACCTTAGAAAGCTTTTATTCCAATCGAATAGCAAAATGCCAACAGCACTCGGAGAAAATCTACTGTAGCTCGGAATGTTCCCTACTTTATCAACAAACTCAGCTCCAAACGGGGCTGTCTCTTATCTTTGCAGAGTGGTGGTCACAATCGGAAGCTCATACGAATGGATAAAGTTCGGACTGATAGGTCTTACGCGGACCGAGAAGTGAGGTCCATGAATCAAATGAGCCGGGATCGAAGCTTTAAACCTTTGTATTTGTTCCAAAAAATCGCCCGTAGGCTGCATATTCACGATCATTTGCTCCCAGCTGCCGTCTTTTTCTTCATAGTAGATGATTTCAACCGCAGTGTCAGGCGGCCAAATGGGGCCGTAATAAACGTCAGCGGTGATCTCCTTCTTGGCGGGAGGTCCTTCACTACCTGCCAGCACCTCTGTTGTTTTCTTGGCTGCACGGTCTTCTACGGACAATATTTTCACATGATGCCAATTCTGTTTAATGAATTGCTTATAGTCGGCTACCTTCGTAGCTAGATCATAACCGTTCTTTACGAAGCGAAGGGAGCGGTTTGCCGTCGGCAGGTAGGTGATCGTTGTATAATCTTCTACCATACGATGGGTATTGTAGACCGGAGCAAGGGTTTGTATCGAGTGTTTCATACGGCTGATCCACGAATGCGGAACCTCCCCCTGATGGTAGTAAAGAGGGATAATTTCCTGCTCCAGAACTCGATAAATCGCATCCGTATTCTCTCTTTCCTGTGTATCCCAATCCGCTTCACCCGTGGATCCGATTGCCCAACCGTTTGTTCCGTCATAGCCTTCTTCCCACCAGCCGTCTAGCACGCTGAAATTCAGCACACCGTTCATGGCGGCTTTTTGCCCGCTTGTTCCGCTTGCTTCCAGCGGCCTTCTCGGATTGTTCAGCCAGACATCGACACCTTGCACCAGGTAACGTGCCATGTTCATATCGTAATTTTCCAGCATCACGATTTTCCCAGCGAATTCCTTCATTTGAGATACTCGGTAGATTTCCCGAATTAAATCTTGCCCCGGGTGGTCGGCAGGGTGGGCTTTTCCGGCAAAGATCAGTTGAACCGGGCGTTCCGGATGGTTGAGCAGCTTGTTTAACCGCTCTAAATCGTTGAAAATGAGGTTCGCACGCTTATAAGTAGCAAAACGTCGGGCAAAACCGATCGTTAAAGCCTTAGGATTCAAATATTGATGTACCTCTTGTATCCGCTGTTCCGATTCACCGTTGCGCCGGCGCTGCTCCATGAGATTGAGCCTTGCAAACCCAATCATCTCGCTTTTCAGATGCTGGTGAACATGCCAGATGGATTCATCCGGAATAATAGAAACAGCCTGCCACTGTTGGATATTGGATTGATGGTCGCTCCAAGATTCCGGAAGATACTGATGAAACAGCTTTTTCCATTCCCCGGCCGTCCATGTGTCCATGTGAACACCGTTTGTAATGGAATCAATGGGAACTTCACCTGGCTCGATATTGCCGTGAAATTCTCGGAACATATCGCGCGAAACTTGCCCGTGCAGTTTGCTGACACCGTTGCGAAGTCCGGAGGTATTCATAGCCAGGTGTGTCATGTTGAAAAGGTTTTTGGCCTTATCAAGGCCAAGATTCAGAATATCTTGCTTATGGGCCGGCATCTCAGAAAAGAGCGGACCCAGGTGATGCTCGACCATCCCTAAGGGAAACGCGTCATGTCCGGCCGGTACCGGCGTGTGGGTCGTAAATACTGTAGCTGAGCGTACGGTTTCCACTGCCACATGAAAGGGAAGACCCAGATGCAGCAGCTCTTTCAATCTTTCTAGTGTCAAAAATGCAGCATGGCCTTCATTGATGTGATACACATTCGGATATATGCCAAGAGCCCGTAAGGCCTTGATTCCCCCGATACCCAGAAGAATTTCCTGAGCAATCCGCATGTCTTGATTTCCTCCATACAATTGGGAGGTCAGTTCCCTGTCTTCGTAGCGGTTGGATAGCTGATCAGCGTCAAGCAAGTATACAGTAATCCTGCCAACTTGTGCGCTCCATACCTGCAAATCGATCTTTCTGCCCGGCATATTAACCGAAATCATCAGTTCTTTCCCATCTTTTTTTGCCGGCTGAATCGGGAGCTTTGAAAAATCATATTGGAATAATTCCGCATGCTGATTACCTGCTGAATCTAATTTCTGCGTGAAGTAGCCTTTTTTTATATAAGAGTCCAATACCTGTCAGCGGAACGCCTAAATCGCTAGCTGATTTGCAGTGGTCGCCCGCAAGAATTCCGAGTCCGCCTGAATAAATGGGGAGTGATTCGTGAAATCCGAATTCAGCGGAGAAGTAAGCAATTTTCACAAAGCTTTGCTCAGGATGAGAGCTCTGAAACCATGAAGCTCCGTTCATATATTGATCGAACTCTGAAATGATACGCTTGTAGGCTTCCATAAATGCGGTGTCCTGGCAAAGATCATGTAACCGGGAGGGCTCCAATTCTTGCAGCAGTTGAACCGGATTGTGTCCAGATTGCTCCCATTTGACGGGATCCATGCTCTTAAAAAGCTTAAGGGCCTCCTCATTCCAGCTGAACCATAAATTATAAGATAGATCTGTTAGACGATGTATTGCAGGGGGGAGCGTTCTTGATTCATTCGTTAAAGCAGCTGGCATATCTTGATGTCCTCTTCCTTTGTTTGAATTTTCCTGATTATCCATATTATCTTGATCCACCCACCTTTTCATACATCAGTTTAAGAAAGGAGTATGCGACAAACAGAAGCACGATGACTGCAAATACGGAAAGGAAGAGCCCTCCGCTCAATGGAAACGCTAGCTTCATAAAGCTGGAGAGGGGGAGGCCGCCTGATACTCCGGCAAAAAGACGGCTGACTGCCCGCGGAACTGCTGCATAGGCTCCCAAATAACGAGCACAATAGCAGCGGAGAGCAGGCCATGGATGAATCTGGCTGTTAAGAACGGCCAGTAGCGCAGGTTGGTATGGCTCAGCAGACTAACAATCTGGGCATGCACCGATAATCCGGCCCATGACAAGATAAAAGCTGCGATGGCGACTTTGCTGGAAAGCGCCAGGCTGGCTGCAGCGGTGCCTGCTGCTTTGGCGCCGAGTGTTACTTCGAATAATCCGTTCATGACCGCACGCGATAGCTCATTAGGAAGTCCAAAGGTAGTTAGCAGAGTACGGACCAGGACATACATCGCATTCATGACCTGAGCGGCTGTCAATACTTCCAGGACAACGGAGAAGAACACCACAAGGCCCCCGACGACAAACATTAAACCCAGCGATTGCACAATGGCTTGACTAAGCAACAGCCCGATCGGTCTGCCGTCCTGCAATCTGGCTGCGTGCATAGCGCGGAAGGCTCTGGTCCAGATTGTTCCTTCCGCGGTGGGAGGTGGACTTGGAGGAGGCGCGCTCTTCTTGCCGTGAAAGCGCATCAGGATGCCAATGAGTACGGATCCGCCGTAATGTGCGGCCGCCAGGATGACGGCCAGACTCACATCGTGGAAAAAATCCAACCGACACCGCCCCGATGAGAAAAATCGGGTCCGAGCTCGTTGTAAAGGCGACCAGCCGCTCGCCTTCCTCACGATTTACCAGCTTCTGGTCCCAGAGCTGGGAGGTCAACTTGGCCCCGATCGGGTACCCGGACGCGAAGCCCATGGCCATGACGAATCCGCCGATACCGGGAATTCGAAAAACAGGCCGCATCATCGGATCGAGCAGCGTCCCGAAAAATGTACGATTCCGAAGCCAAGCAGGACTTCGGATATGACGAAGAACGGGAACAGTGCTGGGAAGAGCACGTCCCACCAGATGGCAACCCCGCGCAAAGCGGCATCGAGGCCCTCCTTGGGGAATACGAGCAAGCATATGCAAATCGCAATGATTGTGAATGCGATGAAAAATGCCGCTGTAAGATTCTTTTTTTGCATAGGGACGCATCTCCTTGGGAATCCGCCTTAAGTTTACAGTGAATTATATGAGTCGGGATGGACATACATTCCGCCCGATAAATCTTGGACTTTGGTACTGAAATTTATTAGGGTTTATGGTAAAATAGCACTAAGTCAATTGACGCAGTTCATGCGTAAAGTCTTATATCATAGTCCGCGGGAGTGATCCATATGACAGGTGTTATTGCCGGAATCGTCGTATGTGCTTTTGTGTTTGTTATTAAAGAGACATTAATGACTGCTGCGGATGAGGATTGGGAGAGCTACTAGATCATGACAGAGGACAAAAGAGAAACCATATATGACATCATGGGAGGCGCGAGGACGGTACGCATGCTTGTGGAAGCCTTTTATCCTCGAGTGCAGCAGCACCCGCTGCTCGCGCCATTGTTCCCATCGGATATTCATCCGGTCATGGAGAAGCAGTATTTATTTTTGAGTCAATTTTTCGGAGGGCCTTCGCTCTATTCCGATCAATACGGACATCCGATGATGCAGGCCAGGCACTTGCCTTTTCCTGTAACCAAGGAGCGGGCGGATGCATGGCTGGGCTGTATGTCAGCGGCAATGAATGACATTGGGATGCCTCAGGATCTTAAGGATTTTTTATTAGAACGGCTGCAAGGGCCGGCTTATCATTTTATCAATACATCGGATTCGGACTGAATCGCTTACTTATAAGGATTAACAACGTTTAGAAGGACGGGAGAATTATGGTTGAGCCACTCTATGAAATCAGTGTAACTTGCACTTACTGCAGCAATTCCTTTCAGACTTCCAAGGTGCGCCCAAGCTTCAAGAAGGCGAAGAAGACGGATACTGATTTTTGTGTGCACTATAAAGACTTGAATCCTGACTTTTATGTGGTAAGAATTTGCCCGTTCTGCGGATATGCGCATACCGAGAATTTTTCTGATAAATGGAATCCAGCACAGAAGGAAGCGTTCCACGAACGAGTGGCGAAGAACTGGACCATGCGGAGCTTTAATGGGGAGCGTACTTCGGAAGACGCCATGCTCAGCTATAAGCTCGCCTTGCTAAGCGCGCAGATCAAGGATGAGAAGCCAAGAGTGGTTGCAGGTCTTTTGCACCATATCGCGTGGTTGTACCGCTATCAGGAGGATACCGAGCAGGAGAATAGGTTCCTTGCTTTTGCACTGGATGCATATGTGAATGTGTACGAGTCAGAAGGCTTGGATCTGAATAATGCCAAACTCATGTATTTGATGGGTGAGCTGAATCGAAGATTGAGCAGCTACAATGAAGCGGTCAAATGGTTCTCGCGTATTATTAACGACCGTAAGATTATGGACGCAGGCATGATCCGGGCAAGCCGTGAGCAGTGGATGGCTACTCGTGAAGATATGCTGGCCAGACGCATGGTGCTGCCTGAAGAGATGAAACATGCATAAGATTAAGAATAAGGGCACTTATTGTGCTGCAAGGCCCCAAATAAAAACGCTTATCGACTTGGATGCAATCGAATGCATCCGAAATCAATAAGCGTTTTTTTGTGCTTGCTGCTGCTTGGCGGAATCCATGAGGGTATAGCGGTTTTTTCCTGTTTTCTTGGATAGGTAAAGAGCCTGATCGGCTTCACCTACAATACGCTGCAGATCATCATGGAGGTCCCGTGCTGTGGATATGCCAATCGAGATGGTAATCGGCTTGATAGACAGAGTGCTTGTCTCAGAAAAGTAGTGGGCTACCGTGCGGCAAAGATGGTTCGCATAATGCTCGAGTACCGCAGGGGAAGTCTCTGTGCTTAAGAGAATAAATTCTTCTCCTCCGTATCGGGCTATATAATCCTGTTCTTGAATGGAATTCCGCAAAATGGATGCCATATCCCGCAGCAGCTGATCCCCATCCAGGTGACCGAATTGATCGTTGAACTGTTTGAAGTGGTCGATATCAATCATAAAGATGGAAATGGCCCGCTTAGTAAGCGTTTTCTTAGCGATCGTCATGAAGCTGCGCAGGTTTGGCAGCCGGGTCAAGCCGTCTTGATTGGCTTGTAGCTCTAATTGGCGCTGCAGACGCCAGCTCCTGTTCTCATCATTAACCATCACGACCAAGATGATGAAGGTAACGATGGTTGTCAGCAGCATGAATAACTGATTTAGAGCATAACCCCACGTAAGAATCGGATGATGATAGAACTGGGTAAGAAGCCGAATGAAAAAGACAAGGATACATAATTGCAGACTGTGACGAATAGGGATATCCATGAAAGCGCTTCGATATGAGCGGTTGTAGAACAAGGAAGAAAGCAGCGCAGGGGAAAGTAATTCTTGAACTACCATCATATACGGTTGATCTTCGTGTGCAAGTATGCCATAACAACCGGGCAGCAGAGTGGACAGTACCGCAGCTAATGGTCCGTAGCGCAGTCCCGCCATAAATATGGGCAAGGAACGCAGGTCGACGAGTCCCAGAGGCTCCGGCAGCGGCTCGAGCATCATCATGATGCTCGCTATGCCGGTAAACAGTGGTGCAAGCCATTCTTCGTAGGATTCGATAATCATCCTGCTGCGAATTTTCATGGCGATGTAATTCAGAGTGACTAAGGTGCAAGCGCTAGTTAGAGGGATCAAGTATTCATTCATAAGGGCTATTCGACTCCTTAAGCCCGGAAGCTGCGACTACCTGTTTCGTAACGCCTGGTCCGTCAATAAGTAATCGCGGTCCGTATCAATAACCGTCACTTTATTGTGACAGCAGGGGAATACAAGCAGCTTTTTCTTACCTTCATGGATCGATTCTAGTTCGTGGATTCTGAGCGGCAGCAGCACATTCGGGCTATGACAAAATGGACATTCCGCTACATAAATATCCTTCATGATGATGTCATAAGGCCATGTGTTTGCGAATGGAATCAAGGTCTACTCCGGTTTCTGACCGTTGTCGCTGTCGGAGGGGAGATTCTTGGCAAGCTCCGCAAGCTTTTGAAGTAAAATATGTTGAGGCATATGCATGAGATGCTCGAGAGGGACCTTGAGCTGCTCAGCCAGCTTCTGTGCGGTCTCTGGAGAAATTTGTAACGGTTTCATAGCAATCTTCACCTTTCTCTTCAAACATACCGTTCAATACTTTAATTGATAACACAATTTTTACTTGGAAGCAATGACCCTTCAGGAATTTGGAAATTGACCCGCGAGTATGTTTTAATGAAGATAAGGAAAGGACAGGTGATCTGTTGTGCTGCAAACACCTTTAAATCAAACATGGAATCTGGATACATTCTTCCCGGGAGGCAGCGAATCTGCCGAGTTTTCCGCCTTTTTGCAGGAACTGAAGAGCTCAATATCATCATTTCAAAATCAAGTGCGAGCAGCCGTTTCCCCGCAGCAAGCGTCCGATACGGATGGTCTCGCTGAGCTTGTTAAACTTTTGCAAACGATTCTAAAAAATGTCCATGAGGCGGAGTCATTCGTAGGCTGTTTGCTGGCCGATAATCAGGCAGATAAGAAGGCTGCTGTATTAAGCGGGCAGGTAAAGAGCCTCTATGCCGAATATTTATCCTCCCTGACGTTGTTCGACCAGATCCTTACGGGAATTCCCGATCAAGTTTGGCATGAGCTGCTTCATCAGGAGCCATTTACTTCGATTGCGTTTCCATTGAATGAACGCCGCTTGCTGGCAAAAGAGAAGCTGTCTCCTGAACTGGAAGCGTTAATTAATGATTTGTCCGTAGATGGGTATCACGGCTGGAGCGATTTGTATGACACAACAGTCGGCCAGTTCCGAATGACGGTTGAGGAGAATGGACAGAAGCTGGAACTCTCGGCAGGACAGGCCTTTAACAAGCTGCACACCGAAAATCGCGAAGAACGTCTGCGGTTGTTTGATCAGTGGGAGCAAGCATGGGCGGATAAGGCCGACTATTGCGCTGAAGCACTCAATCACTTAGCTGGATTTCGTTTGCAAGTGTATAAGCATCGTGGCTGGAATTCCATCCATAAAGAACCGCTTGCGATCAACCGCATGCAGGAACAGACGCTAAATGCCATGTGGGATACGATTGACCGCAGCAAGCACATCTTTGTTGATTACTTGAATAGAAAAGCCCAGTTGATGGGTGTTCCCAAGCTGGCATGGGCAGATGTCGATGCTCCGCTCGGCGATTCCGCTAAGACAATCAGCTATGACGAAGGCGCGAAGCTGATCATTGAGCAGTTTGAACGATTCAGTCCTAAGATGGCAGCGTTCTCTGCGCAAGCCTTTGAAAAGAGATGGATCGAGGCGGAAGATCGACCAGGCAAGCGCCCCGGAGGATTCTGTACTTCCTTCCCAGTTGCGGGAGAAACGCGCATTTTCATGACCTACGGGGGGACGGCCAACAACGTCTCCACACTTGCGCACGAGCTTGGACACGGCTACCACCAGCATGTTATGAACGATATGCCGGCACTAGCTCAAGAGTATGCAATGAACGTGGCCGAAACAGCCTCTACCTTTGCAGAAATGATTGTCGCCGACGCGGCGGTAAAAGGCGCGACTTCCGATCAGGAGCGCATTACTCTGCTCGAGGATAAAATTCAGCGTTCGATTGCCTTCTTCATGAACATCCATGCCCGGTTTATTTTTGAGACCAACTTCTATGCGGAGCGCAGTAAAGGACTTGTTAGTGTAGAACGGTTAAATGAGTTGATGCTAAGTGCGCAGAAAGAGGCGTTTCAGGATGCGCTGAGCAGCTATCATCCTCATTTTTGGGCCTCGAAGCTGCATTTCTACGCGACGGATGTGCCTTTTTACAATTTCCCGTACACATTCGGGTACATGTTTAGCGCGGGTATTTATGCAAGAGCCGTTGAAGAAGGTCCTGCTTTTGAAGACAAGTATGTGGAATTGCTCCGGGATACGGGCAGTATGACGGTGGAAGAGTTTGCGCAAAAGCACCTAGGTGTAGACCTGACGCAGCCTGATTTCTGGCAAAAGGCCGTCGATATGGCCATTGCCGATGTAGAACAGTTTATGAAGCTGACTGCGGAGCAAGCGTAGCGGGCGCTTGGAGAAAAGCTACTGAAGCTCGGAGTGGACTACGTTATCAACAAAAAAGAGAGCATGGCATAAAATCTGCCTTGCTCTCTATTTCTCTTACTTTAGATTTTGAAGATTTGTATTGTCTGCTGCAGCTGGGTGACCACGCGAGTCATATCTTCGGCCTGCTTGACGATATCCTGAACCGTAGCAATTTGCTCGTTCATGGAAGCGGAGACTTCTTCCGTTCCAGCAGCTGACTCCTGGGTGATGGCGGATATGTTCTCCATGGACGCTGCAATAATTTGAGAATTGCTTAGCATATTGGCGCTCTCATCAGCAAGGCGGGTGATCTCTTCCGAGATAAAGCCGACGCTGCCGACGATTTCGGCAAACACTTTTTCCGTCTGGTCAATAAGTACGGTTTGCTTTTTCACGACATCTTCGTTGATTTGAATACTGCGAATAGCTTCTTGAATACCTTGTTCGATGCTCTTGACGAAGCCGAACACCTCACGCGTGAGCGAAGTCGACTCCTCGGCGAGCTTTCTGACCTGCTGGGCGACGACAGCGAAGCCTTTGCCGTGTTCACCGGCACGAGCCGCTTCAATGGAGGCGTTCAGAGAGAGCAGGTTGGTCTGTTCTGCGATCTCGGAGATGGATCTTGTTACATTGCCGATACCGGCAGCTTGCTTAGCCAGCATGTCGATCGTTTCGGATACCTGCTTGGTTACCTCGACGTTACGCTTCATTCCCGTGCCTTGGCTGTCAACAGAGTTACGTCCTTTATCAACCAGGGTCATCATTTGATCCGATCGTTGTTTCATTTCGCCGGCAGAATCGGCATAGACCTGGATCTTACTTTCAATATCCTTAGCCGTCATGGATGCACTGGATACCTCTTCAGAGATTTGTCCTGCACCGGAAGCAAGCTCATGAGCCGATATACTTACCTGTTCCAAGACGGTGCGGAAATTTTCATTCTTCATATAAATATCTCTGCTGGAAGTAAATACCTGTTTGGTGATGGTATTCGTTTCTTGCAGGATGTCCCTCAGCTTATCGATCATTTTATTGAAGGATTGTCCGAGCTGTCCGAGCGTGTCGTCTGAAGTGACTTGTACCTTTTGAGAGAAGTCGCCCTTGGAAATGTTGAGTGCGATTCGAGACAGTTCTGCCACCGGCTCCGTTAATTGTTTCTCAAATAAGCGGATAAAGGGGTAGCTGCCAACGGCCATCAGAACCAGGAATATGATTCCAAGTAAGCGGTTCCAATCAGGTACAATTGTAAGAACTAGGAGAGAGATAACATTTAGACCGATTATTGTATAACAACCGATCTGCAGTTTCTTTCTAAAGGACAGTGATGATAATGATTTCATTCTACCGACTCCTCTGTCAAATATATACATGTATGCAGGATCTAGGTGTTATGCTTGAAATTATATCATTGTATCGGCAAACATTCTACAATAATCCGACATAAATGAGCAAAATTTTACAGAGAAGTTGGCTCTTTGAGAGGGAGTGTCCTATAATAGAGGTACTAAGAAGCAAAGACGGAGGATGCCCATAGTGCTTAATAACTGTAAGCGTTGCGGGAAGCTATATCTGCATAACCATGGAGCTTATTGTGAAGATTGTCGCAAGGAAGAGGCCGAGCTGTACCGGACTGTCCGTGAATATATTGCCAAAAACCCGCGCAGTACGCTGTTAGACGTGCACACGCATACCCAAATTCCTATTCCCAAGCTGCTTCAGATGCAGAAGGATTCTTTTTTACAATTTAAAAATCCCTGATAGACCTAGATCACATATATAGTGATTTAGGTCTATTTGCTTACCAGTTGATGAATTTTGATAAAAAATTCGAAATTTTGTAAACAAATTGTTGAAATTTGTGAATTCACTGAGTATAATGGGTCTATAGGCATGGAAATACAAATTATTCCAAAAAATGATAACAAAAGGAGAGAAGTAATGAACTTGGAACTTATGCCATTAGCTAGACAGATGGATGTGGCTTTTAAAGAGATGAAAGAGGAATTCATGCAATTGACTTCAGGAACCGTGCTGTTTCAGATTCGAAATAATGTGATTGGGAAGTTCGGAATTAAGCATCTGCCACTGGAGAGTAAAGGGGGACAATTAGTAGTTAGCGGCAAGGGACTGGGGGAGGTACATTACCAAACATTTCGGCAGATGGCGATCGACTCGCTGAAGTACAAGAGGAACTGGACACACGGTGAGATTGCGATGGATTTTGCGATTCGGCAGGACTTGTTATCGGTAAGTATTCAGTTCGAGAGCAATTATAATATGTCAAATCTTAAGAGCGGGAAAGCCTTGTAAATCAAGGCTTTTTCTTTTTTTTGGTTATTTCGGTACATAGAAAAAGAAGAGGCTGCCCTCTTCTTATCTTCCGCGTCTCTTATCTCTGCTAGGTGGACCAAAGCCCCCATTGACGTCCTGCATATCATTGTCGGATAGTTCTTGATTAAGATCCTCTAATTCAACCTCTTGTTTTTCGACTTGCAGTTCTTGTTCAGCTGGCTTTTGATTTTCTTCATTCATATAATCACCTCAAATTCAATATTATTGAAGATATTTTAGCATAGAGAGTATCCTGTGAAATCACCCGAATGGGTTATAGAAAATACGAGCAGGTGTTAGATTGATCTGATCTTTGGTTGACAAAAAGGTAAATATACATGTAACCTATCATAGATAATGATAATCGTTATCACTCATTGGTGCTTATTGCACAAGACAAAAGTACTGAGACGGAGGAACTACATAACATGGCAAGAATAACTGGAAAGTTTCAGGCAAAAGGTACGGCGATGCTGGCTCTCGTTATGATTATGGCGATGTGGCTGACTGCGTGCGGTGGGAAACCGCAAACTTCGTCATCGACAGCAACCGCAGCTCCGACGGCAGCTTCATCGGTGGCGCCTGCGGAAGAAGGAACTCGCACGATTAAACATGCGATGGGGGAAACGGCGGTACCCGCACACCCGCAGCGCGTGGTGATTCTTACGGATGAAGGAACGGAAGCGCTATTAGCGCTAGGAATCAAACCGGTTGGTGCTGTCGAATCTTATTATGGAGATCCGTGGTTCGCACATATTAAGGACGATATGCAGGGGGTAACGACAGTTGGCGGGGAGTCCCAGCCCAATCTTGAGATAATCGCTTCACTGAAGCCGGACCTAATTATTGGGAATAAGATGCGTCATGAGAAAATTTACGACCAGTTAAAGCTCATTGCTCCGACCGTATTCTCGGAGACGCTGCGCGGCGAGTGGAAAAATAATTTCCAGCTGTATGCGGATGCGCTGAACAAAAAAGCGGAAGGCGACAAGGTTATCGCAGCGTTTGATGCTCGAATTGAGGACTTCAAGAGCAAGGCTGGAGACAAGCTGAAGGAGAAGGTTGCAGTAGTCCGATTTATGGGCGGCAAGACGAGATTCTACTTCGGCAACATGTTTACCGGTGTCATTTTCAAACAGATTGGGTTCCAAAGAACGGATCCGAAGAGTGATGAAAAGTCATTCGAGGATATTACCAAGGAGCGTTTGACCGAGCTGGAGTCCGCAGACCGCGTGTTTTATTTTACCTATGAGATTGGTGACGGAAAAGGCTCCAAGCAGGAGCAGGATTGGCTGAATGATCCGCTATGGCAAAACCTGAAGCCAGTCAAAGAAAACAAGGTGGTCAAGGTGGACGATGCTACCTGGAATACCGCCGGCGGTGTGAGAGCGGCTAATATTCTGCTTGATGACCTGTACAAGATTTATGATGTAAAGCCATAATTCAGATGGAAAAAGGTCTTTTGCTCATTGTGGGCATGAGGCCTTCTTCTTTATAGCTGCCAGCGGGTGCGGGAAGGATGCAGGTCCTGTGAATACAATAAAAAAGGCTTACCCCTTAGCCGTGTTGCAGCTTGGGATAAACCCTTGATCTAAGTATAGGAGAAACGAATTATCTGCTGAATTTGCCAGCTAGCTGCTGCTCAGCAATTTGTACGAGACGGCGAGTGATGTGACCTCCGATTGCACCGGTGTCACGGGTAGCCATGTAGCCATAGTAACCATCTTGAGGAATTTGGATGCCCAGTTCTTGAGCAACCTCATACTTCATTTGGTCTAGTGCCTGGTTGGCTTGTGGAACAACTAAGGAGTTACTGCTGCGAGATTGTCCTGTACCCATTTGATATCACCTCCAGTAATAGGTATTATGTTCGTTTTTTGAAATTGTACTCTTAAATAAAATTGGAAATTTCGACCATATGCGCTTCGTGAATCTAGACTCACATGCGGCTGTTGTCTTTGTTATAATTGATGAAGAGAAACAAAAGCTTCAAAATGAAAGGGTATGGAGGACGAGCATGTTCGAACTAATAACAGATCACTGGTCTTTTGATAAGGATTTGCAAATCATTCATGCCGATGTCAAACTGTCGATACAGCAAGATAGCGTAGTTGAAGAACCGCTGTGTGTGGATGTAGGCCTTCCGGCTTTGCTATTCAGCGCGCTTCACGATACGGACCCAAATCGGTTCGCCCCGGCAGATCAATGGCAGCGGATGCCGTTCTTCGTCTGCGGATGCGGTGACCCGGAGTGTCGAGGGTTCTCGTTTGTAGTGAGGCATAAAAGCGCTGATCAGCTCGAGCTGACGAATGTGGAAGAACGTCCGGACGGTACATATCGTGAGCTCGATAGCTACTTGCTTGATGCACACGAATACTTAAGACAAGTGCTGCAAGTGGGAGAGGCCTTTCTGGAATTCATTCAAGGCTTGGATTATCGTCCTTATTTCTCGGATACGGTTGCGGTTGTGTCGGATCTGGTAGGGCAATTACAACAACAAGTACGGAGTGTGTGAGAATGGCGCAGTCAAAATTTTATGTCGTTTGGGTAGGCAACCAGCCTGGGATTTATCGTACTTGGGCGGATTGTCAGGCTCAGACGAAAGGATTCCCCCAAGCAAAGTTCAAGTCCTATGAGTCGGAAGGCGAGGCGCTTAAAGCGTACGAGAGGGGCTGGCAAAAGTCGCTGAACTTCTCCGGCGGAGGCGGGGGAGCGGCAGCAGCTCGGCAAAAAAATCGTCCACTGCTGCAGGGACGCCGCCGGAAGTCGACTATAACAGCATATCCGTCGATGTCGGGTGCTCGGGCAATCCGGGGATTGTGGAGTATAAAGGAGTGGATACCCGTACGGGCGATATTATTTTTTATCAGGGGCCTATCTCCAAAGGAACGAACAATTTAGGAGAATTTTTAGCTATTGTTCACGGCCTTGCTTATTTGAAAAAGCAGGGCAGCAGCAAGACGATTTATACGGATTCTGTAACGGCACTCAGCTGGATTCGGAAAAAGGAGGTCGCTACCAATTTAGTGCGCGACGCTTCTACAGAGGAAATATGGACCCTGGTAGACAGGGCCCTCGCATGGCTGAAGAACAATTCCTATTCGAATAAAATTGTCAAATGGGATACCAAGAAATGGGGAGAAATCAAGGCTGATTTTGGAAGGAAATAGCATGGTTCTTTCTGCAGTGCTTGAACTCATTAAAGCGAGAAAAATAGCGAAAAGTATGATATGATAGATTCAATGTTTGTGAAACGAAATCTAGGAGGAACAACAATGGCAAATCCAAAAATGCGAAGCGATATGATCAAAAAAGGTTTCGACCGCGCGCCACACCGCAGCTTGCTGCGTGCCGCAGGGGTGAAAGAGGAAGATTTCGGCAAGCCGTTTATCGCGGTTTGTAACTCGTATATAGACATTATTCCGGGCCACGTGCACCTTCAAGAATTCGGTAAACTGGTTAAGGAAGCCATCCGTGAAGCGGGCGGCGTACCGTTCGAATTCAACACCATCGGTGTGGATGACGGTATTGCGATGGGTCACATCGGTATGCGTTACTCGCTGCCAAGCCGTGAGATCATTGCAGACTCTTTTGAAACCGTCGTGAATGCGCACTGGTTTGACGGTGTCGTTTGTATCCCGAACTGTGACAAAATTACACCGGGCATGATCATGGGCTTGCTTCGTGTCAACATCCCAACAGTGCTTGTCAGCGGCGGTCCGATGAAAGCCGGTAAAGATAAGAACGGCAAATCGATCTCCCTGTCTTCCGTATTTGAAGGCGTGGGCGCTTATCAAGCGGGTAAGCTCGATGAGGCGGGACTTGAAGAATTGGAGCAATACGGCTGTCCGACTTGCGGTTCCTGCTCCGGTATGTTCACGGCTAACTCCATGAACTGCTTGGCTGAGGGACTTGGTCTGGCGCTTCCTGGTAACGGAACGATCCTGGCTGTTGCTGAAGAGCGCAAAGAGTTCGTGAAGCGTTCTGCCCGTCAATTGATGGAGCTGATCGAGAAAGACATTAAGCCTCGTGACATCGTAACGATCGATGCCATCGATAACGCATTTGCGCTTGATATGGCGATGGGTGGTTCCACAAATACCGTTCTGCATACGCTGGCTATCGCACACGAAGCAGGCATCGACTATCCGATTTCCCGCATTAATGAAATTGCGGAGCGCGTTCCGCATTTGGCGAAAATCGCACCTGCTTCTGACTATCACATCGAGGATGTGCACTTGGCAGGCGGCGTGAGCGCTGTGATCAATGAGGTACTGAAGAAACCAGGTGCGATGAACGGCGATTGTTTGACCGTTACTGGTAAAACGCTTCGTGAAAACGTAGCAGGTTGCGAAATTTTGAACACGGATGTCATTCATACTTTGGACAACCCGCATAGTGAAAAAGGCGGTTTGGCTGTCCTGTTCGGTAACCTGGCACCTGAAGGCAGCATCGTCAAAGTCGGTGCGGTAGACAAATCCGTCGGCGGCCGTCACGTGGGTCCTGCGATCTGCTTCGACTCTCAAGAAGAAGCGCTTTATGGTATTGCCAACGGCAAAGTGAAGGAAGGCCATGTTGTGGTTATTCGTTATGAAGGACCTAAGGGCGGTCCAGGTATGCCGGAAATGCTGGCTCCTACTTCTCAAATCGTTGGTATGGGTCTCGGTGCGAAGGTTGGTCTGATTACAGATGGACGTTTCTCCGGCGCATCCCGCGGTATCAGCATCGGACATATTTCTCCGGAAGCGGCTGAAGGCGGTCCGTTGGCATTCGTTCAAGACGGCGACATTATCGACCTCGATATGGACAACCGTAAAATCGAGCTGCAAATCAGCGATGAAGAAATGGCGAAGCGCCGTGAGAATTGGAAAGGTTTTGAGCCGAAAATTCAATCCGGTTACCTTGCTCGTTACTCCAAGCTGGTTACGAACGCAAGCGCAGGCGGCGTGTTGAAAATCTAATCTGTTTTCGTATAAAAAGCTTTGCTTGTTACAGCGTAATTTCGCTGACAAGCAAAGTTTTTCTTTGTGCGGAGAAAGGCAACACTGCAGAAAATCCGCAGCAGCGAATAGCGAAAGGAACGAGTCGCTGACATACTTTGCAAGCAACGTTATCCTATGCCGCCGCCAAACCCCAGCACAGCCGTGGCCTAGGGCCACAGAATCATTTCGAACAAGTGGGAGCCTGCCAGAACCACGATCGTCACAATCATAGCTAACTGTAGTACGAATCGCGCTTTAAAGACCGATAGCAGCATAAAGGTGCTTTTGATATCGATCATGGGACCGAACACGAGGAAGCCGAGCAGGGCGCCTAAGGAGAACGTATCGCTAAAGGAAGCAGCGACAAAGGCATCTGTAGTGGAGCACAATGACAGCAGATAGGCAAAGACGATCATGAACATGTGAGAGACTAATGAGTCCTGTCCGAAGCTGGCTAAGCTCGCTTTCGGAATGAACGTTTGAATGAAGGCTGTTACGAGTGCGCCGAACATCAAATATTTGCTCATTTCCAGCAGTTCCGAGTAGGCGTGGCTGAGCATGATCATGGGACGACCGCTGGTATGAGAGTGATCGTGTCCCGGGTGGCTGCAGCCTTCTTCGCATGGATCCGCAGCGTTCATACGAAGCGTGTTGCGAACGGGATTATAGGTGACGAATCGAGTCATGAGCAGTCCCACGACAAGGGCTACGAGAAAGGTCAGTCCCATGCGGGCATAAGCCATGAGAGGTTCCGTGTCAAAGGCCATGTAGGTAGCGGCGAAGGAAACCGGATTAAGAACGGGGCCCACGAGGATCAAAATAACGGCAATGTAAACCGGCATGCCTTTTCTCATCAGTCGGCGGACAAAGGGAATCATCCCGCATTCGCAGAGCGGGAACAGAATGCCGAGCAGGCAGGCGAACAAGATTCCGCCTAAGGGATGCCGCGGCGTCATTTTACGGATAAATGATTCCGGGATGAAGTTCTCGACGATGGTGGACATGGTTATACCCAGCAGCATAAAGGGCAGTGCGTCCAGAAAAATACTGAAGAACGTATGAACAACCTGCATCCATTTCCCATCTAGGACAAGCCAATGCGGGAGTTCTCTATGTGTGGCAATCAAATAGATAAGCTGCATACAGACTGCAGCGATGATCGGCAGGCTCCACCGGTAAAATGTAGAAGGCAAGGTCCATTTCCCCTTTGTAACAAGATCGGATATGCTTCTATCTTATGTCAGGGAGAGAGCGGATAGGACAACATGTAGAGTTGACATTGAAGGGGCAGTGTGTATAATTACAATAAATGTGATACGAAGCGATGACAGGAACAAGTAAGCTTGGCAGGCGTTTCCCAGAGAGCCGGTGGTTGGTGCGAACCGGTGGAACCCGCAGGACGAATGGATCCTTGAGCTTGAGGCTGAACACAGATGCCGTTGTAGAGCCGGAACCCGGGCCGGCCCCGAACGAACGCATCTGACAAGTATGCCAAACGGCAGCTCCCCGTTACCGGAGTCTGAAGGCTTCTCTGCGTATGCATGATCATACGCTAGAAAGCAAATTAGGGTGGTACCACGGTCTCTCGTCCCTTGCGGCGGGAGGCCTTTTTGTTGTTGTTTGCTATAGGAGATGACCCATATTCGAGGAGGAAGTAACATGAAACGAGTATTATCCGGCATGCAGTCCAGCGGATTTTTGACCATAGGCAATTATATCGGCGCGCTTCGCAACTACGTAAAGCTCCAGCACCTGCATGAATGCTTTTTTATGGTCGTTGATTTACATGCGGTGACGGTTCCCCAAGAGCCTGCTGCGCTTCGGGAACAGACGGAATCCGCTGCGGCGCTGTACATTGCCTCCGGTATTGATCCAAACAAGGCGTCCGTATTCCTGCAATCCCATGTCCACGCTCACGCCGAGCTGGGATGGTTGATGACGACGCTCACGCATATGGGCGAATTGGAGCGGATGACGCAGTTTAAGGATAAATCCGCGGGTAAGGATTCGGTAGGTGCAGGGTTGTTCACGTACCCGTCCCTGATGGCGGCGGATATCCTGCTGTATAACGCGGATCTGATTCCGGTTGGTGATGATCAGAAGCAGCACTTGGAGCTGACCCGCGATCTGGCGCACCGTTTTAACAACCGTTTCGGTGATTACTTTACGATGCCGGAGCCTTATATGCCGGAGGTTGGAGCGAGAATTATGTCGCTCGATGATGCATCGAAGAAGATGAGCAAAAGCAATCCGAATCCGGGCAGCTATATTGCGATGCTGGATGAGCCGAGCGTGATCCGCAAGAAGATCAGCCGTGCGGTAACCGACTCGGGCCGCGAGGTGAAATATGATCCCCAGAACAAGCCGGAGGTTAGCAATCTCATCAGCATCTATTCGCACTTTGCGGACATGAGCGTCGCAGAAATCGAGGCGAAGTATGAAGGGCAAGGTTATGGACCGTTCAAAAAGGATTTGGCTGAGCATCTTGTAGCTGTGCTCGAGCCGATCCAGCAGCGTTACCGCGAAATTCGAGCTTCCGGAGAGATTTTTGATATTTTGAAAAAAGGCGCAGAGGAAGCGGCGGAAGTGGCGAATGCGACACTGCTTGAAGTGAAGAAGCGTATGGGTTTTGTTATTTAAGTAGTAAAATGAAGAAGCCGGCAGCACCCCTCGGTTAGGGGTATTACCGGTTTCTTTTTCGATAGTCCAAAGTGGATCGATGTTGCGGGGGTTATTCCTCTCGTCACATGGACAGTGAGGAGTTGCAGCTTGAGGCCTCAGTGACCTTGTAATAGATCCGCTCATACTGCTCTACAATGGCAGCGGCGGAGAACTGCGCGCGAGCGCGTTGAATGCCGGCTAGCGAAAAATCGTGATACAGCGCGGAATCACTCAGCAGCCTGACAGCGTAAGCAGCCATCTCTTCGATATGGCCCACAGGGGCCAGATACCCGTTGACGCCATGGTTGACCACTTCGGGAATGCCTCCCGTGTTGGAGCCGATCGTAGGGACACCCCCTGCCATGGCTTCTAAGGCTACAAGTCCGAAGCTTTCCTTCTCGGAAGGCAGCAGCAGAAGGTCGGCTAGGCCGATCACTTCGGCTACGTTGTTCTGTTTGCCGAGATAATGAACCCGGCTTGTGAGGTCTAATTCCTTGACCTGATGCACGGCTTTGGCAAGCTCGGGCCCTTCGCCGACAAAGACGAGGTGAGAAGGGACTTCCTTATGAATGCCGGCAAAGATGTCTATGACATCGCTGATCCGCTTAACAGGGCGGAAGTTAGACATGTGCAGCACGATCTTCTCGTTCGGCTTGGCAAATTGCGCGCGAAGCTGCGGGTTGACCGGTGCTATGTAGTCCTGAGGGTCGACAAAATTGTAGACCAGCTCGATTGGCTTTTCATTACCGAGCACCTCGTATGTTTCTGCGATTAAATCCTGAGAGACAGCCGTAACGGCATCGCTTTGGTGAATGGCCAGCCGTATGAGATCCCGCAGAGAGGGATCGTGTCCGAGAATCGTAATATCTGTACCGTGCAGGGTCGTGACGACTTTCAGATGATCCCCGACCATCTGCTTCGCCAAATAAGCGCATATGGCATGGGGAACAGCGTAATGCACATGAAGAATATCCAGCTTCTCCTGCTTGGCGACTTGAGCGAGCTTGTTGGCGAGCGCCAGATCATAAGGCGGATAGCGAAATACATAATAATCGCTCACTTCTACCTCGTGATAGAAAATATTGGAATGAAATTGTCCGAGCCTAAACGGCATTCGGTCGGTGATGAAATGAACCTCGTGTCCTCTTTCTGCGAGCATCTTGCCTAGCTCTGTTGCGACGACGCCGGAACCACCTAAAGTAGGATAACAAGAAATACCGATTTTCAAACGCTTCACCACGTTTCTTTACAAATTATTCATTTATTTCTGAAATAAAATATTTTCATTTTGGTAATAAATCCGATAAAAAAAGTAGTGGCACTTGGACAACTACTTTCTTTGGCGTTTTGGGATATTTTAGTTCTGAGAAAAGTATAGCTTTCCGTACAAGCCCGTGTCAACGGTTCTGCTTGTTCCTTTTGCGCAGCTTGGCTTTGAAGGCGAAGCCGTACCCTATAAAACCAAGAGCGATCAGCGCGCACAGGAGTACCATCCATGGCTGTCTTAACGCAATGAAGAAGCTGATCGAGGCCAGCAGCAAGGTACCGACCAGGGCGAATAATAGTGCGAGCGGTTTGCTCATGATGTCACCTGCTTTCTTATATAAGGTTCCCGTATCTTATTTTAAACTTTTTTTCTTGGGCGTGCATATAATTTCATTTCCTCCACATACTATGTTTGCAAGCTTGCAAATACATCAAAGATTATAGCTGACTGAAAGGAGTCTGATCCTAATGGGTACAGGACAATCTCGTAACAGTAATACGCTAGTAGTTCCGCAAGCCAACCAAGCTTTGGACCAATTGAAGTATGAGGTAGCTCAAGAGCTGGGCATCCAAATTCCTCAAGATGGTTACTATGGTTACATGGCAACTCGTGACACCGGTGCAATCGGTGGTCACATCACTCGCCGCTTGGTGCAAATCGCTGAGCAAACGCTGGCTGGACAATTCCGTTAATTCGGAGCTGTCATACTAGTACAATAGCTTTTTGTTTGATGTAACAATTGTATCAATATAGCCCAGGGAACCAAGGTCCCCTGGGCTTGTATTATGTAATTGGCAGCATACAAGAAACGTGAAGATCATGCGAATACACGCAAATATACACAAAGACACGCACTCCTGGGAAGTGCGCGTCTTTTTTGCTTTTAATATAAATCCACACGAAGCTTCTTCTCTAAGCGGGTATCGTTTACCCAGCCGACATACGAATCAAGGGTATTGTACTCATGATCCATGAGCAGAACGGCGACGAATGGATACTGCTTGCGGTGGCGGTAACGGACATCGGCCCATCTGACCTCATAGCCCCAACGGTGCTCTTTGACTTCCGCGCAGGTGAACGAGGAGAAATAGAGCAGAGCTTGAATGTTCTCGTGGTTCTTCGATACTTCAATCGCCGGATGGCTGTCGCATTTGACGGTATCGATCCATTTGAGCTTTAGGTTTCTCAGCTCTCCGAGCTGGTAGGTTCCATCTCCGCGTCTCTTTACCACATTCCATACATATAGGTGAAAGGTTGCAATTAAGGTGTACGAGTCCCCGGGCTTATAGGTGGGATCTTTGCGGAACAAGCCCTTTTCCAAAATATAATGATCGAGTGAACGCCACATATAGTAAACCGCTATGAGCCCATAAAGGATAGGGAAAATTAGTGTCGGGCTGGCGATGTGAAAGGCCCACATCACGATGGCGATAATATGGCTGAGAAAGATAAACGGATCAAAGATGTGTATAATGTTCCACGAGACCCATTTCTCCGAGATAGGCCTAAGCGCCTGTGTACCGTAAGTATTGAACAAATCGGTAAAAACGTGAAAACAAACGGCAATACCTACCCACATGAGCACGTGCCTTAGCGGCAAGCCGTGAAAGCAGAGAGCAAGCACGCCTGTAATGAGCAGGGTCCAAATCGCCAGTGCGGGGAGAGAATGGGAACGTCCCCGATGGTTGCGAATATAGACGGCATTTCCCTTAAATCGCAGCAGCCCGTCCGCATCGGGAATTTGTGACCCGACAACGGTGCCGATAAAAACAGCGGTAGCCACTGTAGGATCTGCAGCTACTACGGGATCAATGTGAGCAAGTCCCGCCAGTCCCAAGCCGATAACAAGATGTGTTCCAGTGTCCAAAAGTAGGCTCCTCCCAAAAGTTATCGTAAGCACCACTCAGGCCTTCCAGCGGAAGGCCGCATCATGAAGCGCCGCTTTCAATTAGTTTACCATTTTGGAGCAAAAATTAAATCAGAAGGAGAGCTAAAAATGTTCAAAGTTTTTGTAGAATATGCCATAAATCCTGAGGAACGCGTTTCCTACCTTAACTATATGCAGGCATGGAAGCTCAGGGAAGGGCGATTGACTCTTATGGAGGGAACGGACCAACCAGGATTGTTCGTGGAGATATGGGATGGTGTCAGTTATACAGAGTACGAGGAGTTAAAGAAGCAGCGTTTGCAGGAAGGCGCATCTTTGGAAAAGGAGACCGCAAATTGGAGCCGTTGGGTGAAAGGTGGACTTCAGAAGCTGCACATGTGGCACTTTACGGAGAGTTAAGCGAACAAAGAAGCCGCAGTCCCCTGGGATGGGAGCCGCGGCTCTAAGCGGTTCGTAAAAGCTATCTTCCAACTGGCTTCTGTGCTGCAAATGGATAAGCATAATTCAATTCTTCATCGAATGTAATGTAGTCGAGGTTGACCATCAGCAGGAGGTATCTCATTCCTGTTGCTGGATCACTGATGATGATGTGGTCGCGGCCCGCGGCTTCCAGAACTCCTTTGAAAATTTTAGCGTTCCATTCGGAGTTGTTTTCATATGTCATATAGATCGTCGCGACTTTGCCGAGGTTCAAACGAAGGATGTTTTCGATAAAGGATTGCTCGAGCGGAAGCTGGCCGTCTCCGACGTAAGTGGAGGCACCTGGTGTGGCAGTTGCAGGCATAGGCATTGCTGGATTAACAGCAGGCATTTTCGTTCCACCTGTTGCAGGGACCATAGTTTGACCAGGGTAAGTCGGATAAGTAGGATAGCCGTAAGGTACTTGCATGGACGATCTGTAAGGGTTGTTCATCATTGTGAAAATCCTCCTAAGAGTTTTTTGCCAGAAGGCTGGCGTAAGTAATTTGCTCGCATCAACGTTGGGCCTGGTAGCTCTTCGGTCAGCCGTTTAGTAGGCATTCGCCGATGGGCCAATTTCCATATCATCATATTGAGCTTGCGCCTAATTGGTGCCTGCCAGCAGTAAGGTTTTTTTGAGGAAGTCCATGACAATGACCCCTATATAGCAAAAAAAGCCCCTCAGGGAGCTTCGTGTATGCTTTATGAAAGGGATGGATCGGGGAGGAATTTGTAGCCAACACCCCAGACGGTTTTAATATGCTTCGGATCCTTGGGGTCGGCTTCAATCTTCTTACGCAGGTTGGCAATGTGAACGTCTATAGCTCTTTCTGTTACATAAGTGTCAAAACCGCGCACTTTGTTCAGCAGTTCTTCTCTGCTGTAGACGCGGCCTTCATTTTGCCAGAACAATCTCATGATTTCAAATTCAGAGAAGGTTGTCTCGACGACTTTGTTGTTCACATATAGGCAGCGCTTTTCGAAGTCCAGACGAATGGGATGCCCCGCTGGTGTCTCGTGTACTGGAGTAGGGAAAGATTGAGACCGTCTTAGCAACGCTTGTATTCTTGCGGCGAACTCTCGCATGCTAAACGGTTTACATAAATAATCATCTGCGCCCGTTTGAAGCCCGCGAACCCGATCGGTGACCTCGCTCTTCGCGGAGACCATCAAAATCGGCACGGTCGAGCCAGTTCTAAATATGGAGCACAGCTTCATGCCGTCAATATCCGGCAGCATGATGTCGAGCACGACGACGTCCGGAATAAAGGTTTGAAAAATCTGTTCGCCTTGTGTGCCATTCTCGGCGCGTTTTACTTCATAACCTTCTTCATATAGGTACATCGTCATCATCTCACCGATACTTAGATCGTCCTCGATAATTAAGATTTTAGACATAAGCATATCCCTCCTTTTCGTCAAAAAAGTCCGGCGACGCTATGACAGCACATGTCGAATCTATGTATTATTCCGCACATTTAACTATACTTCATCCAATATGAGACGTCCAGTTTCATAAAATGGAAGAGTATATAAAAAAAGGAGGCTGGAATTCGTCTGACTCCTGAAAAGGGATCAGTACTTCCAGCTTCCTTCTTTGAAATTGAGGGGATGGGCAACCCTCATACTGTTAAGTGCTTGCGGACTTGCTCTTCACTTATCTGCTCCGCATTGCCTTTGGCTACGATTGTGCCTCGATCAAGAACATAATAATGGTCCGCAATGCTGGCGGCGAATTCCAAGCTTTGTTCGACAAGCAGAACGGCAATTTCCCGGCTTCGTTTGATTGATTCAATAATCGCTTCGATTTCCATGACAATGGATGGCTGAATGCCCTCCATGGGCTCATCCAGCAGGAGCAGCTTTGGACCGGATGCCAGAGCTCTTGCGATTGCAAGTTGTTGCTGTTGTCCTCCGCTTAAGTCTCCGCCCTTACGCTGAAGCATTTCCCGCAGGACAGGAAATGTCTCGAACAAAGACTCGGGAAGCCTCTTGCGTCCATCTGAAGCCGCCTCTAGTCCGAGCAGCAAATTCTCTTCTACCGTCAGCTGAGGGAAGATATCTCGCCCTTGAGGGACATATCCAATCCCTGCCTTTGCTCTGCGGTCAGGGGTGAAAGATGTGATGTCTCTCCCGCAATAGCTGATCGTTCCGCTGCGCGGCTTGATGAGACCCATGATCGTCTTCATCAGCGTGGATTTACCGACGCCGTTACGCCCCATCAGACAGACGACCTGTCCCGGCTCCACTTTCAAATGGACATTTCGGATCACCATGCTTTCCCCGTATCCGGCTTCGATTCTTTCCAGATTAAGCATCGCGTTCAACTCTCCTTCCCAAATAAACCTCCGCCACCTTATCATCCGATTGAATGTCTTCCATCGTTCCTTCACGAAGCACAGTCCCCTCATGCAGCACGGTAACTGTCTTCGCAAACCTTCTTACGAATTCCATATCGTGTTCGACAACGATAATCGTCTGGTTATTACTGATGGCATGCAGCAGCTCGCCGGTTTTCTCTGTCTCGCTGTCGGTCATGCCCGCCGCGGGCTCATCCAGCAGAAGGAGATCGGGCTCTTGCATGAGCAGCATGCCGATTTCCAGCCACTGCTTTTCTCCGTGAGAAAGCGAGCCCGCGCGGGCGGCGGCTTTGTCCTGCAGTCCGATCATCTCAAGGCGATGAAGCAGGCGGTCGCGCTGCTCGCTGGTTGTTTTCGCCCACAACGCACTTAGTAGGCCCCGCTTTTGCTTCATGGAAAGTGCAAGATTTTCAAAAACGGTCAAGGTTGTGAATACAGAGGGAGCTTGAAATTTGCGTCCGATTCCGAGTTCGGCGAGCTGATGCTCCTGAAATTTGGAGATGTCGATCGAGTCTTTAAACACTACCCTCCCGTGGCTAGGCTTTACTTTGCCGCACATGACATCTAACAGCGTTGTTTTGCCAGCACCGTTCGGTCCGATGAGAAAGCGGAGCTCACCTGCCTGGACCCTGAAGTCGAGGCTGCGGAGCGCTTTAAATCCGTCAAAGTCGACTTCAAGTCCTTCCACACGCAGGATGTCCCTGCCGGGTAATGGGGATTGCATGGCGTACTGTCCAAGCATGGGGATTCCTCCTCTTTATTTAGTTTGGGATAAAGCGCGGATACAGCCGAAACTTCTATGATCATCTGGCTTCTTGCGATGATACTGCTTTCGGAAGCACGGGTTTTTTCCAATTGGAGAGGTAATGAGTGATGGTCCCGACAATGCCTTTCGGTAGGAATAGAACGACGACGATAAACATGGCGCCCATCATAATAGGCCACCAGGCCGGGTATGCTTCGCTGAAGGTAGTTTTAGCTGCATTTGTGATCAGTGCTCCGAGTACGGCTCCTCCGATTGTCGAGCGGCCGCCGATGGCAACCCATAGGACCATTTCAATCGAAGGGACAATTCCCATTTGAGCAGGGGAGATGATGCCTTCTTGAAGAACAAAGAGTACGCCGGCGAGTCCGGCTAACCCCGCGGATACACAATAAATGAACACTTTAAACACAACCGGATTGTATCCGATGAAACGGACACGGTTCTCTCCGTCGCGGATAGCGGTCAGAATTTTGCCCAATCGGCTAGATACGAGAAAGCTGCAGAGAACGAGAACAAGAGCGACAACTGCCAATGTGACATAGAAGAACAATAGCTTCGTCGAAGGGGAGCGCAAGTTCAGTCCCAGGAACGTTTCGAAATTCGTCAGGCCGTTCGTTCCTCCCGTATAGCCTTGCTGGCCCACAAACAGCGTAACGGTTATGATGACCAGCGCTTGCGACAGGATAGAGAAGAACGCGCCTTTAATTCGGTTACGGAACGTGAAGTAGCCAAGAATGAAGGCGACAATCATGGGCAGGGTGAGCGCCATCAAGAAGGCGAACAGCGGATTGTGAAAGGGGACCCAGAACCAGGGAAGGCTCTCGACGCCGCTCCACGACATAAAATCCGGTAGTCCCTGGGGCGTAGACACGAGCTTAAGATGCATGGCCATGCAGTATGCGCCCAGTCCGAAATAGACACCGTGCCCCAAACTTAAAATACCGGTATACCCCCAAATCAGATCAATCCCCATTGCGATAATGGCATATGCCAGGAACTTGCCGAGCAAAGATAAACGGAATTCGGATAAAAACAGTGGTGAGAGCGCCAGTAGAATCAGGCACGCTGAATAGGCAATAAGCTTAGCTCTGGGTGGAGCGGTTGCGATCATGATAGCTGTCACTTCCTTTCATCAATCTAAGGATCTGGATCGGATCGTCACAAGGCCCATCGGCTTCCACTGCAGGAAAGGCGATGATCAGCGTAAATACAAGCACCTTGCCAAGTGTTGCGCTAGTTGAGTATTCGAGCGCGGTGTTAAAAATACCGATGCCCATAGCGCCGGCGACTGTGCCGATCAGCTTGCCGATTCCGCCAAGCACAACGACCATGAAGGCATCGACAATGTAGTAGGTGCCAATCGTAGGTCCGATGGGACCGAGCAGCGATAATGCGCAGCCGGCAATACCGGCCATAGCCGAGCCGAATGCGAAGGATTGCGCGTCTACGCGTCTCGTGGAGATGCCCAGACATGCTGCCATTTGGCGATTTTGCATGACAGCCCGCATCTTTCTGCCTCCGGCCGAATGATAGAGGTAGAGGTAAATGGCAGTAATACAAACGGCTACCAATGCAATAATAAACAGCCGCTTATAAGGTAGAATCAGGTCCGCGGTAATATGCAGTCCGCCTTCGAGCCATTCCGGGGCTTTTACAGCAACGTTCGGAGCGCCGAAAATAGTCCGCGCCAGCTGCTGCAGCACAAGGCTGACGCCCCAAGTAGCCAATAAGCTGTCGAGCGGTCTGCCGTACAGGAAGCGCACGAGCAGTACCTCTAGCAGCCAGCCGATCACGAAGGCGACGGCGAAGGCGACGACGAGAGATACAGCGAAATACCAGCCGAATGCGGAAGCGGGCAGCCATTTCTGGAAGCACTGCTGAACCAGATAAGCCATATATGCGCCAATCATGATGAATTCTCCGTGCGCCATATTCATTACATTCATCAGTCCAAAAGTAATGGCAAGGCCGATAGCGATCAAGAGCAGGATGGAGCTCAAGCTCAGACCGTTGAATAATTGCAAAAGCAGCAGACTCATGACATCACCTCATGTTTGATGAAATACAGGACTGCCGTGAGGCAGTCCTGGCTACAATGAATTACTTCGTCACTTCTGCGCCCCAAGGGTATGTTTTGAGGAAAGGATCCGGCTTCAGAGGCTGACCGGAGTTCCAGATCTCTTTGATCATGCCGTCTGCTTGGATTTCGCCGATACGTGCCGTTTTGAAGATGTGCTGGTTCTCGCCTTCAATTGTTACTTTACCTTCCGGTGCGTTCCATTCGATGCCTTTCGCTGCGGCTTTCACTTTATCGACGTCAAAGGAGCCTGCTTTCTTCACAGCTTCAGCCCATAGGTAGACGGCGGTGTAGCCTGCTTCTATCGGATCATCCGTTACGCGATCTTGGCCGTATTTGGCTTTGTAGGCTTCAACGAATTTTTTATTTTCCGGCGTATCCGTTGTTTGATAATAGTTCCATGCGGTGTAATGACCTTCCAGTACGGAGGCGCCGATGCCGCGGACTTCTTCTTCCGCGATACTTACGGACATAGTCGTTACATCCTTGGAAGTGATGCCTGCATCCTTCAATTGTTTGAAGAACGCAACGTTGCTATCGCCGTTCAGTGTGTTGAAGATGACGTCCGGCTTACCTTTTTTAATTTTGCTGATGATTGTGTTGTAGTCCGTGTGTCCAAGTGGGGTGTACTCTTCCGCTACGAGAGTACCTCCTTCAGCTTTGAGCTGTTCTTTGATGATCTTATTAGCCGTTCTGGGGAATACATAGTCGGAGCCGAGTAAGTAGAACTTTTTACCTTTATTTTGAAGCAGCCAGGAGACGGCCGGGATGATTTGTTGGTTCGTAGTGGCTCCTGTATAGAAAATATTAGGGGATGATTCCAAGCCTTCATATTGAACGGGATACCAGAGCAAGCCTTTGTTTTGCTCCACAACCGGCAGTACCGCTTTACGGCTTGCGGATGTCCAGCATCCAAAGATGGTCACAACGCTGTCTTTTTGAAGGAGCTTCTTTGTTTTCTCTGCGAATGTCGGCCAATCCGATGCGCCGTCTTCAATAACAGGCTTAATTTTCTTGCCGAGCAGTCCGCCTGTCGCGTTAATTTCGTCGATCGCCATGAGCTCGGCGTCTTTGACGGAAACTTCACTGATGGACATCGTGCCTGTTAAGGAGTGCAGGATTCCAACAGGTACCGTATCCCCGGCAGCTGCTTTTGCTTCGGCAGTTTTGGTGGCGTCAGGCGCAGTCGCCCCAGTGGATGAGGTGGTTTCGGTCTTCGCGCATCCCGCCAGGGCCATCATAAGGGCCATACTGAGTGTTACGGTGAGCTTGCCGAGATTTCTTTTCTCTGTCATGTAATTCCACTCCCTTTAGAAAATTTTGGATCACATCGACAATGATACGGTGTCTTGAAACTTAGTGTCAATATACTTAACACTAAAAGTGAAATATTGTGTTTTCAACAAAATAAACAGCCTGTTATTGTTACTTTTACATAAATACGAAAGATGACTTCATCATTTATTCATAATTATGTTAAAAAAGCTTACATAAAGTGATTTACTTCGCACATATATACGAATATAATGAGTGTAAGAAGTTTCCAATATTCGGGTTTAGAGAGGTGAAGACGTGTACCTAACCGAGAGAGAAAAGGAAAAGCTGCTAGTAACGGTAGCTGCGGACCTGGCTCGCCGACGACTGGCTAGAGGAGTGAAGCTGAACTATCCGGAGAGTATCGCTCTGCTAACTTCGGAGATTATGGAGGGCGCTAGAGACGGGATGACTGTTGCGCAGCTTATGGAGTACGGCACCAAGATTTTACGGGCTGAACAAGTCATGGAAGGAATACCGCAAATGATACATGAGGTTCAGGTGGAAGCTACGTTTCCTGACGGCACCAAGCTTGTGACGGTTCATCAGCCGATAGCCGAATAGGCGTCGCACGGAAGCTATATATGAAGAAAGTTGGTTAATGAAGCTAACGTATAGAGAGGAGTGGGGATATGGTTCCAGGGGAATTTCGGATCCAGAAGGGTAGTATCGAGATGAATAAGGGGAGAAAGACAGTTGAAGTCCTTGTTACAAATACAGGAGACCGTCCTGTGCAGGTAGGCTCGCATTTTCACTTCTTTGAAGTGAATCGATCACTGGAATTCCCTAGGGAGCAAGCATACGGCATGAGGCTGGATATCCCCGCCGGAACGGCTGTGCGCTTTGAGCCCGGCGAACAGAAGCCTGTCCAACTGGTCGAATTGGGCGGCGCTAAATTATCTTACGGACTAAACGGTCTTAGCCGGGGCCAGGCCTTATTTGGCAGTATGCCGCAGGAAGTGAGAGACAGATGGAAGACTTGGGAGGGGAAGAGCAGTGAGTCAAATTGACCGCAAAAGCTATGCGCTTATGTTCGGTCCCACCCAAGGCGATGCGGTCCGCTTGGCGGATACGGAGCTGTGGGCGGAGATTGAGTATGATTACACGGTTTACGGCGATGAATGCAAGTTCGGAGGCGGCAAGGTCATTCGTGACGGTATGGGTCAATCCAGCTCGGCGATGCGTGGCCAAGGCGTGCTTGATACGCTGATTACGAATGCCGTCATTATTGATCACTGGGGAATTGTCAAAGCCGATATTGGTTTAAAGGACGGTCATATCGTCGGCATCGGCAAAGCGGGCAACCCCGATATCATGGACGGCGTTCATCCGAATTTGATCGTAGGCGCAAGCACGGAGATCATCGCCGGTGAAGGGAAGATCGTGACGGCGGGCGGTATCGACGCTCATATTCATTTTATATGCCCGCAGCAGATCGAAACGGCGTTATCCTCCGGCGTTACCACGATGATCGGCGGCGGTACCGGGCCGGCGACAGGTACGAATGCGACGACCTGTACGCCAGGCGCTTGGCACATGCAGCGTATGCTGGAGGCGGCAGAAGCATTCCCGATGAACCTGGGGTTCACGGGGAAGGGTAACGCTTCGTTCCTCGCTCCGCTCACTGAGCAGATTGAAGCGGGAGCCATTGGGCTGAAGCTGCACGAGGATTGGGGCACGACGCCTGCGGCCATCGACGCTTGTCTTGAAGCAGCCGACCGGTACGATATTCAAGTTGCTATTCATACAGATACATTAAATGAAGCGGGATTCTTAGAAGATACCCTTGCTGCCTTTAAAGGAAGAACCATTCATACGTACCATACCGAAGGGGCGGGCGGAGGACATGCGCCTGATATCATCCGGGCTTCGGCTGAACTGAATGTGCTTCCGTCTTCTACGAATCCGACACGTCCTTTCACGATCAATACGATTGAAGAGCATCTGGATATGCTTATGGTCTGCCATCATTTGGACAGTCGGATTCCGGAAGATGTGGCGTTCGCAGATTCCAGGATTCGTCCGGAGACGATTGCGGCTGAGGATATACTGCATGATATGGGCGTATTCAGCATGCTGAGCTCGGATTCGCAAGCCATGGGGCGCGTAGGGGAGGTTATTATCCGTACCTGGCAAACTGCAGATAAGATGAAGAAACAGCGTGGACCGCTCTCGCCTGATACGGAAGCGAACGATAATTTTCGAATTAAACGTTATATTGCCAAATACACAATCAACCCTGCGATCACCCATGGTGTATCTCATCTGGTAGGCTCCATCGAGCCCGGCAAATTTGCTGATCTCGTGATTTGGAGTCCCATGTTCTTCGGCGTGAAGCCGGATCTGGTGTTGAAAGGCGGCAGTATTGCCTATGCGCAAATGGGTGACCCGAACGCCTCCATTCCGACTCCGCAGCCTGTCTTCGGTAGACCGATGTTTGCATCTTACGGCAGGGCCAATACACAAAGCTCGATTACCTTTGTCTCACAGGTGGCCTACGAGAAGGGGATCGCCGAGAAGCTAGGTCTTCAAAAGAGGGTGGAGCCTGTAAGAGGCTGCCGCAGCATTTCTAAAAAAGACATGATTCACAATGCCGGAACTCCTGCTATCGAAGTCAATCCGGAAACCTATGAAGTAAAGGTGGACGGAGAGATAATTACCTGCGAGCCTGCTACTGAGCTGCCTATGGCTCAGCGGTATTTTTTGTTCTAGTTGATTTGAGGTGAGATATGATGAGTTCCCATCAGCAGGCTTATGATTGGCTTGCTTATCAGCAGCTTCTTGATTCGGCGCTGCCGATCGGGGGCTTCTCCCATTCATTTGGGTTGGAGACATTGGTGCAGCAGGGAAGGCTGCAAACTCTGGAAGAGCTGGAAGCCTACATTCGAACGATGCTTTCGTGCAGCTGGTCGACTTCGGATGCTCTTGTCATCAAGGCGGCATATAGGTACATCCCAGCTGAGAAGTGGGAGGAATTGTGGGAGATGGATCACCTGATTCATGTACAGCGGGCATCCAGTGAAACAAGATCTGGGGTGCAGAAGATGGGGCGAAGGCTGCATCAGTTGGCCCGCACCATGTATCCGGAAATGAATTGGGGGCCTCTTGACGAAGCGGTCAAGTTAGAGCGGTGCCACAGCACGTATCCTCTCATTCATGGTTGGGTGAGCTATCATTTGCAGGTTCCAGTGGCGCAAGCGGTCCAGGGATATTTGTACAGCTGTGTGGTGACGTGCATCAACAGCGCCCTGCGTCTTATGTCCATGGGCCAGACGCAAGGACAGGTGCTGCTAACCAAGCTGATTCCCGTAATTCCTGCTGCGTGGACGCAGGCCGAGGATCTCGACCCATCCGATGCCTATACCAGCACGCCGGAGGCGGAGCTTGCGATGATGCAGCATGAAGGCTTGTATTCAAGATTGTTTATGTCATAAATCAATGTTTGTTCACTATAAAGGGAGGGATTTTCTATGTGTCAAGGTCAAACGCATCACCATCATCATTGGGAACAACCGCAGGCAGATCGCAGTCGTCCGATGCGAATCGGTATTGGAGGTCCGGTCGGCTCAGGTAAAACGGCACTTGTAGAGCGACTAGCAAGAAAGCTTCAGCATGATTACAGTATCGCGGTAATTACAAATGACATCTACACGAAGGAAGATGCCAGAATTTTGATCCGCTCCGAGGCACTGCCGGAAGAACGAATTATTGGTGTAGAAACCGGCGGTTGCCCGCATACAGCGATCCGCGAAGATGCCTCCATGAACTTTGAGGCCATTGAAGAGCTGCAAAGCCGTTTTGACGATTTGAACATGATCTTCATCGAAAGCGGCGGAGACAACCTTGCTGCGGCCTTCAGCCCCGAACTTGTGGATCGCTTCATCTATATTATTGACGTAGCGCAGGGGGAGAAAATCCCTCGTAAGGGCGGGCCGGGAATCATCCGCTCCGACATGCTAGTCATCAATAAAATCGATCTGGCGCCCCATGTGGGAGCAAGTCTTGAAGTGATGGAAGAGGACACCAAGAAGATGCGCGGCGATCGCCCTTATATTTTCTCCAATTTGATGGGCGGCACCGGACTCGACGATATTGTGAATTGGGTGCGCCAGGAATACAGCCATGCCTAGAGTTACCGGGGAGATTCGTGCAGAATTCGCTGTGCGGGGCGGCAGGACGCAGCTCGTCGGCAAATACCAAACCTCCCCGCTCAAGATTGCCAAGACGTTTCGATATGAAAACGAAACGCTTCTTCCCGATAAAAATACCGAGGACCAGCTTGGCGTGTATGTGATGGACTGTTCGCCCGGATTGATGGCAGGAGACCATTATGAGCTGAACTGGCGGATTGGGCCAGGAGCTAAAGTATTTTTAACGAATCAATCGTTTACGAAAATTCATCCGGCTAAGGACGGAGTCGGCAGTACGCAAAAGCAGGTCATCATGCTTGATCAGGATGCTTTGCTCGAATATATCCCTGAGCCTGTTATGCTATATAAGGATGCTTGCTATGCAGGTGAAACGGAAGTGTATGCGAGCGCAGGCTCGACCTTAGTTTGGACCGATGTGCTTTGCCCAGGAAGAGCACAGAGGGGCGAAATTTTTCAGTATGAGAGCTATGCGAATCGCCTGAAGGTTTCTTATGAGGGGGAGCTCATTTTTTATCAAAATCAGCAGGTGCTTCCTTCGGAAATGAAGCTGGATGCTCCCGGCAGTTGGGGGCCGGATACCCACATGGGCAGCTTATTCGTCTGTTCGGACCGGATTGGCTTACGGCAATTGGAACGGCTAAACGAACAGCTGAGCGCGTTGAATGTGAGGGAAGTCCGTTATGGTGCCAGCCTCACTTATAAGCATGGACTTATGCTAACCGTATTGGGAAGGAACGCGTGGCAGCTTCAAGACCTGCTTACTAAAGCCTGGGTGATCCTTCGTTCCAGCCTGCTTTCATTAGCGCCATTAACTATTCATAAATAATCGGAGAAAGAGCCTTCGGGCTCTTTTTTCATGCATAACTGTCGAAAAACTAATCTATAAATGGAATGCTTCCCGCCCTTTTCACACATACTGGAATGAGAATCGACAAAATGATGACATCTCTGGCCGTTTCATTGTCAAACGATGATTAGGTTGGTATGATTAGAAACGTGAATGACAAGATCGTATTTGCTCGCATTTCATATATAGGAGGGCAATTCAAGTGGATAATCAAATAAGCTACGAGACAGCTCCAAGCGGTGTGCTTAAAGCGTCCGAGCTTCCGGAGGCGCAGGAAGCCGCAGAGGTTCAAGCGACTGCTGAGCCGGTTACCTGGAAGGATTATTACCAGCTAACGAAGCCTGGTCTTATCTATTCCAATTCCATGACAGCATTCGCGGGCTTCTGGGTTGCGTCCAAATGGAATATAGATTGGCTGCTATTGCTTTATACATTGGTAGGAACCGCACTGGTTATGGCTTCAGGGACTGTCCTGAATAATTATCTGGATCGTGACCGGGATGCTAAGATGGAACGAACGCAGAACCGGGCTCTGCCTAGCGGAAGAATGAAGCCCAATACCGTGCTCACCTACGGTATCACTCTGGGAGTGCTTGGTCTGGGAACGCTCTATTTATTAGCAGATTCTCCGTTAGCTGCGCTTCTGGGATTAATCGGATTATTCTTATACGTATGGGTCTACACAGCATGGTTCAAAAGAACCTCCGTATGGGGCACTTTCGTAGGCGCATTTTCCGGGGCAGTTCCACCTGTGATCGGCTATTGCACAGTAAGCGGTACTTTTGATTTAGGAGCAGTTCTACTGTTTCTGTTTCTTTTCCTGTGGCAGCCGCCTCATTTCTGGGCACTTGGCATTCGCCGAATGGAAGAATACCGCGCGGCGGATTTTCCTTTATTGCCAGTTGTTAAAGGGACCTACATTACCAAGAAGAGCATGCTTCGCTATGTAGTCTTGCTTGTTCCGGTGACGGTTATGCTGACAGCATTCGGCTATCTAGGCTATACATTCCTATTCGTATCGACGGCGATGGGGCTGATCTGGGTGTTCATGACGGTCAAGGGCTTTAGTGCCCACGGAGACGCTGAAGTGAAATGGGCGAAGGGGATGTTCGTGTTCTCTATTAATTATTTAACGCTGTTATCGATCTTGATGGTATTCAGCACGCTGAAGTAAACGATCCTTGATTTCAATCGAATAACAAAATGTGAACGGCGATCGGAGAAAATCTACGGAAGCTCGTAATGGACTCAACTTTATCGACAAACTTGACTCCCATGGCAACATGGGAGTTTCTTCTTTGTAGTAAATAAGAAAGTATAAGTTTTATACTTTTGCTTCGCATCAACCTTGATAAACGCGCTCATCCTTTAAGGACGACAAAGTCGTTTATCTTTGAATACATAGGCGTTAAAGAAGGGAGAAGAGATGAACACATTTTTAGCGAAAAACTGGTTTAAATTAGCTATCGGTATTATTCTAGTGGCAATGATTGCTTCCTTTGCTTATAAGCTTTGGTTTCAGCAGGGAGGGAAGACGAACGGTTAAAAGCGATGAAAGCGGCTCCTGATTTCCAGTTAACCGATCTTGACGGGAAGACCGTGTCCTCCAAGGACTTGAACGGTAAGGTTAGATTGGTCTATTTCTTTTACTCGTTTTGTCCGGATGTATGCTTACCGACTTCATTCTTACTTTCGCAAGTGCAGGAGTCTTTGAAGGATAAGGGATTGCTTGGAGATAAAGCGCAAATTCTATCCATTACCGTGGATCCGACCAGGGATACACCTGAAGTGCTGAAGGAGTTCGGTAATCGATTTGAATCCAAACCCGTTCCTGGCGGTTGGACTTTCCTGAGAGGTAATGAAGCCGATACGATGAAGCTGGCTGAGGACTTTGGCATTATGGTGATTAAAGAAAAGAATGGTGATTTCTCTCACTCCAATGCGATCCTTCTCGTTGACAAAAAAGGGATGCTGCGAAATTATTACGATGCCGGCAATCCGGAGCTCGACGCAGATCACATCGTGAAGGATGTTATTACCTTATCCAAAGAAAAGTAATTTAATAATCGGTCGCTCCAAAGGCAGGGTCTGGTTCTGGGTACACAATGTACTCTTCCAGCCCTGCTTTTTCTAATTGCTGAATGAGGTATTCCTCAGGGGTGCCTTCAACGCCGGCATAGCCCTTGCGAGTGTAGATCTGCTCAGCGTCCGGGAACGTATCGCGCAGAAGTCCGCGAATTCTTTTCCCAGAAGAGTCATTGTCGGTAAATAGGTAAACCTGACGTGTTCCGGCTTTTTTCTTAAGTGAATCTAAGGTGAGCGAGCTGGGCGTTCCATAGGTGCAGAGAATAAGAATGTCGTCATTGACGATTCGCTTCAAACGGCTTTTGTCGTTTTTTCCCTCTACGATGATCACTATCGACATGTTGATCCCCTCACTGATGGTTTTTTTTGTAGTATAACCACAATTGGGAACGCATCCAAGCATTTTATACAAATTCCAAGCAGAATATGTCTTGATTTCCCGGGAAATGACAGCGTGGGCGCAAAAAACGACTTGCTGCACGCAAGTCGCTTGTTTGTCGATCAAGCAGAGTCCATTACGAGCTTCAGTAGCTTTTCTCCGATTGCTGCCCGACATTTTGTTATTCGATTGAAATAGAAGCTTTTAAGGTGATAACAAAACTGTCAAAGGCAACCGCTACGCTTCTCCGAAAACTACTGAGCTCTTCACTTCAGCTTTATCTAATAAACTGACGACTTGCAGCACGCAAGTCGCTTCCTAAAATATTTTATACCGTGGCAGGCACCTTGAAGGTCCGGAATGGAATCAGTGACAAGGCAAGCATTAGAATAAAGAATGCGATGAAATACGAAGAGATTTGATCCCTAAGTTGTCCGGCCAGCATGGGACCGAAAAAAGCCCCGATTGAATGGGAGATCGATAAAATCGAGAAGACGCGCCCATAACGGTTACTGCTAGTAATGCTCGCTAGGAGAGCGGCAAGCGCCGGAAAAGATGACGCCCTTGGCCGTTCCGATAAGGAACAAAGAAACAGCTAATGGAATCGGCCAGTGAATCGCTAGTCCGAAAAAGATGATAGCCAAACAAAAGCTTCCCGCTAGAGTACGAACCAATGGAGAAATTTGATTCAAGAACCATAGGCTCAGGCTGCATAGCGCACCAAGGCTGACAAGTGAGAAGAAGACACCGGATGTTAAAATGGATCCCTGTGAGGCTTTCATCAACGGCAATTCAAAGAATAGAATGCCTTGTGAGCAGGAAATCGCCATCGGAATAAGAAAGAACAGCCATGGAATTGCGATCGCAGGGCTATCCTCCGCAAGCGGGAGCTCATGACCATGGTGATCCAGCATAGGACCGTGGCTTTCGGGACTTTTCCCAGATTCGATCGAAGATACGATTTTTTCTTCTTTTACCCCGAAGATAGCTAGAATGCCTGTTGCGATAAGAACCCAGCCCAGTACGGAGAAAGCGGTAGTGAAGCCGATTTTGGCTACAAGAAGAGCTCCGGCGGCTGGAGAAACAACGGAAGCGAGCGTATGAACCAGACCGTTGCCGGTCATCAGCTTGCTTTGGTGAACGCGATCACGGGCAATTCTAGCCAGCAGGGACAGACAGGCAGGGGACAGGAAGGCAAGCACAAACCCGCTGATGGAACGAATGTAGAGCAGGTGCCAAGGGTCTTTGACGCTGGATTGGAATAAGAGAATAATCCCTGCTACAATCAAGCTGAAGACGATGAAAAACTTGCTTCCGTATTTGTCCACGCCGACACCGGCAATCAGATTGCCTGGCAGGTGTGTAATGGAATATACACCCATGATCAAGCCGATAAACGAAGGGGCTGCACCAAGAGAGAGTGCAAACGGTGACAAGATCGGATATTGCGCATGCAGATCAAAGAACGCTACAAACATAAACAGGTAGAGCCAAATCGCAGTTTTCAACTGTTTCACCACCATTTTTCATAAAATCGTTGAAGGAATCTTGTCTCCTTAGATGTACGCCTCTTGTCCGCTAGATATAACCTCTCCTCATAAATGACACAATTTGAAGCGTTAGGGGGCCGCCTGCATGGATTGGTTGATTCGTATATTGCTCGCGGTTGCGGCTGTGCTGCTGATGTTTCGATTGCAGAGCATCTACCGAAGGACACGGGGCCGAGTCGATAAAGGCGAAGTGATACGGAAGAAGCTGGAGGAATTGAGGAAAAAAAGAGATGATGATTAGCGTTTCCCTGTAGTATGATAGGAACGTACTTTGACTAACGGGGGGATTGTAAATTGGAACAATGGGTCAGCTTTGCACAGGACCGGTGGTATTTGCTGGTAGCCGCAATCATAGCGCTGTTTATCATCATGGGGATCGTAAAAACGATCATGAAATGGATATTGATTGTTGTCATTGTCGGTGCTGTCGTGGTATACGGTGCCAATTATAAGGATAAGCTTCAAACCATTGGAGCTAGCGTCATCAGCCAGGTAGGGGATGAGATCAAAGAAAAAGCGGTCACGACATTAAAGGACGAAGCTAAGGATGCTAAATTTAAAGCAAACCCGGACGGTTCGTTTGTGATCACGACCAAGAGCTTGCAAATTGAAGGAAAAGCCGGCTCTGAAGAAGTGAAGGTCACCTTTATGGGGAAAACGTTCACAATGAATGCGAATGCGGCTGTTAATGCCATTGTGGAGCAAGCAAAGAAGAACGCCGCTTCGTAGGATGAGAGGGGAATCCTTATCCAAATCGCAGATTTGATAAAAGACAACTGGCTGTCATTCAATATGATTTCGCTTGTCATCGTGCTGATATTTGCAGGATCCGTCATTCAAGGCCTTTTTCGGGGCGGCTCGAATTCGGCCAAGCATCTGATTTACATGGTGATGGAAGCGATCACGGTTCTGATTAGCATGTTTTTGGCCTGGAAGGGAGTGCAGCTTGTTTCGCCGCTGATTCAAACCTGGCTGAAATCGCAGCAGCTGCAGCTTCCGACTGGGGACAGCAGCACTTGAAACAGGTGTATTACACCGTAGTCACCAGTGTGCGCGATTTTCCTCTGCTGCGCTTTGGCGTGCTGTTTTTATTGGGTTATATGATTGTCAAGCAGGGGATCCAGCTGTTGTCGGACCCGCTTATCCGTTTGTTTGTGGCTAGCCGCGATGCTGCGTATCGGGACGGCTCCAGGTCTTTCTTCAGCTCGCTGGGCGGCGGCTTGATTGGCATCGTAACGGGACTGGCTCGCTCGCTGATGGTGATTGCGGTGCTGTTTATTTATGTGACCTTTTTTCCGCATTCCCCTTTAACATCTTACATTCAGGCTTCTCATATGTATCAAAAGGGTGCGGAAGAAGTCATCTCGCCGTTTACCGGCGATTTTATCGCTGACAAGGTACCTGTATTCACCAGGGCTGTTGAGGATGAGTTCACCAACATTTTGCAGCGGCGATATGAAGTTCTGGATGCGAAAATCCCTGATAATATCTCAGATGCAGCCAAGGAAATTACGGCATCAGCCGGCACCGACGAAGACAAGGCCCGACTGTTGTACAAGTGGGTAGGCTCCAGAGTGCAGTATGATTGGGAAAAGGTCAGGCTTTACGAGGAGGATCGGATCTGGAAGGAACAAACACCGGAGGATACCTTCAACTCGCGCAAAGGGGTATGCATTGATTACTCCAGATTGTACGCGCAAATGGCTCGTTCCGTCGGACTTGACGTTAAAGTGGTCACGGGGCTGGGGTATGACGGGAAGGGCAGCTATGGTCCGCATGCCTGGAATGAAGTATATTTATCAGAAACCGCTCGCTGGGTACCGCTGGATTCGACTTGGGTATCAAGCGGCGGCAACTGGTTTAATCCGCCCAATTTCGATCAGACGCACATTAGAGAAGCATGAGCTGCATAGACCAGAGAAGCCAACCTTATACAAGGGTTCGGCTTCTTTTTTCCTTCCATGTAAGTTGTGTTACACTGTAGGGAGAGTAAAGAGTAATTATGTATCGGATACATAGAATGAAGGGGAATTTATGGGGAAAAGAATACAAGAATACCGGATGATTTACTTTGACGCGGGGGATACGCTGCTTATGATTCCGGCCGCTCAGGCTATACTAAAGCAATATTTGGCGGACCGCAGCTTGATCGCGATGAAGATCACATCGGTGAACTGTTCACCGAAGCATTCCGTCTATTTTATTACGGGAAGAAGACCGATACATTTGAGGCTTGTACGCCTGAATCCGACCGTCAATTCTGGGTGGAATTGTACAAATATGTGCTTCATAAGCTGGATGCGCACGAAGCTTGGACAGCGGATGAAATCCACGCATGCTGCCATGAACTCTACGATATCTACACAGCTCCAGCCTATTATGAACTGTTTGACGATGTCATTCCATGCTTGGAGCGGCTTCGTGATCTGGGGCTCCGGCTTGGAGTGATCAGCAATTTTGCTCCGACCCTGAAAGCCATTTTGAAAAGTAAGGGGGTATATCATTTCTTTGACCCTGTCATTGTGTCTACCGAGGTTGGTTTGGAGAAGCCGGACCCCGCGATATTCCGCTTAGCGCTGAAGATGGCGAATGTGGAGGCCAAGGATGTGCTGTATATCGGCGATCACGAAACCAATGATATATGGGCTCCGAACCAAGAAGGAATCGAGGCTGTCAAAATATTGCGCTACGACTACCATACAGGCCAAGGCATTCGCTCTCTGATGGAATTGTTTGATGAACTTGAAGTCAGAAAGTAAGCAAGGAAAGGATGGAAAGCAATGAAGTCATCATCATTGATGGATGACCCTAAGAAGCAGGAAATTACGAAGAAGCGGCACTTTTCCTTTCGAATTAATATCTTTTTCTTTGTTACGTTTACGCTTTTCTCCGTGTTGATCGTTCGTTTGGCTATACTGCAGTTCGTGCAGGCGAAGGATTTGAAGGCAGCAGAGAATACTAACACCAATACAACGACGAAGATCGCACCGATTCGCGGTAATATCTATGATTCCAATAAATCTCCGCTTGCCTATACGATTCCGATTCAGTCTTTATTTTTCCGGATTGAGCCAGGGCAGCAAAACAAAGATGAAGTCATTGCGCTAGCGACGAGCTTGGTCAATGACGTATTTAACAAATACGGCAAGCCGGATGCGAAAAAGCTGACCCCGGCAGATGTCGTGCTGGCCATGGATTTGGGCTATGACATTGACAAGAAGGAAACGAAAGCCCCTAGCTATTATCAAGTGCCGCGGCGAATCAAAGCGGATCTCTCCCAGGAAGAGATTGCCTACCTGCTGGAGCATCGCGATGTGTACAAATGGCTGGAAGTCAATGAAGAAAGTATTCGGATGTATGAGAAGGAAGAAGACAATACAACGATTGCTACACAGTTAATTGGCTATTTGAAGTCCTACAACAATCAAACCTCTCAGGACATGTACAAGGATAACCCGAATAGCAAAGAGTATCTAAGCTCGGAGAACGTAGGTTTTGATGGAATCGAGCGGATGTACCAGGATGAGCTCAGGGGAACCAATGGAAGCAAGGTATATCCGGTAGATGCGGCAATGAGAATTATCGGTAGAGCAACCATTACTGCGCCTGTCAAAGGGAATAACTTGTACCTGACGATCAATAAAGATATTCAGAAGGTTGCAGAGAAGACTATTGCGGAGCATATTAAATATTTGACCAATCCCGCAAATAACAGTGATGCATACTTGAAGTGGGGAACGAAAGCAGCATCTGGCTTTGCAGTAGCTATGGAGGTCGATACAGGCCGGGTGGTTACGATGGCCAATTACCCGGACTATGACTCCAACGTTTGGACTGGGGGTATCTTGCAAAGCGATTATGATCAAATCGGAACATTTATCGCCAATGGTTCCATAACGACTGCAAAAGCCAAGTACCCGACGGAAAAAGAAAACGCCAAGCATCCTTCCTCAATCGTATTTATGGGCTCTACGATTAAGCCTTTATCTGTACTAATCGGACTTAAGGAAAAGCTGTTCGCTGCTTCTGACACGTATTACGATTCCGGCTCTTTCAGCTTTGGTAAGACAGGAAGCGCAAGCACCATCCGAAACTCCGACAGTCACCCATACGGCGTTCTGAATGCTTCGAGTGCTATTGAACATTCCTCGAATACGTACATGTCTGCTATGGTCGGTATTCCTTTCTATAACAAATTTGGGGGAGAAAATCAGGCCGTCACCGATAAATGGGCGGAATATCTTGCAAAGTTCGGTCTTGGCGTCGAAACCGGAAGCGGACTTCCGAATGAAAACACCGGATCGAACGATTTTATCAGGAATGCTAAGAAGGATAGCTATCAATCCGCGATGGTCTACGCATCTTGGGGGCAGAATGAGAAAACGACAACCCTTCAGCTCGCGCAGTATGCTGCTACACTAGCAAGCCGAGGCAAGCGGATGAAGCCGCTGTTTGTGGACGAAATCCGGACGTATGAAGGGGATTTAGTGAAGAAATTCGAACCGGAAGTGCTCAATGACTTAACCGGGGAATTCTCCAACAATAGCGACTGGAACACAATCATTCATGGTATGAAGAGCGGAGCGGAAGGCATTGATGATCTGCCGTTCAACGTAGCTAGGAAAACAGGTACATCCACGCAAGGGGTAGCGGGCGGTACGGTTGAAAATGCGGTGTTCATCGCGTTCGCGCCGGTGGAGCATCCTAAGCTCGCTGTAGCTGTTGTTGTGCCGGAAGGCGGCTTCGGACGCTATGGAGCATCTCCGATTGCAGCAAAAATTTTCCAGGCATATGATGAAGCCAATGATGGAATCTTGACTAAGCTCGGCGGCGGTAAGAAGCCGTGGTAATCGAATAAACGGGAAATCGCGGCTATGCGTTTTGCATGGACCGCGATTTTTTTGTAGTTGCGCCCCGAACTATGTAAGGATGTCTCTATTGGAATTTCGGATGTACGTTTTTCGAGGATAACAGCACGCTCGGGCATGTACCAGCATAAGATGAAGCAGGTAAGCGAACCATCGTTGTAACCGGTACAACAGTACCAACTATCTTAAAAGTTGCCTTCAGCAAACATTTATGCGTCAGGGAAAGGGAGGCGGTAATGATGAAAAGAACCCGGCTTTCGTCTTCGCTCAAGCGTCTGATCATTACGATTATGTTCTTATAATGAAGGATGGTCGATTCAAAACGTCCCGCACACTCCTCCATCTCTATTTCCAGTATGGTCGGCAGGTATGGTATACTAATGTATCGAAAGTTCGACTGATAGAAATGATGTTGGTGTGGAGGAGTGAGTATCACCATGTGCGGTATTGCAGGTGTAGTGTATTTTGAAGATAGAGAACCGTCCATTCCAATGCTGGAGCAAATGACGAATGTGATCGTGCATCGAGGACCGAATGATTCCGGATTTTGGACGGATAATCGCGTCGGACTAGGCTTTCGCAGATTGTCTATTATTGACATCCAGGAAGGACATCAGCCATTAACCAATGAAGATGATTCCGTGTGGATTATATTTAACGGAGAAATTTATAACTATAAAGAGCTTCGAAGCATGCTGCAGGGGCGCGGTCATCAATTCCGCACACATAGCGACACAGAAGTCATCGTGCATATGTATGAGGAGTACGGTGAGGATTGCGTTAAGCACCTTCGTGGCATGTTCGGCTTTGCGATTTGGGATAAAAAGAAGAAGCAGCTGTTCGCAGCGCGCGACCATTTCGGCATTAAGCCGTTTTATTATCATGTCAATGACCGTCAATTCCTGTTTGGTTCCGAAATCAAGAGCTTGCTGGCAGCCGAAGGGATGAATCGTCTGATTCATACGGACAGCCTGCTGAATTACTTGACCTTTCAATATGTGCCTGAGCCCAACACGATGTTTCACGGCATCCAGAAGCTGCCTCCGGCCCATTATGTGAAGGTTACTTTCGACGGGGATATGTCTATACATAAGTATTGGGATCCAATGTTCGAACCGGAAGACCGTCCGTTCGATGAATATGTGGAACAAATTCGCGAGAAGCTGAAAGATTCCGTCGCCCACCATATGGTGAGCGATGTTGAGCGCGGCTGCTTCCTCTCGAGCGGTATCGATTCGACGGCTATTGCTACGCATATGCGCAACATCGAACCGATCCGTACGTTCTCGGTAGGCTTTGAAGGGCCGAACAACGAAACGCCGATCGCGGCTCAGACCGCTGCTGCGCTGGGTACGGAGCATTATGACAAAATCATCACACGTGATGATTTCTTCAACACGCTGCCTAAAGCGGTCTGGCACCAGGATGAGCCGGTAGCAGATCCTTCGGCGATTGCCCTCTACCACGTGGCTCAGCTGGCGCGCGAGCACGTAACCGTCGTGCTGTCCGGCGAGGGCGCTGACGAGCTGTTCGGCGGCTACCGCATCTACCGCGAGCCGCTGTCGCTGGCTCCGATCGAGCGTTTGCCGCATTCGATCAAGCGGATGCTGAACCGCTTTGCCAGAGTGCTGCCGAGCGGCATCTCCGGACGTAACTACTTGCTGCGCGGTACGACGCCGCTGGAGGAGCGCTTCCTCGGGAACGCGAAAATCTTCACCGAGGACATGAAGGCCGAGGTTCTGCGGTTGGACAGCGAGATGCTGCGCGCGTACAAGAATCCCCAGCAGATCGCTGCGGATTACTACAACATGACGAAGCATTTGGATCCGGTCAGCCGAATGCAGTACATCGATATGAACCTGTGGATGCCGGGCGATATCCTGATGAAAGCCGATAAGATGACGATGGCTCATTCCTTGGAGCTCCGCGTGCCGTTTCTCGACAAGGAGCTGTATGAAGTCGCCCGCCGCATTCCGGCGAAGTACCGCATCGCGAACGGGACGACCAAGTACATTTTCCGCAAAGCGATGGAGGGCATCATCCCGGACTTCATCCTGAACCGTCCGAAGCTTGGCTTCCCGGTGCCGCTTCGGCAGTGGGTGCACGGTCCAATGGGTGACACGCTGCTGGAGCAAATCAAAGCCAGCGGCATCGAGGATTACATCAACATCGGCACGGTTGAGAAAATGCTCCAGAAGCACCGCAATGGGCAGGGAGACTTCGCGCGCCGCATTTGGACGATCTACATCTTTGCCTTGTGGCATATGACTTATATGGAAGAGCTGCCGAAGAAGGCGGTCTTTGCTCATTAAGAAAGCGAGAGATACGGAGGGAGTCTTGCTTAAGGCTTCATCGAATGCGCCAACGGAGAGCTCAGTGGTTTTCGGAAAAGTGTCAGCGGTCGCCTTTGTAAACGGGTTCTAACTACTGCGATATTATTTCAAGGAACCTGTTTACAACAGCGATTGGAGGAAATTACCGAAGCTCGTAGTGGTCATTCTTTATCCCTAAGCACACACTCCCTCCCATTAGGAGGAGTGTATGGGAAACTACAAACTGCTGGCGCTCGACATGGATGGCACGCTTCTGACCGAAGCGAAAGAAATCAGCGAGCCGAATAAGGAAGCCATTCACACGGCGATCGAAGCTGGTGTAACGGTCATCTTTTCAACAGGACGCGGCGTACAGAGCGCTTTACCTTACGTAGAAGAGCTCGGTCTGGAATCCCCGATGGTAGCGGTGAACGGCAGCGAAGTGTGGGAAGCCCCGGGTAAGCTGCACCAGCGAACGCTCCTGTCCGCAGACCTCGTAGAGAAGCTGCACGGTATCGCCATCGACCTGGATTCCTGGTGGTGGGCGTACGCGGTAGACGGCGTATTCAACAGAGATAATTGGCCGGATGACCTAGAGAGCCACCAATGGCTGAAATTCGGCTATTATACGGAAAACGAACCGAAGCTGAAGAAAATTCGCCAAACGGCGGAGAGCTGGGGCGTCTTCGAAATCACCAACTCGCATCCTTGCAATATTGAGCTGAATCCTCTGGGAATCAGTAAAGCGAGCGGACTAGAAGCCGTATGCAAACTGCTGGGCATCACCATGTCTCAGGTTGTCGCTATGGGCGACAGCGAGAATGACATTACGATGCTTCAGGCTGCGGGGCTTGGCGTGGCAATGGGTAATGCGCAGGAGCGTGTCAAAGGCATTGCAGATATGACGACCGTAACCAATGAAGAACATGCTGTAGCGAAGATCATTCATGAGGTCATTCTCAAGTAACGATTAGACGGTTATGCGTCGAAATGATGATTGTTTTGCTTGACAATACATACCGTTTCCGAAATTCGAGTAAAGGGAGTTGCTCCACATGGTAGTGACTGGCTGGATTTTGGTTATCCTATTATTTGTAGTGGGAATGGTCGGTGCCGTTTACCCGGTTCTGCCCGGTGTACTGGCGATCTACGGAGCCTTTTTTGTCTATGGCTTTATGATCGGGTTTGAGCCATTCGGTATTTGGTTCTGGCTGATCCAAACGTTGACCGTTCTGATCATCATTGTGGCGGATTATGCGGTAAGCGCACTGGGGGTTAAGAAGTTTGGCGGTTCCAAGGCATCTGTAATCGGAAGCACGATTGGCTTGATTGCCGGTCCGTTCGTCATTCCGGCTTTTGGTTTGATTCTCGGTCCTTTTATTGGAGCTGTTCTTGGTGAAATCATCATAGGAACGAACTGGAAACAAGCTTTTAAAGTGGGGATCGGCTCCGTTCTTGGTTTTTTTGCCAGTACCTTGGTGAAAATTATCCTGCAGCTAGGGATGATCGCTGTCTTCTTTATCTGGATCTTCGCCCACTAACTTAACTTGAACATAGCGTTTTGTCAGCTAGGCAAGAATAGGGAGGCTTTTGTAGGCATGATACGGGTTACGGTATGGAATGAGAATTTGCATGAACAGACTCACAAGGAAGTTCAGGAGGTATATCCCAAAGGCATTCATAATGCGATAGCAGAAGGAATTGCCGATGGAGCGTTTGAGGTCCGCACAGCTACGCTTGAGCAGCCCGAGCACGGATTGACCCAAGAGGTGCTGGACGGCACAGATGTGCTCATCTGGTGGGGTCATATGGGGCATGACCAAGTCGCAGACGAAATCGTGGACCGCGTTCAGCAGAGAGTGCTTCAAGGGATGGGACTTATCGTTCTGCATTCCGGTCACTTCTCCAAAATCTTCAAGAGGCTGATGGGCACCTCGTGCGATCTCAAGTGGAGAGAAGCCAATGAGAAGGAACGAATCTGGGTCGTCGATCCCGCACATCCGATTGCAGAAGGGCTGGATCAGTATTTCGAGCTTGAGCATGAGGAAATGTACGGTGAGCATTTTGACATTCCGGCTCCGGATGAGCTGGTCTTCATCAGCTGGTTCGAGGGCGGAGAAGTGTTCCGCAGCGGCTGCACCTATCACAGAGGGAACGGCAAAGTCTTCTACTTCCGGCCCGGGCATGAAACTCATCCGACATATTATAACGCCAATGTGCTCAAAGTCATTAAGAACGGCATCAAGTGGGCCGCGCCCGTGCATGGCGTAAGACATTATTACGGCAATCACAAGCCGCTTGAAACAATTCAAGGTAAATAAGAGAGAAGGAACGGACGTTGACAAAGGAAACAAAGGATTCACTCGTAAAAGGGACGCTCATTCTCACCGTGGCCGCGCTTGTAGCGCGGTTTCTCGGCGTTTTTCAGCGTATCCCGCTTGTACATTTGCTTGGGGATGCTGGCAATGGCAGTTATTCCATCGCATTCAGTCTTTATTCCGCGTTATTGGTCATCGCGACTGCGGGCATTCCCAGTGCGCTAAGCAAAATGATCTCGGAGAAAAACGCGCTCGGCAGACAAGCCGAAGCTGCGAGGATTTATAAAGCCGCAATTTGGTTCGCTATTGGCGCGGGCCTTTTTATGACGCTGCTTCTATACATAGGTGCGCCGCTTTATGCGGAAACCATCTCCCACGGGGGTCCGGATGCTACACTAGCGACCCGTGCCATTGCTCCGGCGATGCTGATGTTTCCGCTGATTGCCATTATGCGCGGTTACTTTCAAGGACGGCAAAACATGATGCCTAACGGCATTTCTCAGGTTGTCGAGCAGATTTTTCGCTTGATTACCTCCATTGTCCTTGCTTATTTCCTGCTGAAGGTCAGCCTGGGCTGGGCGGTGGCAGGAGCGTCCTTTGGCGGGGTAGCAGGAGGCGCCGCAGCGCTTGTCGTCATGATTTATTTTACCGTTAAGCTTAAAAAACGAGACGCAGCTGCTTCTAAGCTGGCGAGAGAGCAGACAGCGGCAGCTCAATCTGGACCCGCATCCACGGGGGCTATGCCTAGATACCGCGACATTTACCGCGGATTGTTCAAGCTCTCGATCCCGATCGTTGTTTTTTCCATGATGGTGCCTTTGGTGTATTTAATCGATACGTCCATTATTACGCCGCTGCTTGAGGGTGCAATTGGTCACAAAGAGGCTCTTGGACTGGTGGGGATTATGGGCGCTCGCGCCCAATCGCTTGCGGGGATTCCGATTATTCTAGCCATTGCGCTCAGCCAGTCCGTGGTGCCGATTATTTCCGCTGCTTATTCCAAAAGGATTTGAAGCAAGTCAGCCACCAGACCTCCCGAGTGCTTCAGCTTGCTATTTTGTCGGGCTTGCCGGCTGTTCTTGTGATCAGTATTGCGGCGAGACCACTTGATTTGATGCTTTTCGGGTATGAGGATTCTACATATGGATTGGCTCACGGACCACATATGATATCGCTGCTGACGTTGAGTGCGATGTTTCAGATCACCATGCAGACCTCAGGTGCTGTTCTCATGGGTATGGGACGCATGAGGCCGCTTATTGTGCATGTCATTATTGGCTTGGCCATCAAGCTGATCGGCAGCTTTCTCCTGGCCCAATGGCTTGGTATATATGGAATTACCATTTCAACAGGTCTGTGCTTTATCGTGATGAGCTGGCTGAATACCCGGACCATTCGTAAAGAAGTAGATTTCACGATTCTCGGACGACGCTCAGTAGGCATCGCATTGACGGTTATTGTAATCGCTGCGGTGGGTTTAAGCGTCGAATGGCTGACGAACGCAAATATTCATCCATTTGCTTGGTACCGAATGAACGCGGTCATCAATTCCGTCATCGTGTGCGCTGTAGCAGGTGTCTTATATCCGGTGATGCTGATGGCAACTCGCGTTGTAACGAAGGAAGATGTTCAGAACTTCCCGGCACCGCTGCAAAAGCTGATCCGTAAAGCCGGACGTTTGATGGGCCGGGCTTAGTTATTTAAAGTAGAGCCCGTTATATGTAAAAGAATTCAGTGCCTGATTCCAGGTCGTAAGCCTGCCTGTCCTGCCTAGTTCACCAATCTGACTAAGAGGCATCCTACAGTCTGAGCGGGAGCCGCTGATCTTTAAGTGTCGAGTGGCATGGCTTCACTAGCCAGGATAGCAAGCTCGATTTTATTCAAACCAAAGCCATATTCGTTTGTCATGTCAAAACGAAACGGCACGTCAATCGGCCTTACATGCTGCAGCGGCTTCTGAATATCCGTTAGCCACTCGCCGCATTCTGCAGCGGCCATCTCCCGGTCCGGCCAAGCGCTTGTTAGCATCGGACTAAAGAAAGGAAGTGATCCTTTCTTTAGTTGATTACCATTCAGCCTCTCCTGATAGGCTTCTGCAGGAGGGGCTTTTCTTGTTTTAGTAAAGATCTGCGGCCAGTAATCAGAACGGGAGGCTGTGTGGGGCGTAGACGAAGCGAATCTCAAGACACCGAGATGAACCTCGGGAATCCCGAACAAAATGGCGTATAGGCTCTTGCCGAACTCGATACGCTCATGCAAACTGCCGAAATCCTCCAAAATAAGTCCGGCCAGTCTGAGGCTTTCAACAGCTTGTCCTGCATTTTCGGCTAGCTTTCCATAAGGGAAAACAACCTGGTTAAGCTGCATCCAGGATTGGGTTTGAAATAAAAAGGTATCGAGTACGGACTGCTTGTAATAAGGATTCAGAATGATCCTTTGCTCGATATAATTCTGTTCATTGACGATTAGTCCAATCGTAAGCGGGATGGGGTCTCGGACCTCCCAGAAGTCGGTCCACATTGCTTCCATAAATACGGATACGCCGAATTCGGGCAGCAGATGAAACAGGCTGCAGTTTCTTTTTACATTCCTCGTAAAGCAGAATCTGGGGGTATGCATCATGAAAGATCAGCGCGTTGGCACGCTCTAAGAAGCTAAAAAGCTGCTCGGCTTGAAGCTCATTCAGCAAAAAAGACAGAAGCTCGCCCCGAAGGTCAGTCATGCACCAGCCTCCGTTACGGGATACCATATGCGCCAGCAGAGCCCAGTGGAGCTCAGGGTGATCTTGATAAGCATCCCAGTACGCTTTCGTTCGAGTGACATTGTTGCGGTTGTTTCGGCGGACGCGTTCTTGTATATGATTGACGAGGCTAGCTTCCTCTGGAGATGGAGGAGGTGGCAGGACTCCAGCATGCTTCCGCCCGAAGCTGCGCTTTACAGCTTCTTGGATTCGGTGGGCCGTTTCTTCGGAGAGTGGAAGCTGCTCTGCCGAATGACCGGCTACCTCAGCTGCGTAGAGCAGTTCGGAGAGGTTATTTTCGAGTATTTGTACGAGACCTCGGGGGAACCCCGCAGCTTTTTCCAATACCTTGATTATACTGTGTTCGGATTTATCAGCACGTGGCATGATATCCCTCCTTCGATCATCATCCGCATATTGTTTACTGAATCTATGCAGGGTATGTGACGGGGAGGGTGAGAAAAGAAAAAGAGACCCCATCCGCAGGCGTGCTAGCATCCATCATTACATCAAACAGATGAAGCTCCAGATGGTTCCCAGCTGCGCTAATCTCGGGCACATGTTGTGTCACCGGCGTATGGCAGCGGTCAGAATCCAGGCAGCCTGTCAAATGCAAAGAAGAATGGCGCGTCATTGTGCGGGAGTCTCTCTTGAAGCTTGAAGATTGAAGCTCAGTCCTGATCAGTTGAAGTTGAAGTTGAAGCTGGAGTCGAGGTCGAATGCTCTTCTGGTTCAGTCAAGTTATTCGAAGCACGGCCAGCACCGGGCTTGGGCAGACGCCCCGCCCGATGGAGCGCATCACGAAGCAGGTACTCTATGTGTCCGTTCACACTGCGGAATTCATCTTGAGCCCACCGCTCCAGCGCTTCGTAGAGCCTAGGATCTAGTCGGAGGGGAAAGTTTTTCTTTGGAGCCATGGCTGCAGCACCCTTAATACAAGGTGCCCGTATTGATGACCGGATTCGCCGAGCGGTCGGACACAATGGCTACGAGCAAATTGTTAATCATGGCGGCTTTCTTCTCTTCATCGAGCTGCAGCCCATCGGCTTCCAGTTGGCTGATGGCCATCTGCACCATGCCTACGGCGCCCTCTACGATTTTTTGTCGCGCAGAGAGGATGGCTGAGGCTTGCTGGCGCTGCAGCATGGCACTTGCAATCTCGGTGGAATAAGCCAAATGCGTAAGCCGGGCTTCCATGATTTCCACACCTGCAACAGACAGCCTCTCCTGCAGCTCCTGGCTGAGCTCCTCAGCCACTTCGCTGGCGTTTCCGCGCAGAGAGGAGCCTTCCCCTTCATAGCGGTCGTAGGGATATTTGGTCGCCACATGCCGGAGAGCAGTCTCGCTTTGAATCTCCACAAATTTATGATAGTTATCTACTTCAAACAGCGCTTTGTACGTATCGACAACTCGAAAGACGACGACGGCGGCGATCTCGATCGGGTTCCCATCGACATCATTGACCTTTAACTTGACGCTGTTAAAATTGCGAACGCGAAGCGATATTTTCTTACGGGTCGAGAACGGAATGACGAGCCACAAGCCGCTTTTTCTGATCGTACCCGCATATTTGCCGAAAAAAGTGATGACAGAGGCTTCGTTAGGTTGAATGATCGTAATCGTAGAGCTAAAGAGGATGCCTATAATGACAACGATCATGCCTGTGACAAACCATTCCTGAATCAGAAGCAGCACGCCAAGACCAATACCAAGTAGAGACAGGATGATACCGATAAAACCATTCACTGACCATGCTTTCGTTTCATTCATGAGATTCAGCTCCTTATCCTATATGCATATCTAATTGATATGTATATGATATCACTTTTTACTTTTAATGTAAATTCCAATAAATGTTTGATAATAATTATCATTCTTGATAAACTAAGAGCAACAACAAAAAAAGGAACCCGCGAAGGTCCCTTTTCCACACAAGCATTATTTCATTTCAAACGTCTTGCAGTCCGTTTCGGCGGAATGATCCGCACGCTTGGAACTGTGATTTACAATGTAAATGGAATCCGCCTTACATTTGTTCTGCTCGCCCCAGAAGCGGCAGGAGTTCACTTCGCATAGTACGCCTTGTGCCATTGTGATTCACCTCCTTATGGCATATAATGAGCGCATGTCAACGAGTTGGAACAAGGTGGCTCTTGTTCCGGCAGGTTGAATGAACCCCTCTTACAGGATAGGGGTCTTCATGCTGTCCCTAGTATGGTCCAAAAGAAGTGGAAACATGAGGAATCTTCTTAAACAAATTTGAGAATCGGATGAGGTGGATGCCGTGCTTAAAGTAACAAGCGAACAACAATTCAAGGAACTGGTTGCGAATTCTCCGCTAACCGTTGCCGTCTTCAAAACGACATGGTGCAAAGACTGCCATTATATTGAACCTTTCATGCCGGATCTGGAGAAGGCTTATAGCGATCGGATCTCCTTTGTGGAATTGGACCGTGACGAGGTTCCTGATTTATGTGAGGAGCTAAACATATTGGGCATTCCTAGCTTTATTGCTTTCCGTCAGGGCAGCGAACTGATTCGTTTCGTCAGCAAGCTTCGAAAAACCCGCGAGGAAATCGAGCAGTTTTTGGATCGCGCCATCGAAGTATCTTCCGCAATGACCAAATCTTAAGTTAAATGGACATAATGAATAAGACGGCTCTAGTGAGACCGCTCCGTTGATCGAATCCATCGACTATCGGGCGGCTTGCCGAGGCGTTTTTTTCTTTTTGAAGCAAGGTGTCGGTTTCAATGCTTTGTAACAATTGCGAATGGATTTGCCCCTCAAATAAAGCTATAATTGTAACGACTAGTCGCATTCGACATATTATTCGGAAGCCACGATACAAAAGTAGGTGCCATGATGAAGCAAAAAGTAATTCAAAGATTTGCGAATCTTTCGGCGATCGGTATGTTCCTGATTCTTGCTATGGGCGCTCTCGTAACGAAGGCCGATGCAGGCAGGGGATGCGGGGATGAATGGCCGCTGTGCCACGGGAAGTTCGTTCCGGCTCATACGATTTCCTCATTTATCGAGTACAGTCACCGGCTTGTTGTCGGAGTTGTAACGCTTATTCTGATCGCGACCTTTTATCTAGTGTTTCGATACGTCAAACGTGCCGACGCCAAGTGGTTTATTACGGGGACGATCGTCATGACTCTCATTCAGGCGGTTATGGGTGCTATGGCCGTTATCTGGCCGCAATCCTCCGTCGTGCTGGCTCTGCATTTCGGCTTGTCGCTTCTCGCTTTTGCCTTTTCCTTACTGCTCGCACTCATATTTACTCCTTACGGGGATTACGATGGAGCAGGCGTTGTCAGAGGAGGCTTTAAGGCGCTGGTATGGATAACAGCTGTTTACACATACATTGTGGTGTATTTGGGGGCATTCGTGCGTCATACCTCTTCCTCGGGCGGTTGCTCGGGATGGCCGCTCTGTAACGGCGAAGTGATCCCAGAGCTCAGCGGGGCGACCGGAATCGTCTTCATGCATCGCATCGCTGCGCTGCTCTTGTTTTTTTGCATTCTTACGCTGTACATTCAGGCGAAAAAAAGGTACGATGCTACTGATAAAATGGTTCTCGGCAGTAAATGGGCGTTGATCTTCGTCCTGCTGCAAATTATCAGCGGGGCAGTCGTAACTTGGTCCATGACCAACGAGACAGCGTACTTGTTTACTGGTATGATCCATGCCATGATCATTGCCTGCTTATTCGGATTTTTAAGTTATCTATGCGTATTGACGCTGTATTATCGCAAACAAACCTAATGATGAGTACGGGAAAAGCCTTCGTGAGAAGGCTATTTCCATAACTGCGTGAAGAAATTGAAAATCCTTCGCAGCGAGAAAATGCGGGGGATGAAAAAGTAACGAATGAAAAGGTGGACGCACAACATGGTACCAACGAATTTGCGGGTTTTCCTGGATATGCTTCGACGGGAGAACCAACTGATTGAAATATCGGCTCCTGTAGACCCCAATTTGGAGCTTGCCGAGATTCATAGAAGAGTCATTGATGAGCAAGGGCCAGCGCTGCTGTTTACCAATGTAAAAGGCAGCTCCTTCCCTGTGGTAACGAACATGTTCGGTACGACGCGCCGCGTGGACCTCGCGTTCGGACCAAAGCCCGAGCAATTTATGAAAGCGGTTGTGAACGCAACGAGCACACTGATTCCGCCTACGCCTAAAGCCCTCTGGGGGGAGCGTTCCCTAATCTTCGACCTGCTCAAGGTCGGAACCAAGCAGGTCCAGTCCGGACAGGCGCCGATCCTCGGCAGCCTAAGCAAAGACAATCCGCTCGCCGGCATGCCGATCCTGACGAGCTGGCAGGAAGACGGCGGCCCGTTCGTTACGCTGCCGCTGGTCTATACCGAGCATCCGGACGGAGGCCATCATAATCTCGGCATGTACCGCATGCACGTGTATGATGACCGCACCACCGGAATGCACTGGCAAATCCATAAAGGCGGCGGCTTCCATTACCATGAAGCCGAGAAGAAGAACCAGGCGCTGCCCGTCACCGTGTTCCTAGGCGGCCCGCCTGCGCTCATCGCCTCCGCGATTGCGCCGGTGCCCGAGCACCTGCCCGAGCTGATGCTCGCTTCGCTCATCCTCGGGCAGAAGCTCCCCATGGTGGACAATCCCCATGGGGGCCACCGCCTCGTAGCCGAGGCGGAATTCGCGATATGCGGCGCCGTGCCGCCGCATCTTCGCCGTCCCGAAGGGCCGTTCGGCGACCACTTCGGGTACTACTCACTCATCCATGATTTCCCTGTTTTCAACGTGAATCATGTATGGCACCGCAAGGACGCGATCTATCCGGCCACGATCGTCGGCAAACCCCGCCAGGAGGATTACTTCCTGGGCGAATTCCTGCAGCGCTTGCTAGAGCCTGCGTTTCCGATGGCGATGCCCGGTGTCAAGGAGCTCTGGACATACGCCGAGACAGGCTTCCATCCGCTAGCTGCCGCCGTAGTGCGGGAGAGCTACAGCCGCGAAGCGTTGGGAACAGCCTTCCGCATATTGGGAGAGGGCCAGTTGTCCCTAACGAAGTTCCTGATTGTAACCGACCAATCGGTTGCGCTATCCAATTTCCCGCAGCTGCTGGAAACCGTGCTGGAACGCTTTAACCCGCAGCAGGATTTGTTCGTCTTTAACAAAACATCGCACGATACGTTAGACTACACAGGCGATCGGCTGAACCACGGCAGCAAAGCAGTCCTACTTGGTACCGGAGAGCCGATTCGCACGCTGCCAAGAACGTATACCCTTGGAGAGCTGCCTGAAATCAGTGATATCGCCGTTTACTGTGCAGGCTGTCTGGTCGTATCGGGCGCTTCTTATACACAGGAGCCGGAGCTGCCGCAGCGATTAGTAGCGAGCTCCGCCGACAGATTAGTAGAGTGGCCTTTGGTCATTCTAGTCGACGACGCCAGCAGTATCGCAGGCGATCAAACTAAATTCTTATGGACAGTGTTCACACGCTTCAATCCGGCTGCAGATATGTACGCCCGGTCCCATGTGAATCGCCATCATATCAGCTATGAATTGCCGCTTGTCATCGATGCCCGAATGAAGCCGGGATACCCGGATGAGCTTGTACCGCGGGAAGATATCGTACAGCTTGTCGACAAGCGCTGGAAGGAATACTTCTCATGAGTACATCCTCCTCCCAAAAGCTTCTGCCGCACCTGGGCTTCGTTCTCGTATATGTGCTTTGGGGAATTAACATGACCTCGATGAAAATCGGAGGAACCGAGTGGGATCCGCTGGTATTTAATGGGCTTCGCTTTGCAAGTATGATTCCCATTTTGTGGGTCTATACTTACTTTTATTATCGTTCTCGTTCACTTCAAATCGATATCCAGCTCAAAGACTTCCTTCTGGTATGCGGTTTGGGGATATTGAATGCTGTTGGTATGGAATCGCTGCTGCAGTATGCGCTGCAGTTCTCCAATGCCGCTAACGGCGCTGTACTGGGGCGCGGGTTCATGCCGGTGATCACCGTGATTATCGCGCTTGCAACCCGTCAGGTTAAATTAACGTGGCGCATTATGGTCGGGATCCCGCTTGCCTTGGGCAGTGTTATTGTCATAGTGTCAGGCGGAGCCGGCGGATTTCATATTGGCGCTGATACCTTCCGGGGTGATATTTTGCTTCTGATGAGGAGTGTGATGGGAGCGGTCTATCTCATCGGCATGAACAGACTTGTGAGCAAGTATCCGCTGCCTCTCCTGATTTCTCTCGAGATGACAGCCGGGGCCGCCGCATTGCTGCCGTTTGTTTTCTACTATGCAGATACCTCTTATTTTGCAGCCATATCCAAGACAGGCTGGTTCAGCCTCATCTATACATCCATGTTTGCGACTGCGCTGGGTTTCTCCATCCATAACTGGAGCCTGGGGCGGCTTGGGGCCTTCAAATCGTCCGCTTATGGGTATTTGTTACCCATTACAGCAGCTTTAGCCGGATTTTTTGTGCTGCATGAGTCGATCTCCTTGTATCAGTGTATCGGAGGCGCAGGTGTTTTGACCGCCATGTACCTGGTCCAGCGGGACAGGGGACGGAGTCCTGTTCATACTACAGGTGCTGCAACCAACAGCGTCAAGCTGTAACTAGTTTGGATTCAACTGCACAATGGATCGGCCGTAAAAAAGTATCATTGCTACAACAGATAACTGGCTCAGGAAAGCGGGGACTAGACGTGCTGAGAAAATTGTTTAACGAACAAAGACGTATAGACAGCGGCCTTCTTCTTGAAGCCTTTAGTGCTGTGAGAGATTATATAGAAGTGTTAGAGACGGTCGGGCGTACGCTCCCGGCCGCTCCTAATAAGTGGTATCATCGCAGAGCAATTTGGAGCAAAGGCTTTCTGGATGCTCTGGATGAGCTGGAACAAAGCAAGTATTGCTGTGAACGGTACGCCGAGCATATTCACAAAGCATTCCTTGAAGAAATGAATGTCGAGGAAGTTGTGGAATATCGACGCTTTGTCTACTTTTATAAAAACGCATTCATACGTGTGTTCTCGATTCTGGATAAGCTGGGTACGTTTATGAATGACTTGTTCGATTTGAAAACGGATACGATCAAGATCCGATTCTCTTACTTCACCGTGCTTCGCCGCATGCATGAGCGCCACATTCATAGTCCACTGGAGCTCCAGCTCTACAATTTAAAAATGGAGTATAAAAGCGCTTTGGACCGTCTGCGTAATCAGCGGAATATGGAGATACACCATATTAATGCAGAGATGCTGGACGACCTGATGCAGAAGGAGCCTTATCCCGGAGAACGGATCCATATTGAAAATGTAAAAGCTAATCTTGAAGATTTGCAGCAGGGATTTGACATGGTATGCCGCTCATTGACTGTGGCCTTCTCGTACATAACGGAAAAGTCCAAGAATGTAAGGGGGTAAAGAAACCATGGAATTGAGGGGGCGGACGGCTCTCATTACTGGCAGTGCCAAAGGTCTTGGGAAAATGACGGCGTTAGCGTTGGCCCGTATGGGCTGCAATGTGGCGGTAAACTACGTCAACAGTGAGCCGGAAGCTGCTCAGCTGGTTCGGGACCTGGAGATGCTTGGCGTGCGAAGTATTGCCGTTCAAGGCGATGTGGCAAAGAGAGAAGATGTAGCCCGTATGGTCGAAGAGACTCGGCAGCAGCTCGGAGCCATCGACATCCTGATCAATAATGCGGGACCGTTTTATCGCGAAAGACGATTTTTCGCAGATTACGAGTGGGATGACATCGATTATTTAACCCGCGGCAATCTGCTTGGTGTCATGGAGCTCGATCATAAGGTGCTTCCTATGATGAGAAAGAACCGCTGGGGACGCATCATTCACTTTGGATTTGGCAAAGCCGCCGAGGCTCGGGGATGGACGCACAGATCTGTATATGCTGCCGCAAAAGTAGGCTTAGTATCCTTCACGAAGACGCTGGCTGAAGAGGAAGCGGGTAATGGAATTACCGTGAATATGATCTGTCCCGGAGACATTCGGGAGCCGTACAAAGAACGGACGATGGACGAGGCGAGACGGGAAGCGGATGGTGAAACACCGGTTGGACGCCCAGGAACGGGGGAGGATGTTGCGCGTGTCATCGCATTTCTATGTTCGCCGAGTTCAGACTTCATCACAGGAAATATAATGGATATCTCGGGGGCTTTGGATCCGATCCAGCCTTTGCCGGTTCTCAAGCAGCGCAACAAGATCAATGAATAAATCAAAAAAGAGCTTACCGCCAAGGTAAGCTCTTCTATTACTTAGAATACTTGAACAACTTCATGTACGCCTTCTACTTCTTCAACCAGCGCTCTTTCGATACCGGCTTTTAAAGTAATAGTGGAGCTTGGGCAGCTGCCGCAGGCACCCATCAGTTTCAGCTTCACGATTCCATCTTCAACATCGACGAGCTCGACGTCGCCGCCATCACGTTGGAGAAATGGGCGAAGCTTATCTAGTACTTCAAGGACTTCATCATACATGGTCTCTTTTGTATTTTCAGTCATATTGAATCATCTCCTTTCTTTTACTATTATAGTACAATAAAGATCAATTGAAAATGGATTTCAATCTTCGCAAATATCTTAAACATCATACAGTTAGGTGGACTTAATCAAATGAGGCCTATTATTGAATTCTGTGCGAGCAACATGCATAACGGTACCGACAAAGTCATGAAAACCTTGGAACAGAATCCGGAATACGATGTAGTTGAATACGGCTGCTTAGGCAACTGCGGTCAGTGTTATATGGAGCCCTATGCACTAGTAAATGGTGAGATTATTAGCGCTCAATCCGGCGAGCAGCTGCTTGAAGCTATTTGTAATAAAATTAAAGAAATAGAAGCCATGTACGATCTTCTTGGTGATTAACTGCACGTTTTTGCACCTAGGAATGGTTCACTAGACTGAGCTTACCCGAAGTGATGCTTGGATTTCCAAAGCACACCGCTCTTGATCGCGCGTGCGATTTTTCCTGTCATCACTGTACGCTTGCCCATAATGCCGAAGCCGGCTTTCTTGCCAAGCGATCCCAGAACCCCTTTGAGCTTGATTTTACCGAGCCGAGGGGTTTCGCCGTTCCAAGCAGCGAAGATGACTTCCGCAATTTGCCTGCCCTGGCCTTCCGCTGCTTGCGCACTTGGGCAAAAGGAAGTGAGGCGCAATCTCCCACAACATAAACCTCAGGATAGTCAGGCACTTGATGGTACTCATTGAGCACTACCCGGCCTTGCTTGTCTTTAGCTACATTCATAGCTTGTACAATGGGGCTAGGCTGAATGCCTGCAGTCCAAATCGTTGCATCGGTTTTGATAATTTCATCTTGATTATATAAATCCCCGCCGTCCAAGCGAACCAGAGATACATGCGGCCTAAGCTCAATATCATGCTCAATCATCCAGTCCCTTACATATTGCTGCAGGTTGTCAGGGAAGGAGGACAAGAGACTCGGTCCGCGGTCAATGAGGCGAATGTTTAGGTCCGGTCTGCTTTCACGAAGCTCCGACGCCATTTCAACACCGCTCAGACCACCGCCGATAATGGAAATTTGGCCGTATGGCGCAACATCGTTAACCTTTTGATAGGTAGCCCGTGTTTGCGAAAACGTTTGGATACTGTAGGAATTTTCTTCAGCGCCTGGTATTCCGTGATAGTTATCAACGCAGCCTAGACCGACAACAAGCCAATCATAGGAGAGAGGCTCTTGATCAGCAAAAATCACCTGTTTCTGATCCAAGTCGACTTCGGTAACCTCTCCATAAGTGAGAATTAATCGAGGATCAACCGGATAAGCTACCCGAATGTGCGTCTCGGCAATTGTCCCTGATGCAAGCGCGTAGTATTCAGTTTTGAGGCCTTGAAAAGGACTCCGGTCAACTAAAACAAGAACCGTGTCGTCAGGCAGTTTTTTTTCTAACAATTGCAGAGCTATGGTTAGTCCTCCATAACCCCCTCCGAGAATAACAAGCTTCTTCATAGAATCCTTAATCCCTTCTGGTCTTGATCTATGTGTGGTTAGTATGACTAATAAACCTTGATTTCATTATAAAAGGTGTCGCGTTCCACAGGAATGCGGCCAGCGCCTTTAATCAGCCATACCAGTTCTTCTTTGGTGAGACCTTCAGGGGATGTCGCGCCTGCGGCATGTGAAATTCGTTCCTTCACAATTGTGCCGTGAGCGTCAGATGCGCCGAAAGCAAATGATAGCTGGGTAAGCTTCGTACCAATGTTGATGAAATATGCTTTAATATGCGGGAAATTGTCTAGCATCAAGCGGCTGATCGCAATCGTCTTGAGCTCATCGAAAGCAGGAACCCGTCGCTTCAAGCTGGCGTTCTTGCTGGCAGGCTGCACCGAATTCGGAATGAACACGAGGAAACCGCCAGTTTCATCTTGCAGCTCGCGGAGCAGCATCATATGCTGGATCCGTTCTTCTAGGGTTTCGATCGAGCCGTACAGCATCGTCGCATGGGTTTTCATGCCGAGGTTATGCGCGGTGCGGTGTACCTCCAGCCATTCTTCCGAGGAAGCCTTTTCCACTTTCATCTTGTTGCGGTAGCGCTCTGTGAGAATTTCGGCGCCACCTCCAGGGAGGGTGGACAAGCCAGCATCCATTAAAGTCTTGAGGACATCACGATAGCTCAGGCCGCTGATACGCGAGAAGAACTCAATCTCCGCAGCTGTGTGGGCCTTAATCGTAACATTAGGGTAAGCGTTCTTTAACTGACGAATGCAATCGACATAATACTCAAAAGGTACATGAGGATTGTGCCCCTGACTGATATGGAACTCGCGCAGCTCCGGATGATAGTGCTCGGCTACATACTCGAGCATTTGGCTCGGAGTGAGCGTGTAGGAGCCTTCTTCCCCTTCATCCCGGCGGAAATGGCAGAATGCGCAGTGCTCTTCGCATACATTTGTAAAATAAAGACTCATATTTTCGACAAAGTAAACTTTTTTTCCGTTCAAGCGCTGGTTTACTTTATTCGCTAATTGACCAATGGTCGGAAGATCGTCCGACTGATATAGAAACACGCCGTCTTCAAGCGATAATCGTTCCCCGTTCTCGACTTTGTCGGCAATTTCCGCCATCCGCTTGTCTGGGTCCGTAACCACTGTACTCATGTTTGTTTCCTCCCGTCTCAATTTAAACCCTTATTATTATAAACCTACGTTTAAGGAGGGGCAATACGTACTCACCGATAATCCGACAATCGACACAAATCTATGAAACTTTTCATATTCAAACAAAACATATTTCATTCCCTACGAGATTCCTGTATACTAGTTCATTGTGAGATGTTAGGCAGAAAGTTAGGTTAAAAGTTAGGTTAAAGGTGATAATAACGTGCTACCCAATTTTGTGACCGAACCGCAGGAACGACTAAATATGGAAATCGAGCAACTAAGGGGACAAATGGTTTCGCTTGGCAGCATGTATGGTTTCCTTCATCCTGATGTTCAGAGATGCAGTAGACAGCTGGATCAACTTTTGCTTCAATATTATGCGTTACGAGGTAACAATCAATGAGCCTGGTTCACGGATTCATTGCCCTTGAGCTATTGCTGCAAGAAGAGTATACTCAGTTATAAGCATGACGATAGGAGGGTTTCTAATGATTAAGATCAGTGAATCTGCTTGCGATAAAATCAAGGATTTGTTGGCCTCTGAGGAATCACCGAATCTTTTCCTGCGTGTAGGCGTGAAGGCTGGAGGCTGCAGCGGCTTTTCCTACGGAATGGGCTTCGATGATGAGCAGAAGGATAACGATAAAGAAATGATCATTCATGGATTGAAAGTCGTGGTAGACGAAGAAAGCGCTAAGTATTTGTACGGCGTCGAAATCGGCTATGAGGACTCTGGCATGAGTGGAGGCTTTACCATCAACAACCCGAACGCTGTAGCATCCTGCGGCTGCGGACAATCGTTCCGCACGAAGGAAGAGGATGCGGTGTTAGCGCAGCCTTGTGAGGATTAAGGGTTGCTACAAACAACAGCACCAATATAGCCTATAACAGTACCGACCTCCTTAACAGATGTTAAGGGGGTTTTTTATATGCGGTCAGAAAATTTCTCAAAGCAATTCCTCTAATGGATCTCTTTTTTGAGTTCCTTGCTTAATTGGCGAACATAAAGCGTCAACCTTACGCGAAGTTCGGCCTTGGCTGTTTGGCGCAGAACTTCAAGCTCATGCGTATAACCACGGCAGCGGTATTTGTAATGCAGCTCATCTTTTTGGTTTTCGTTGTGTTCCTCACGCCATATTTTGATGTTTTGTGAGCGTAATGTCCGGTTGATGCGGACAAGGTCCTTATGAATATCAGCAACCAATCGGTCGGCTGCCGCCAGATAAAGGGATTTCAGGGGCGTTTCCAAAGATGATTGAAGCTCACCAACATTCTTATCGATAATGGTTAACAGGAAAGGAAGAAGTACAGATTCCCGAATGAGATAAAGCTCTTCAGCGGTAGGCAATGCGGCAGACGTAAGGGCCATAGGAAAATCAACCTCCAAAAATAAAAGCGAATATACGTTCGTATTTATTATATGTTAAAGTGTATCGCGATTATTCCGAATACGCAAGATTTTCTCTTGTACGGTTCTGTGCGAACATCCGAAGCATGGATTCGGAGAAATCTTCACAGAAAACTGGTTGAAAAGAGCACCCATTCCTATAAATTGCGAATAAGATAATAGAGATGGGTGTGAAGGGAGGGATACTATTGACGAGACAAGAGTTCATTCAATTGATTGCTCCCATTGCAGTGAAGCTGCGCTTGGAGGGTTCTCCGATTTTCCCGTCCGTACGAATTGCACAGGCCATTCTGGAAACCGGAGGCAACGTGAATGCGTGGAACAATTTGGTGGGATATAAGGTAGGCAGCGGTCAGATTACTCCTTATTGGGATGGAAGTCATGTCACCGCTTCGACTTGGGAAGTAATTGACGGAACGCGGCTTGATCATGTACCAGGTGATTTTCGCGCTTATTCAAGTATAGAGAATGGATTCAGGGATCAGGATTTATTGTTCCAAAATACGCGTTACGCGCCTGTTAGGGCGGCGGCAACTCCTGAAGAGCAAGCACAAGCGCTGCAGAGCAGCGGATACGCTACGGATCCCGATTATGCGGGTAAAATTATCAGTATCATTCAATCTTCCAATCTTAAACAGTACGACGAGGAGGTTACGCGAATGCTTGAAGAATTGCAGGCACAAATTGCGGCCTTGCAGACGAGGGTAACCGCGATTGAGGGGCTGGAATCGATGAAAACGGTACCTGCATGGGCTCAAGATGCAGTGAACGCTGCGGTCGCAGCCAAGCTGATCGATACGCCGACAGGCGGCAGTTACGACTTTTATCGATTGTTGACCGTGCTTCACCGAAAAGGAATCATTTAAGGCAAGAAAAAAAGACCGCAGGTGTTGAGGGTTGATCGAACCTCAATACACCATGCGGCCTTTTATTTTTACATGTTCACCGTATTTTTCTTTCATTAGTTTTGTCTGCTCTAACATATACTGATAAATTTCTTTTAAACGGCTGTTTATAGGTTTGATGGTTTCTTTAATTTCTCCATTAAGCACGATATCGTAGACGATCATGTTATCTCTCTCCTTTTTGGTTGTTGTTGTTTTCTATAGCTTTATTGTAGACGGCATTTATTAAACGACGATTAAAATAATCTTGCAAAATTGTGAACTAGCTTAAAAGAATGTTAAATCTATTCTGTTTCTATAAAAATATTGATCAATTTTTTTTATCACTAGATTAGGTTGTTAGCATGTGCATAACTTTATACACATTGTACATGTTGAAAGTAGACAGGTTTTGACATGTATCAACACCTTACCCACAGGTTGTACACAATGTTCTGTGGATAACGGAACGCTTGTTCTAATTTTTAGCCCATGATAATATAATTACAAATTCTAGAAATAAGGTGATTGAAGTGAGATTAATAAGTGATGAAACGTTGATCGACTCTTACTACAAAGCACTTGACTTGAAATTAGAGACAGATTTCGTAGATTTGCTCCTGGCGGAAATTAAGCGACGTAATTTAAAACTAGATGTGTACGTAAAAGATGAGGCTCCTCTTAATTGAGCTTCTTTTTTTCTAGGAAGTAATATGCATAGTGAAGCTATGTCCGCACTCTATGCAAGTGAGCAAGTGTGTACAAGCAGTTTCAACGACTGTTGCAGACTCGAGTTCCATGGAGATATGGTCGATTTCCCTATACGGGGAGTATGGGCCTAAGTAGTCTGCGAGCTTACCGTAATCGTGCGCTTGCCGCTCACAATTTGGACAAGCGACATGCAGAGGCTCCAGACCATTGCAAACAGGGCATATATATGACAAAGGGTATTCCTCCTAATCCACGAATTAGGCATAGAATACCCTGTTTTATTTTAAATTAACGATTACAATTTTTAAGCGTTTGAAAGGACAAGCATAATTCGCGGATATGCCCTATTTTCGGTCAAAAAGCACTTGATATTTACCATTGGACATTATATCATTACGTGAGAATGGGTTTCCGTGTGCTGTGTGATAAATTCTTATACTGTTCCTTCATATTAAGATATGTGTGAGTACAAACTAGAAGTAGCACAATAAGCACTTAATACTCTTTGTGTAATATTTCACAATATAGAGAAAATTATAAAAACCATAACAAAATCGGATATGGAAGTGAGAGAGACATGAGTCGCATACCAAGAATCGTAATTTTAGGCGCAGGCTACGGCGGAATCTTGACGGCTATTCGTCTACAAAAAGAACTGAATTATAATGAAGCAGACGTTACGCTTGTTAATAAGCACGACTATCATTATATTACGACACATCTTCATATGCCTGCAGCGGGTACGGATAACCCTGAAAATGCACGCGTGAACATTCTTAAGCTGATCGATGAATTCAAAGTCGATTTTGTTAAATCAACGGTAACGCAGATTCGCCCTCATGAGAAAAAAGTCATACTGGAAGACGGCACATTATCCTACGATTATTTAGTGATCGGTCTTGGCGGCGAGCCGGAAACATTCGGTATTCCAGGGCTTAAAGAATATGCAATGAACATTCGCAGCATCAACAGCGTTCGTTTTATCCGTGAGCATATTGAATATCAATTTGCAAAATTTAAGAGAGAGCCTGAACGTAAGGATTATCTGACCTTCGTAGTGGGCGGGGCGGGTTTCACCGGAATCGAATTCATCGGAGAGCTTGCTGACCGTGTTCCTGAGCTTTGCAAAGAATTCGACGTGGACCCTTCATTGGTTAAAATTTATAATATTGAGGCTGCGCCAACGGCACTGCCGGGCTTTGATCCTGAGCTTGTCGAATATGGCATGAAAGTGCTGCAGGACAAAGGTGTTATATTTAAAATCGGCACAGCTATCAAAGAGTGCACACCTGAAGGCGTACTGATTGCTGGAGACGAGTTCATCAAATCGGCAACGGTTGTATGGACAGGCGGTATCCGCGGCAATCACATGCTTGATGATGCAGGCTTTGAAACGATGCGCGGCAGAATTAAAGTGGATGATTACCTGCGTTCCCCGCAGTTCGATAATATCTATGTTGTCGGGGACTGCTCCATCGTCATGAATGATGAAGGCAGACCGTACCCGCCAACTGCGCAAATCGCCATGCAGCAGGGCGAAGCGGTAGCACATAACCTGATTGCTTCTATTCGCGGTTCGCAAATGAAGACGTTCAAGTTCTCTAATAAAGGAACGGTAGCTTCTCTAGGAAAAGGCCAAGCGATCGGTATCGTTGGATCCCGTAAGCTGAAAGGCAATGTGGCTGCCTTGATGAAAAAAGTAGTCGATATTCGTTACCTGTATATTATCGGCGGCATTCCGCTTGTGATTCGCAAGGGTCGTTTCTAGATTACACAGAAGATCTGGAGGATGAACGGATGCGGCACTGCAGTGTTCAAGTTAGAGGACTCCTAACCAGGGACGAATTGGACCGTTACAATGCACTCATGGAAGTCGGACATTATCTTGAGACGGAGAAGCGCTATGATCTAGTAGCAACCGTACAAAAGGAAATCGATATTCTTATTCTTCCTGCGATCGAGAGACTGAAGGAGAAGAGCCGTAAGCGAGACAGAGATACCGAAGAGTACCTGGCCCGCAAGGCGCAGATGGAAGCCGAGCTGGCAGCCGCCCTTCAAGACGACGATGAAGAATAAGTGATGCAAAAAGAAGCTGATCTCTTAGGAGTCAGCTTCTTTTGTTGATAAAGTAGGTTCCATTACAAGCTTTAGCAGCTTTTCTCCGATCGCTACGCTTCTCCGAAAACTACTGAGCTCTTCATTTCAACTTTACCAATAACAAGCAAAAAGAAGCTGATCTCATTGAGGTCAGCTTCTTTGACGTTGTGTGGAATTAGAGGCGAAGGAGGTTGTCGAATTTCTCTGGCGTAAGCAGGTTGCCTACGTAGAAATCACCGAACTCGCCATAACGGGCGCTGACTTCATCAAAGCGCATCTCGTACACCAGCTTCTTGAATTGAAGCGCGTCGTCCGCGAAAAGTGTAACGCCCCATTCCCAGTCGTCCAGGCCTACGGAGCCGGTAATAATCTGTTTAACCTTCCCTGCATAGCCACGACCGATCATTCCGTGGGAACGCATCATCGTTTTGCGCTCATCCGCGCTCAGCATGTACCAGTTGTCGCCTCCGTCGCGACGTTTGTTCATCGGATAGAAGCAGATGTGCTTGGCCTTAGGCAAAGCGGGCTTCAGACGTGCTTGCAGCTCTGGGTCCTGCGAAGGATCGATGCCTGGCTTTGCTAGGTAGCTGCTGAGTTCGACAATGGATACATAGGAATATACAGGTATTGTAAATTCAGCAAAAGCAGATTTGTTAAATGCTGTTTCCACTTCGTTGAGTTCTTCTAAAGTTTCACGAAGCTGCATGAATACGAAATCAGCCTTTTGGCCGACAATGCTATATACAGCTGTGCTGCCGAGTTTGTCATTCTCGATTTGCTGCCAGTCGGATAAGAAGGATTGCAGCTCGTCCAAAGCGATTTTCCGCTGCTGAGGAGTTGCAGCTTTCAAGCGTTCCAATCGATCAGTCGGAAGTCGTGCAGCGCATACCAGCCTTCTAATGTTTGTACTGCTTCACTCATGAATTAAATTCCTCCTAAAATATCACGGCATTAGTCCCCTACATTGTATCCAATCTCTGGACAAAGGGCAAATGGACAAAGGGTGAAGCGGTAAATGTTCATGATGTGTACACTTTACCTTCACTTGACAGATAGATTACAATATGAAAGGAAACCGTAACGATTGATTGTAAGATAGCTTTCAAAAATGGAGGTAGATAGCTTTGCTGCAAATGGTTATTGCTACAGTCCTAATGTTGGTTCTCTTTTTTGGACTTGGCTTTATTTTGAATATGCTCATGAAGACGACTTGGTTCCCTCTCTATGCTTATATAGCCTTAATTATTGGTGTGATTATTTATGGCACGTTAGGGACGGCATCCTTTTTGTCGGATAATACCGGATTCACAATCGTTGATTATGTTCCGGCTGTGGGCGGTTTGATTGGCGCGGTGCTGAGCGGATCGGCGATTAAGGCGCTGCGGCTTAAAGGCTTCAAGATGTTTTAATTACATAACAGCTTCACATAAAAAAGGCAAAAGTGGTCACTCTATGATGAGAATGAATTTGATCATCCGGAGGAGAGAACTTTGCCTTTTGCTCATGTTAACGGAACCTCACTGCACTATCATTCAACGGGAAAAGGAATTCCCATCATATTTATCCACCCCCCCCTCATGACTTCACAAACGTTCAACTATCAGAAAGCGCAGCTCTCGGATGAATTTCGGGTTATTACCTTCGATATTAGGGGGCATGGCCTCAGTAATCCGTCTGAGCGGACCTTTACATACTCGTTGATCGTAGAGGATATGCGGCAATTAATGAATTACCTGGATATCAAGGAAGCTTATGTTTGCGGATACTCGACAGGCGGTTCTATTGCTCTGGAAGCCCTGCTTGCTTACCCGAAGCAATTCATAGGCGGCATTATTGTGAGCGGTATGTCGGAAGTCAATGACACTTATAACAAGAGCAGAATATGGTTAGCGGCTCAAATGGAAAGAAATCAAATTCTACACAAGCTGCTCGCAAGAGCCGTCTCGATCGGTAATGCCGACATGGAGCTTACCTATCAAAATTTGTATGGCAGCGCACTCCGGGGAGAACGGGCTAATGCGCAGCAATATTATGCGTACTCCATGAGATACAACTGTACGGATCGTTTAAAATACATTGACCAGCCTACTTTGCTTATATACGGCCAGAAGGACACGAGCTTCAGTCGATATGCGCATCTTCTTCACGATAAGCTTCCCAACAGCTCGCTCTACTTTATCAAGGACGCCCCGCATCAGGTTCCGATCAAGAACCCATATCGGATGAACGATCTGATCCGCTTGTGGGTGGAGAGCTTGAATGATAGGGAAACCGAGCGGGTAAAGCTTGATCTTGAGATTGCTAAAAAGCTGAACCCGGCGATGTACAGCCATGATGAGGATATACAGGGTTTGCCTCTTCAATAAGATATTGTGAGCCTCCCACGGGAGGCTTATTTTTGTTAGCTACACGTAAGAAGGAAAATATATCTTTCCCTCGAACACTCCAAGCGTGTCGATTTTTGTGGTAGACTGATAGAGTATGGCCGAACCGGCTAGAGATACTAGAATCGGATGAATGCAGGATGGGGCGATTGCGAGAATGCGAATGACGAATATGCTGCATTTTACGGAGAATCACCGATTTTGTGTTAGCCGTGATTTCTCTTTAAGCAGTATCGATTATAAAATGCTTACGATGATGTACCAGCCGATGATAGGCGGTTTTGCCTTGAGCCTCTATCACGCTCTCTATCAGCAGATTGGATCCGATCGGGTAGGCTACTCGGCCTTGGAGCAGCAGCGTAAGCTATTCCTGCTGCTGGAGCTGGAGCAAGGGGAGCGGGGGAGAAAGTTCTTTATTGAGCAGTCGTCCAAGCTAGAAGCGATCGGTTTGCTTCAGACGATGCGTAAATTTTTACCGGGCGAAGAAGATTATATATTTGAATATACATTGTTTCAGCCGCTTGGGCCGAATGAATTTTTTCGTAACCAGCATTTCACCTTGCTCCTGCGAGATAAGGTAGGCAAATATATGGTCCTTTCGCTGCGAGAGGAGCTCCTTGCCGAAGAGCCGGAAGAATGCAAGGAGGCAGCCGGAGAGAACTTGTCGGTGCCTTTCTATGATTTATTCCGATTGAACACACAAGTGATCGATTATGAGCTGGAACAGGCTTTATATGAAGCCTCTGCATCCAAACAAGGAGAAGGCCGTCTTGATGTAACGACGAGGGGATTTCAGTACTCGGATATTATTACCCGATTTCCCAGAGGAGCAAGCAACCGTGTTTACGTAGAAGCGCTCAAGCATAAGCCGGACCAATTGGCTGCCATAAATATGGTTGCTAAGAAGTATAACTTGGCCTTGCAGGAAATATGCCGTTTGCTGGATGAGGACGGTACTTTTACGGAAGACGGGGAGCTGGAGATGGATCGACTGCAATACAGCGCTAATCTGTTCTACCGTCAGAGCAAGAAGCGCGGTGAGGAACGCGAGAGGTCCTTTGCTAAGATCGAGGAATCTATGTATAGCGAAGGAGCAGCGGAGCCTGACAGCGGTACGGAACGCCCTGTGGAAATGCAGTACTATCTGGAGGTGCCGCAGCTGCTGCGCGGCGAGTGTACCGATCACCAGTACAATTATATTTTACGTAACGAGCCTTATATCGCTGTACTGCGAATGTTTTTCACGCAAGGTTCGATCCCGGACGGGGTACTTAATATTTTTGAGAAAATTGACTTGAATTACAAGCTTAAGGAAGAAGTGATTAACGTACTGATTCACTTCCTGCATATTGACCGGCGCTCCTGGGCCAGATCGTCCATCGAAGCGGTAGCCTCGGATATGCTAGGCAAGCAAGTTTTGACCTATGAACAGGCGGTCGAATACGTACGCGAAAAAATTCGCTTTAAGCAGAAAGCGGCATCCAAGGTAGAAGCGGCTAAAGCGGGCGGCGGATCGGCAACGAGAGGACGCCAAGGCAAGCAGCAGAAGCCGCAAATTCCGATTGTTGTGCATGATACGGAGGCTGTTGCCTCACCTACGATTACAGCCGAAGAGCTGGAAGCCGCCAGAAGAATGGCAAAGAAGCTGGATGAACGTTTCAATCGCAAGAGCTAATTGAAGCTGAAGTTCGAAGTTCAAGCGCTAAGATTTGAAGATCAGGGAGGTGCAGACCATGGAATCCCTTTCCCAATTGCTGCGGTCACTGCCGGAATCAGAGTGGAGAAGAAAGGCCGAAGCGAAAATTCAAGGTGTTATGGAAGATCCATTGATACTGAAATTTCGCCAGAAATATCCGTTTATCGATGATCACGCTGTGAAAATCAATATGAACAAGCTGTACCAGTATGTGACCGAGTACAAGGTTTGTTCCGATTGTCCGGGCTTGGAGCGTTGTCCGAACGATATGACAGGCCACTATACCATGCTTACGGCGGAAGCAGTCAGCGGCTTTACCTATATTCACGAAGAGAAAGTGGCATGTAAAAAATTTAGCGCGAAACAGCTTCAAGATGCGATCAGCAGCCGGATTCGCACCTTCCATGTCGATCCCCGTATGATTTCAAGGAATTATTCGTTCGAGGATATTTTGGAGACGGATCTGGTCAGAGCTAAGGCTGTGATGCAAATCAACGATTACGTGAATTTGACCATCGAGGAAGGCTTGCAGAACAAAGGCTTGTACCTGTCAGGACCGTTCGGAACCGGCAAGACATTCCTCATGTGCTACATGCTGTACCAGCTAGCTAAAGTAGGCATGACCGGAGCTATCGTATATATGCCTGATTTTGCGGAGGATCTCAAAGGTATGTTCCAAGAACCGCAGAAGCTGAAGGAGACGATAGACCTGTTGAAGGAAACGGACCTGCTAGTTTTTGACGATATTGGAGCGGAGAATTTGAACCCATGGCTGAGAGATCATGTCATTGGAGCTATTTTGAACTACCGGATGAATAGGAAGCCCACATTCTTTACATCGAATTATGAGATGACCGGTCTCGAGAAGCATTTCGGATTCACCAACAAGGATGGAGACGAGGAGTTTAAAGGTCAGAGGATCATGGACCGAATCCGTCCATTCGTAGATGTTGTTTCCGTGAACGGAGCCAACAAGCGGGGGCTAGCATAACCATAATACGGCTATGAAAAAAAGGCTGAAGAGCGCGTAACCTGTAAGGTCATGCTGCGGCTTCAGCCTTTTTGTGTAGATAAGAAAGTGTAAGTTGTATACTTTTGCTTCGCATCAACCTTGACAAACGCGCTCGTCTTTTAAGGACGACGAAGCCGTTTATCTCAGCTGCAACGTTAATTCTTTTTCAATTGCTCCAGTTCGTCAGTCACGTTCTCGATCATTTGCACAAACGAGGTCAGCTCCTCGGCGCTGGCAGCTTGCGTCCGCGCGTAAGCCGTCGTTTCCATCGATCCCTGCTTGACCTGCTCCAGCTTTTGCGAAATCATTTTCAGCTTGGATTGGATTTGATCCAGCGATTCCCGCGAGTGGGAAGCTAATTTGCGCACCTCATTGGCTACAACCTCAAAGCCTCGTCCGTGCTCGCCGGAGCGCGCTGCTTCGATAGCTGCGTTCAAGCCGAGGAGATGGGTTTGATCGGAAATTTCCTTCATAATAGAGCCCATTTTCTCGATGTCTTTGATTTCTCGGTGAAGCTCATCGATGCGCTGATTGGACTGTTCCTGAGATTCTGCAGTCTGAATGGCCGTCTCCGCTACAGATTGGCTGCTGCCGTTCAATTCTACCATCATGGAAGCGAGATCCTGGACGGCTCTGCTGATTGTGCTTAGGACCGACTGCTGCTCATCCGCGAGATTTTGCAGCTTAGCTTGTTCGTCCTGCTCATAAGCCTCCAGCACCAGCTGGGAATCCAAATTAAATAATTTGCTAAGGGAGGCAAGTACAGTTGTCCAGTCGGTTGGCATTAATGCCGCAAAGTGGCGTGAGGCCAAATCGGTGTACTTCAGATAAGTACCCAAATACCAATCGGTTGTAAGCCCGATTCGAGAATGGATTTTGCCGATATGCAGCCTTCTGGTGATATATTCTTCATCAATTGTACCGGAAGCCATGGATAGAAAATACCAACGCTGCGTCTCTTTTAATCGCTCTAGAGTACTGTGCTTTTCAATGATGTCTCGCAGCTTCGGCCATTTCATGATGTCGTTATACAGCTCGTCCACCAGTTGATTGACGATATGCTTAAATTCCTCTTCCTTGCTTTTCAAAAGGGCTAGATCCTCTGGTGTGATTGATATATAATCGAGCATCTGCTGTCTGGCATTATTTACGTGAATCATGGAGGAAACAGCTCCTTAGGACTGATTTTGGTGGTAGAACCATTGAAAAATGGTGGTAGAACCAATGAAAAAGAACCGCTTCGCATGAAACACGAAGCGGTTCTTCAACCTGTGTACATTAGCGTGTCATCACTTGAATGACAGTCGCAATAACCGCTACAACGAACAGAACTCCGAAAAAATATGCCGAAGCCCATGCCGACATCCAAAGAGTCGTTACGCGGTTCTTCATAAACGTGAAGCTCAGGATGTTTAGGATCGCTCATTTCAGTACCCCCTGCCGTTCATTAGCTTGCTAGTTAGTAACCTAAACTTTAGTATACCCAATCACGCAGAATGTTGTAAAGATTTACGAAGTGACAATTGTGCAAACGAATATGGGTTTTGATCCTTAATTTTAAGAATCATGAAAAAAGTGCTTGACTGTGACATTAGTGTTATGGTTTACAATAGCATTACTTGATCAAGTGTATACAAGAAATGAGTGGTGAATACGATGCGGATCAGTGAGTTGTCGAAGCTTACCGGCGCTAGCATCCGTTCCCTGCGCTATTACGAGCAAAAAGGTCTGATTGCAACGGTGAGGCAGGACAATGGCTACCGGGTGTTTAACCAGATGGCGGTGGAGCGGGTGAAGACGATTCAATTTTATCTGAGTCTCGGTTTCTCGACCGAGCAGATCGAAGGCTTTCTGAATTGCGTCATGAAGCACCAGGAATCACAGTGTGACGATTTGCTGCCCCTCTACACAGAGAAGCTTCGCGATGTGGAAAAGCAGATGGAGACGCTTAAGCTCATCCAAGCTAATTTACAGGACCGTATTGCTTATATTCAGCAGCAAAAAGTACTGCCGGAGGAGCACACTCCTTAGTGGATGGACCTGGATGGCAGCTATTCACTCCCCCTGCGTTTGATTGAAAAGGGCTTGTTCTGTGGTATACTTTACATGTTGACGCACAGTAGAAATCTACTTGATGCTATAAATTTTTGATTTTATGAAGGAGGAAACGATCATGGCAATTGTGAATGTTTCGGACCAAAGCTTTAAAGCGGAAGTTGAAGGAGAAGGTACTGTCCTTGTGGACTTTTGGGCGCCTTGGTGCGGACCTTGCAAAATGATTGCACCTGTTCTTGAGGAATTGGATAAAGAAGTTGAAGCTTTGAAAATTGCAAAGGTGAACGTCGATGACAATCCGGAATCCGCAGCTCGTTTTGGCGTTATGAGTATTCCTACACTGATCGTATTCAAAGATGGCCAGCCAGTTGATAAAGTCGTTGGCTTCCAGTCCAAGGATGCTCTGAAGAACGTAGTCAGCCGTCATCAATAAACCGTTTTTACAGCAACATCCAAGGTAAAAAGCCGTGAGAGAAAAGCTCTTTTTCTGCTATGCTGAAAAAGAGCTTTTTTTGTACGAAAGAGTAGAACATAGGTTCTGTAAGAGCGTAAGTTATGTGTTTATAGGTAACATGGAGAGGAGGGCCGTCACGATGGAAATGGATATGGAGGACCGGGAAGCCCGGGAGCGGAGCATGGAAGTGATTCGCAACAAGCTGGCGCTGCTGCCTGACAAGCCGGGCTGCTATTTGATGAAGAACCGGGAAGGCACCATTATCTATGTGGGCAAGGCCAAAATTCTGAAAAATCGGGTTCGTTCGTATTTCACAGGCAGCCACAGCGCGAAGACGCAGCGGCTCGTCAGTGAAATCCGCGACTTTGAATATATTATTACCTCCAGCAATATGGAGGCGCTGATTCTGGAATGCAACTTGATTAAGCAGCATCATCCTCGCTATAACGTACTTCTGAAGGATGACAAGACATTCCCTTACATCAAGATTACTAACGAGAAGCAGCCGCGTCTGGAAGTCACGCGGCGGATTTATAAGGATAAGGCCAAGTATTTCGGACCTTATCCGAACGCCTTCGCCGCCCAGCAGACGAAGAAGCTGCTGGACCGGCTGTACCCGCTGCGCAAGTGCAAGACCATGCCTGATAAAGTATGCCTATACTATCATATCGGGCAGTGTCTGGCGCCTTGCGAATATGAAGTATCCGCGGAGACGAACGAGCGGATGGTGCAGGAGATCACCCGTTTCCTGAACGGGGGACATGGTGAGATCAAGCAGGAGCTGACGGCCAAGATGCAGGCCGCGGCGGAAGAGCTCAACTTTGAGCGCGCTAAAGAGCTGCGCGATCATATCATGAACATCGACGCGGTCATGGAGAAGCAGAAGATTACGACGAACGACGCGGTCGACCGCGATGTGTTCGGCTATGCCGTAGACAAAGGCTGGATGGCGGTGCACATCCAGTACATGCGGCAGGGCAAGCTGATTGAGCGGCACGTGTCGCTGTTCCCTTATTATGGAGACGAGTACAACGACTTCATGTCCTACGTGACGCAGGTATACAGCGATAACCCGGCGCTGCCTAAGGAGATCTTCCTGCCTGGCATGCCGGACACAGCAGGCACACCGGACATAGTGCAGGCAGAACCGAATGTTGCGTCGCCAACTTTCATAAGTACTGAGGCAGAGCCGACTGCAGTGGTTCCAGCTTCCGCAAGTGGCGACGCAGAGCCGACTGCAGTGGTTCCAGCTTCCGCAAGTGGCGACGCAGAGCCGACTGCAATGGTTCCATCCTCCGCAAGTGCCGACACGGAGCCGACTACAGTGGTGCCTACCTTCGCAAGTATGGGGACAGACCCGAGTGCAGTGGCACCGGCCTCTGCAAGTACGGACGCAGAAACCGCCAATCTCGCTGCCGGTGCAGCCGCAAGCTCGACAAGCGCTTCCGCATCTTCGAATGAAGCTGAAGAGAAGGAGGTGCGCGACGCGCTTGAATCGTGGCTCAAGGTGAAGGTTCATTTTCCGCAGCGCGGTCTCAAGAAGCAGATGGTTGATATGGCCAGAGACAACGCCCGAATGGCGCTTGAGGAGAAATTTAGATTGCTTGAGCGTGATGAGAACAGGTCTGTCAAGGCTGTTGAAAACCTTGGAGGGATGCTGGGTACCGGGATCATACGCCGCATCGAGGCCTTCGATAATTCCAACATTCAAGGGACGAACCCGGTGTCCGCTATGGTTGTCTTTGTAAACGGTAAACCGGACCGCAAGGAATACAGAAAGTATAAGGTGAAGACGGTACAAGGACCGGACGACTACGAAACCATGCGGGAAGTTATCCGCCGTCGTTATGAGCGTGTACTTAAAGAGAACCTTACCATGCCGGACCTTATCGTAGTGGACGGCGGCAAGGGCCAAATATCTGCTGCCATCGACGTGCTGGAAAATGAGCTTGGTTTATTCATTCCGGTCTGCGGTCTAGTGAAAGACGCGAAGCATAAGACAGCGCAGCTGATGATGGGGGATCCTGCTGAAGTGGTGCCGCTGGCGCGGGACAGCCAGGAATTCTACTTGCTTCAGCGCATTCAGGATGAAGTCCATCGCTTCGCCATTACATTCCACAGGGAAACAAGGGCCAAGTCGATGGTCGTCTCCCAACTCGATTCCATTCCCGGTATCGGCGAGAAGCGGCGCAAGGCTCTCTTAAAGCATTTCGGCTCGGTTCGCAAAATAAAAGAGGCTCAAGTCGAAGACTTTAAGCCTCTGGGCATTGGTGAAAAGCTGGCGCGCGACATTCTTCAAGCACTGCAAGGTGAAACAGCAACGGCTCCCCAAGAATAAGGGGAGCCGCCTTTTTACGTCAATGAACGAATAGGGCTTCGTGGACACGTTTTACGGTGCAGCCAGGCGATGACAAGCCCAGCAAGTGCCGGAAGCAGGACATAGAAGATACCGGTGAGCACATCGCTCGGTTTCCCCAGCGAGAACAGCGAAAGGCCCATCAAAATGCTGTCCATGCTCGCATGCGCGAACAGGGAGGTCAGGAAGCCGTACTTGAGAAACACATACCCAAGAATCATGCCGATGACGGTCACTTCAATCAAGCGGGTATATACAGGGTAGATCGGATATTGCGTGTGGCTGGCCGCCCAAATGATACTTGGAATCAGAACGGCAATAAAGTTGTTGCGAAGCAGCTTCTTAAAGAGCAGGATCCCCAGCACGCGATATGCTGCTTCTTCCGAGATCGCTGCGGCCCAGGCCATAAGCGGGAAGAGCTTGGGCTCGAGCTGATTCAGCACAGAGTCTGTAGGATCGTTCACGGCCCACACATCGAAATTTGCTTCACCGGCAAAGAAGAGAACCTGCTGGACGCCTAGAATGAATAAGGCAATCAAGTAGCCCCGCCCCATGCCGGAGCTGACCTCCGAACCGAAAGAGGAATCCTTCCATGTGGACCAGATATGCGTTTTCCCGGAAATCTCCCATAGCTTGCTTCCTGCAGTAAGCGAGATATAGACGGACAACCCCAGCAGCATCGTCACCACATTCATAAACAGCGTGCTCAATAGCGTTGCCAATCCACCGTTTTCATAGCCCGCCATCGCTTTAAAAGCAGGATACATATTGATATTGTTGGCGATATAAATGGTGGTAAAAAGGATCGTCAGCAGCAGGCCTCTGCGAAATTCCATCTGTTTGCGGTATTTTACCGCGTACACGACAGCCGCAATGGACATGAGAAATGTAAATCCCATACTAATCCAAGTCATGATCGATGCGGAACGGTCTTGCTGATCCAACCAAGCCTGGTGCTCCGGGGGAATGCTAAATTGTACAGTGCTTCCAATGATCGCTTGATCATCAAAATCAAGCTGAAGCCGAAGCTTCGAGCTCCCGATCGCATCCGACTGCTTCTCATATAGATAGGTGTTTGCATTGGAGGCTGTCGGGTTCTCTGAGCTAGAATCGTCTACAGCTACAAAATCATCGGGGTTAAATCCGAGCCGCGTCATTTCCTGCCGGGACAGCAGATCAGCTCTTTGCCGGCTGATGGGTGCGCTGCGAAGGGCCTTGGTGTCGGTCTCTTTCCAGCCGAAAATATGCGCATTCGTGTAGTTCACTTCTACCTGGAACTGCCGCTTGGTCTCAGGTTCCAAGACTGTAACTTGATAGTAATCGATGGGAAATCGTTCACCGTACTTGAGACTGTAAGCCTCGACGATATGCTCTTTCTGGAGATAGCCGCTTCGTGTCTTTTTCGATTGGTACACGACGAAGGTCTTTGTGCTTGAGATCGTAATTCCGTATCTGTCTTGAATAAATTGCGCTGCTGCTTCTGCAGCCTGCTGCTTTGCGATGGTCGGATTCTCACTCGGTGCCGCTTCGTCGGACTGCAGACCGGACCACATATTAATCCCGAAGTAAAGCACGATTCCTATGCAGGCGAGGATCAATAGCGGACGGTTCAGCTTCAGTCGGTTCATGTACAGGGCTCAACCCCTTTATGGTTCATTTTTATAAACGGATAAAATAAAAGTATCACAGATGAAAAAGAAAGCCAATTCTTTCAAAATAAAACGCAATCGCGGGCAAATGCTTGATTTCGAGTTGTAAAACCCTCCTTAGCTCCTCAGAAACGAGCGATTCCTCCTTATATAACCTCAAAAGCCCGAAAACCAACTTTGTGCGGATGCCAAAAGAGATATATAATTCATATCAATTGAATAAAAAGCCGAATTTCTTGTTGAAAACGGGGGAACCATGTAATTGGGGTGAATTTTGCTAAGACTTTTCATGTTACAGCAAATAGGGTGACCGCGCGCATCCGAATCCGTCAGCTAACCTCGTAGGCTTTACGTCAGGAACCATAGCGATAAGGCATTGGATTTCCAGTGTCTTTTTTGCGTGTGTACAGGGGGATTTATGAAAAAGTTAACGATCTGGCGGCTCACGCCTCCACAAATTCTGGTGCTTGGCTTTGCAATCATCATTTTGTTGGGAACAGGGCTTCTCTCTTTGCCGATTGCCTCAGTTACTGGCGAATCCGTGCATTTTCTTGACGCCTTTTTCACGGCAACGTCAGCTACTTGCGTAACCGGGCTCGTAGTCGTCGATACCGGCTCGACTTACACCATGTTCGGTCAAATTGTCATTATAACCTTGATCCAGATTGGCGGGCTCGGTTTTATGACCATGGCCACCTTGTTCGCCTTTGTCCTACGTAAGAAAATTACGCTGAAGGAAAGGCTTTTATTACAAGAGGCTTTTAACCAAGGCAGCATGGAAGGTATCGTGCGCTTGATCCGCAAGGTCATCATTTATTCTCTTGGTATTGAAGCCATTGCAGCTGTTATTTTTACAATTCGCTGGTCCTTTGATATGGATCTACCTAAGGCTATATATTTTGGAATTTGGCATTCGATTTCGATGTTCAATAATGCCGGATTTGATCTTTTCGGAACGGTTGATGCTCCATTTGCTTCCTTTACCGCTTATGCTGATGATTTTGTAGTGAATGTGGTAGCTATGGTGACTGTGGTGCTCGGCGGCTTGGGATTTATCGTCATGTCGGATTTACTGGAGTATCGCAAGACGAGAAAGCTTTCGCTTCATTCTAAGGTTGTTTTGATTATGAACGGGCTTCTCATCCTGCTTGGAGCCATCGTGATTTTTACGTTTGAATATTCGAACACGATGACGCTTGAGCCTTTGAACTTTGGCGGAAAAATTCTTTCATCCTTCTTCCAGTCCGTAGCTCCTAGAACTGCCGGACCGAATACGATTGACATCGGCTCTATGCGGCAGGCTACTCAGTTCTTCATGGTGATTCTCATGTTTATCGGTGCTTCACCTGGCTCAACGGGGGCGGGATTAAGACGACGACGTTTGCCATTCTGATCGCGGCGATCATTACGATGATCCGAGGCAAGGAAGATATTGTGATTTTCCGTTTTCGTTTGGCGAAGGACCGCATTCTTAAAGCGATTACGCTGACGATGATTGCCTTGATTGTCGTTATCTTCGTGGCCATGCTGCTGTCAACAACGGAGGATGCGCAATTTTTGAAAATTTTGTTTGAAGTGACCTCTGCGTTCAGCACGGTGGGACTATCAATGGGACTTACTCCGTCGCTTACGGTGTTTGGCAAAATCATGATTATCTTGATCATGTTCGCCGGCCGACTGGGACTGCTTACATTGGCATTCGCCTTACAACCGAAGCAAGAGAAGGAATTGTATAGATACCCAGAGGGTAAAATCACGATTGGATAGGGGAACATAGAAATGAAGAAGAATCAATATGCCGTCATCGGTCTTGGCCGGTTTGGATCGAGTTTATCCAAGGAGCTGATTAAGCTTGGGTATGAGGTTCTTGGCATCGACAAGGACGAGGAAGCAGTTGATGAGATGAGCTCGGAGCTCACACACACCGTTGTGGCGGACTCAACGGACGAGGAGGTTCTCAAATCTCTGGGCGTGCGTAATTTTGACTGTGCGGTTGTAGCGATAGGTGACGATATCCAAGCGAGCATTTTAACGGCGATTGTCCTCAAGGATTTAGGTGTGAAAATGGTGGTCGCCAAAGCCCTATCGGAACTTCACGGGAAGGTACTGAATAAGATCGGGGTAGATCGCGTAATTTATCCGGAACGGGATATGGGCATTCGCGTCGCCCACCAGTTGGTTTCGCCTAATTTGCTGGATTACATAGAACTGTCTAAGGATTACACCATTGTAGAGCTCTCGGTGCCCAAGCGTCTTTGCGGGTTATCGATTAAGGAGCTAGACCCACGGGCTAAATACGGCTGCAGCGTTGTGGCGATTAATAAGAAGAACGGGGTCATCATCGCACCAATGGCTACCGATGTAGTGAATGAGAAAGACGTCATGGTGATTATTGGCACGAATGATCAGATCGAAGAGTTTGAACATGAAGTAATCCGTTAGAGCTTCAGCGCTAGCAATCATCTTCATAGACCGGGTTTTGGACAGAGATGCCGAACCGGTCTTTTTCTGTGTTAACAAAAAACTAACATTTTTACTTGTTGGCAGGATGATTTCTATTGTATATTAAGATTACATAAAGTATTTCGACACTTTTCTACCATCATAGACAGACAATTGAAGGCTTACCTGACGATTTCCTCATACTTTTCTAACAAATGAATGATGAGCAGAGGTGGGCGTACATGGATAAGGTGCTTGTAATTGAAGATGATGTAATGGTTGGCGACATGGTCTCCATGTATTTGGGGGAAGAAGGCTTCCGGGTAATGAGAAAGGGAAATGGCGAAGAAGGGCTGCATGCTATCGCTTCGTTTGAACCGGATGTGATTCTGTTGGATTTGATGCTGCCGGATATGGATGGTCTTGAATTATGCAAGCAGGTGCGGGAAACTTCGATGGTGCCGATCATGATCGTGTCTATGAAAAACAAAGTAGTAGAACGTGTAAGCGCTTTAACGGTGGGGGCGGACGATTTTCTTAGTAAACCGTTCAGTATGCACGAGATGAGTGCTAGAGTGCAGGCGCTGCTGCGGAGAGCGAAGATTTACCAGGCCCGTGTACAGGAAGCGTCGATGGAGGAAGCAGAATTTCACCAAGAGGTGCGTAGTACGGAAATATCCGATACTATGATAAGTCTGGATGCCGACTCCAGGTCCATGTGGGTCAAGGGAGGGTTGGTTAATACCACTTACTCCGAATTTGAGATTATGAGATGCTTTGTGAATCACCCGGGACGGGTGTTCAGCAGAGAGGACTTGATCAACACCGTCAGGGGCTTTGACTCTTTTGTCACGGACCGGGCAATCGACGTGCATATCGCGAACTTACGGAAGAAGGTTGAGGAAAATCCAAAGCAGCCCAAGCGGATCCGAACTGTTTGGGGGGTTGGATACAAATTCATACTTTGAGATAACCATAAAGAACCTCTTTATGCTGGTTGGCTAGTTTTTCGGCCAAGAGCGTGAAGAGGTTTATTTGTTTGATTCCTCGAAATAGCGAGTTGCTTTTTGTACGAAATTCATGGCTACTGCGTTCGATTCCGCCTCATCAGTATAGATCAGGGATGTTGTCCGTTTCGTCTCCTCGAGCTCGGTCAAGTTGCGCAGCATGAGCTGGTTGTTCGGAATGAGATCCTCCCGTAAATAAGAGCGGGGCAGCAAAGTTGCGGTTTTGCAGGTGGATACCAAGCGCAGTATTGCTTCAAAGGAGTCGATCTCCATCTGAACCTCTGGAAATACAGCAAAGCGGTGAAACAGCTCGTCCATGAGAACGCGGTACCAGGTTCCTTTGGAAAAAAGGATCATGGGCAGCTCGTGTAAGTCAGTTACAGATAAAGCAGGCCGGTCAATATAAGCATGCCCGAGAGGCAGCACCAGACAGAGATGATCGTCAAACAAAGGCTCGCAATGAAGTCCCGCTGCGTGGATCTGCGAGGCGACCAGCCCTATGTCCACCCTCTTTTCTTTGACCATGGTAACGACTTCGTGCGTTTTCCCGGTCAGCAGCTTGATATCCGTAAGAGGATGCTCTTGGATAAAGTAAGTGATTAAATCAGGAAGCGTTGCCTGCAGCGTGGTCAAGCTGGCCCCGATGGTAAGGGATGCATGGCTGCCCGCGGCTTTGTAGGCCTGAATGGCCTGCATGAATTTGCGCTCCAGATGACGCAGTTCAATGGCATGGTCATAGCAGATCTGGCCGACTTTCGTGAGCTCCAGTCTTTTGCCTTTGCGGATAAAGAGCTCGACTCCAAGCTCCTCCTCCAGCTTCATGATTTTACGCGAAAGAGCGGGCTGTGACAGATTAAGGACTTGTGAGGCTTTATTGAGACTAGCTTGCTCGACAACGACTGCGAATACATCGAATAGCTCCAAGGAAGATCACCTGCTTCTTATTTAAAAGGGATATGATATGTGAATATGCAATTTTGTTATAAGTGTATATACAAAATCGGCACTTCCATTATAAGCGAGAAAGAGGTACGATGTATATGTCACTTCTTGTTCACAATTTTTGGACGATCTGCATAAACATCGGCCGTAATGGCACACTAGGCGTGGATGAATCTGGGTTGACGCTCGTTTGCGGCGAGGTTACAATGATATGTGGCTTGTCTGAAAATGTCGAATGTACTTATTTTAGGGGGAATTGGTTCAATGTCGGGTAGTAATTCGTATTACTTTCGAAAGATCCACTCTTTGCTTGGCGTAATTCCAGTGGGCTTCTTTCTCATCGAGCATCTGCTCACGAACTACGAAGCGGTTAAAGGTCACGGCGCTTTCGTGGATCAGATCAATTGGCTGAACGGATTGCCTCTCGTGCTGTTCTTGGAGATCTTCGGCATCTGGCTTCCGCTTCTTTACCATGCCGTCTATGGACTCTATGTGGCTTACCAAGCCCGCCATAATGTAAGCAACTACGGTTATTTCCGCAATCAAATGTTCTTCTTGCAGCGTGTAACCGGTGTTCTTACCTTCTTGTTCGTTGCTTGGCACTTCTTCGAGACGCGCTTTCAGGTGGCGATCGGTAATGTCAACCACGAAGATTTGGGGCTTACGATGCATGATATTGCAACGAATCCAGTCATGTTCGTCATTTATCTGATCGGTGTTCTGTCTGCGACGTTCCACTTCAGCAACGGTATGTGGTCCTTCCTGGTTAGCTGGGGGATTACAGTGGGACCTCGCGCTCAGCGAATTTCCTCATACATCTGGCTAGGTGTATTCGTGGTTATGAGCATCATGTTTATTATGTCTTTGACTGCTTTTACAGATACTCAATTTACTCAGCTGCCTGCAGAGGCGCACGCAGGGCATTAAGGGAGGGTGAACATCAATGGCTAATTCAAAAATCATCGTCGTCGGCGGAGGCCTTGCGGGACTCATGGCGACTATCAAAGCAGCAGAAGCCGGAGTTCACGTACAGTTGTTCTCCTTGGTTCCTGTAAAGCGATCCCACTCCGTCTGTGCACAAGGCGGAATTAACGGTGCAGTAAATACAAAAGGTGAAGGTGACTCTACTTGGGAGCACTTTGATGATACGGTATACGGCGGGGACTTCCTTGCGAACCAGCCGCCGGTAAAGGCGTTATGCGACGCTGCTCCTGGCATTATTCACTTGATGGACCGTATGGGAGTTATGTTTAACCGTACGCCGGAAGGACTGCTGGATTTCCGTCGCTTTGGCGGTACCAAATACCATCGTACGGCGTTTGCGGGGGCAACTACTGGACAGCAGCTGCTTTACGCGCTTGACGAGCAAGTACGCCGCTGGGAGACTGCGGGACTTGTTACCAAGTTTGAACACTGGGAATTCCTCGGCGCAGTACTCGATGATGAAGGTATTTGCCGTGGTATTGCCGCTCAGGATCTGCGCAGCATGGAGGTTAAAACCTTCCCTTCGGAAGCCGTTATCCTTGCTACAGGCGGTCCTGGTATTATCTTTGGTAAAACGACGAACTCCGTTATCAATACAGGTACGGCAGCAAGTGCTGTCTATCAGCAAGGCGTGAAATATGCGAACGGCGAAATGATTCAAATTCACCCGACAGCGATTCCGGGAGATGATAAGCTCCGCTTAATGTCAGAGTCGGCGCGTGGTGAAGGCGGCCGGATTTGGACCTACAAGGACGGCAAGCCTTGGTACTTCCTGGAGGAAAAATATCCGGCTTACGGAAACCTCGTTCCGCGGGATATCGCAACGCGCGAGATCTTCTCTGTATGTGTGGATCAGAAGCTCGGAATCAACGGCGAGAACATGGTGTATCTGGACCTTTCACATAAAGATCCGAAAGAGTTAGACGTTAAACTCGGCGGTATCATGGAGATTTATGAGAAATTTATGGGCGACGACCCTCGCAAAATCCCGATGAAGATCTTCCCGGCCGTTCACTATTCCATGGGCGGTATATGGGTTGACTACAACATGATGACGAACGTTCCTGGTTTGTTTGCTGCCGGCGAATGTGAGTACCAGCATCACGGAGCCAACCGTCTCGGTGCGAACTCCCTGGTGTCTGCGATCTTCGACGGCATGGTATCCGGACCGAAAGCGGTCGAGTACATCCGCGGCTTGAACAAGAGCTCTGAGGATGTTTCCTCTACGATCTATGATCGTGAAACGAAGCGTCATACAGACCGTTATGAGAGCCTGCTGAAGATGAACAGCGGTACTGAGAATGCCTATGCGCTTCATAAAGAACTAGGCGATATGATGAACGCCAACATGACGGTAGTTCGTTATAATGATCGTCTTCAAGATACAATCAACCGCATTAAAGATATGAAAGAAAGATACAACAACATCAACATTACGGATACGGCAAGATGGAACAACCAAGGTGTTGCTTTCACTCGTCAGCTGTGGAATATGTTCGAGCTAGCGGAAGCAATGACGCTTGGGGCTTTGATGCGTAACGAAAGCCGGGGAGCTCACTACAAGCCGGAATTCCCTGAGCGTGATGATGAAAACTTCATGAAAACGACCATTGCTGACTGGACGCCGGATGGACCGAAAATCAGCTACGAAGATATTGACGTGTCCTTAATTGCGCCTCGTAAACGCGATTACTCCACGGAGAAGAAGAAGGGAGGACATTAATCATGGCAGACACACAAACTGCGCAAAAAACAGTGAAATTCATTGTGACGCGCCAAGAGAGCCCTGAGTCCAAGCCTTACACCGAAGAGTTCGAAGTTCCGTATCGTCCGAATATGAACGTGATCAGTGCGCTGATGGAAGTACAGCGTAACCCGAAGAACTCCAAAGGGGACAAGACAACGCCGGTATGTTGGGAATCCAACTGTCTGGAAGAAGTATGCGGCGCTTGCTCCATGGTGATCAACGGCAAGCCGCGCCAAGCTTGCTCGGCGCTTATCGATAAGCTGGAGCAGCCTGTACGCGTTGCTCCGATGAGCACGTTCCCTGTTATGCGTGACCTGGTTATCGATCGCGGACGCATGTTCAATGCATTAAAGAAAGTCAAAGCGTGGGTGCCGATCGACGGAACGTACGACCTCGGTCCTGGTCCGCGTATGGCTGAATCCAAGCGTCAGTGGGCATACGAATTGTCCAAATGTATGACATGCGGCGTTTGCTTGGAATCCTGCCCGAACGTGAACGACAAAACCGACTTTATCGGTCCGGCTGCGGTCTCCCAAGTTCGCCTGTTCAACGCTCACCCGACAGGTGAGATGAACAAAGATGAACGTCTGGAGGCATTGATGACAGATGGTGGTATCGAAGGCTGCGGGAACTCGCAGAACTGCGTACGCTCTTGTCCGAAAGGCATTCCGCTTACGACATCGATCGCGGCGATGAATGCTGATACCACGAAGCACTTATTCAAGAAATGGTTAGGTATGTAATAAGCACACTTTCATAATAAAGTCTGGTCTCTATCTGTAGATGGAGATCAGGCTTTTTTTCGTCTACATATATTACCACCCCTCAGGTGGCTCCATTTTGGCCGGTTCCCTCTTATAATGAATACGAGTTAACTAACGACTGCACTAGGGGAGGTCACATGGCAACAGAGAGAGAGTTAACCATTGGAATGATGTGTGAGACTAGGAACGTTAGCCGCCTAAAGACTGCATGTGCGGCATTTTCAAAGGCGAATGATGCTTCCTTTTTTTATTTTGTGCCTGAGGACGTTAATCTTGAGGATAAAACCATTCATGGCCAAACCCTATCGATGGGAGAATGGGTCACACGAACATTTGAGTACCCCGATGTCATCCATGATTGTGTGGCTCGAAGAGGGAAGTTTCATGACGAAGTGTACGAGGGGCTTGCTTCCATTCCTATGACGACGGACAAGCCTTTCAAGGTGGGGGACAAGATGCAGGTATATCGAAAGATCGAATCGGATGGTCGATTCGCCGACCTGTTGATTCCATCCGTTCAAGTTACTAACATGGAACAAATCCGTTTGTGGCTCGACAGGTATCAAGGAATTATTTTGAAACCAGTCAGAGGTATGCAGGGCAAGAGGGTATTCTGCGTGAAACAAACACAAACCGGCTTTACGGTCATCAAAGACCGAGAAACCATTCATCTTACTGAATCTAAACTAGAAAAATGGCTCCAAACCGAGGGCATGGCTGATAACATCCGGTATTTGATACAGCCCCTCATTTGCAGCGAAACGCAGGATGGTAATCCGTTTGATATACGCGCACATATGGCAAGAGGTAAAAACGGAGATTGGCAAATCGTGAGAATTTACCCGAGAGTGGGGCCAAGGACGAGTATCACTTCCAATTTCAGCACAGGCGGATATTTGGCTGATCTGGATCATTTTTGTGAGCTAGACTTAGGTATGCCGAATATTCGGGATTTCAAGAGAAAGCTGAGTAAACTGGCACTGACCTTTGCTCCTCATATGGAGAAGCTGCTTAAATACGGTTTGCATCAACTTGCTATGGATATGGGGCTTGATGCTAATGGGAAGCTTTGGTTATTTGAGGTCAACTTTAATCGGATCGGTGTGAATTTCCAAGAGGTTGAGATTGCAAGACATGCCATTGATTATGCCATTCATTTGGCGAGAACGCATGCAGTCCAACAGACTAAGCGCATGGATCAGTCGCGCCAACTGATATTCGCTTGAGAGTCATACATTACCAAATCGCAAATGGATCCATTTTCGCCTGTTGCCCTTTATAATGAATACAAAGAACAGGTGCTTGAGTGTTTAAGGGAGGGTAAGATGACAACAGAACGGCCGCTATCAATTGCGATGATGTGCGAAAGAAGGGCTGGTACTCGCTTGAAATTTGCACTTGCCGCCATTGCGAAGCTAAAGGGTGTGGAATTTTTTTATTTCCTACCGGAAGATGTCGATATGGTTCATAAAACCATTCAAGGTCAGATTTGGATCAAGGATGAATGGGTGATGCAAACATTTGATTATCCGGATGCGATTCATGACAGAGCAGCACGAAGGGGAAAGAAGTACGCGGAGGTTTATGAGGCATTTGCTGATATTCCTATGACGACAAACAAGCCTGCTGGTGTAGGTAACAAGATGGAAATGTACCGCCTCCTGCTTAAAGACGGTAGATTTAAGAATCTATTAATTCCATCACTCAAACTCACTCGTGTAGATCAAGTATTCCAATGGTTGGAGCGGCGGCAAGAGGTTATTATGAAGCCTGTCGGAAGCTACGGCGGCCATAGTCTCTATTACATGAAGAAAGAGCCACAGGGATTCACGGTTATTGCCGAGAAACAACGGCTTTCTTTGAATGAGCATGAATTTACAGATTGGATAACAGGGATATGGGAGTCACGCAAGCAGGCTTATTTGATTCAGCCTTACATTCGCAGTGAAACGAAAGAAGGCAATCCGTTCGATATCCGTATTCATCTTGCTAAAGGGGAGGGCGGTGAGTGGCATATCGCACGGGTTTATCCGAGAATCGGAGAGAAGTCCGGTAAAACCTCGAATTTGAGTACTGGCGGCTTCACGGCTGAGCTGGATACATTTTACCGGATGAATCTAGGGAAAAAGAATCTCACGCCTTTCGCAGTAAGCTCTATGCATTGGGAATTGACTTTGCCGCTCACTTGCAGACACTGCTTGACTACAACATCAATGAAGTCGCCATGGATCTCGGTATGGATTTACAAGGAAGGCTATGGCTATTTGAAGTGAACTTAATTCGAATCGGTACGATTGCTGTTGAAATGGATGTGGCTCGACATCTTATTGATCACACCGTCCACCTGGCAGAAGAAAATGGTACACAGCAATCCAATTCCAGAGAAACACTGAAGTCTGCAGGCCTTTTTGCAAACACACTTACTTAATTTAACTTGAGGAGCACGACGATCAATGGACAACCAGACAAACAATGGCAAACGGAAAAAGGCTTATTTAAAACTCGTTAACGCTTCCTTATTAGCGGTTTCGTTAACTTCGAGCATGACGGGAACGGCAAGTGCGTATGCACAGACGAATCCGCAGAACATCCAAAGTGTGGAACAAATTCCTGTTTATCAAGGGAATTCCCTGTCCTATTTTCAAAATATGATTCAATCCACGACAACAACCATACAGTCGCAGAATAACGGTGAATACAATCCTTCCATGGACCGTAGTGTCTCGGTCAAAGCTAACAAGTTGCTAAGAGGATATTTAGCTGCGAACCAACAAGCTGACGTCAAGGATGACGGGGTCAATTATGCAATATTGAAATCCACAGAAAACGGATCGGTCCGTCTCGTGGATGCTGATACTGGCGAATATGAATATACGCCGAATGCTGGTTTTACAGGTGATGACTACTTTACCTACATGCTGGTAGACGGACAATCATTCGGTATTGTAAATATTCACGTGAAAAAATCGGAAAGCTCCTCAAGCACTCCTAACTCTAATGTAGCCATTGAAGCATCTACCAAAGACAACAAGACTGCGAATGCCGCATCTGTTGAGATGGGGACTTCCGCAAACGGTAATCAAGTGGCAACCATCCAAGTGCTTGCTGACGGTTTGAAAGAAGCTGCCGGCAAAGCAAAGTCGGGTGAAGTCATCACGATCAAAGCTGCATCTGTGAATGGAGCCGATGTTCAGGCCAATATTCCGGGAGCCGCGATACATGCACTGGCGGATAAAAAAGCGGTATTGGCGATTCAGACAGGGGATGTAGGTGTTCGCATTCCATCCGCTTCGTCCGCGCTGCAGCGTGCTGTTGCTCAAGCAGGTACCACTATGGATCAAGCTAGCGTACGTATAGATATTATGAAGCAGCCAGCTCCTACAGTAAAGGCAGCTGCGGGTAAGGCGGTTAGTGATGCATACCAGCTTAAGCTGACATTAACCGTAGATGGCAAAGAATCCCCTGTTGCTGGATTTGACAAGCAGTTTGCTTCTGTTAGTATGTCTCTGCCAGCTGCCCCTCAGGATGCCAAGAATCTGGTCGGTGTCATGGTCGAGAATGGGCGCTTGACTCCGGTTCCTTTGACGGTGGACGCTGACGGTAGTGTCGATTTGCACAGCACTAGAAGCGGAACCTTCATGGTTATTGAACACACCGCCCCGGCGTTCAGCGATACGAAGGGACACTGGGCATCGGATGCTATACAAACTCTGTCTGATAAAATGATCATACAAGACTCCGGATCCCTCTTTAATCCTGATAGTAACATCACTAGAGCAGAGTTTGCGGTAATGATGTCTCGCGCTTTGGGATTGGCGGGATCCGAAATGTCGGCTCAAGCTAGTCCGTTTCATGATATAAATCCGGATGCCGCAGATGCGGCGGCGATTCAAGCGACAGTTGAGGCGGGTATTTTCAAAGGAGTCGCTGAAGATCTCTTTGCTCCGGATCGGATCATCACTAGGGAGCAGATGGCAGCTGTGCTTATACGTGCCGCAAAAGCCTATGATTTGATTCTCCCTGCAAGTGCTTCGGCTCCGAAGCTCACTCAGTATCAGGATTTCCAAAACGTATCCGACTGGGCAAAGCAAGAAGTTGGAGAAGCCATACAAGCAGGCCTCATTCAAGGCGTGAGCGACACGTCAATTTCATCCTCAAGCTCAGGTACGAAAGCGCAAAGTGCCATGCTGCTCATGCAGCTGCTGAAGCGTGTAGGACTTATGAATTAAATATTTCCTCAGGAAGAGCCGCGGCGTTAGCCCGGTTCTTTTTGTTTTTGGCCAGATGAAGCGCAAAGGGGATGGCGAACCTGGCGGCTTCAAAACCGTGAAATGTATTGCCGATTTGATTGAAATTGGCCTCAAAGAGCCACAAGGAACGATCGCTGTCTACACCAATGTCTAACGCGATTTCATGACATTGTTTACCCAGGCACTCGGATAGGTAGTCAGCAGCTTTGAGGGCATAGGCTTTGAGTTTGCGATCCATCTCCATATGCAAGGCTTCGCCATATTGGCTGGACAGGAACCATTCCCACTTAGAAGCAAGACGGAGCGTGCCTTGATGGTTCGTCACCTGTCTGGCCGAAGACAGGGAGATGAAAGGCTGGATGAATACTACAGCCCAATTCCCGTCGCCGTCTCTCATCATGTGAGTCCGCAGATGGAAGGGAAAGCCTTCGCTAGAAGAACTATCGACATGGCGCTGAGCTACGTATCCTTGATTGCAGAACATTTGCAGGAAGGCTTCGAATTCGATCCGACTCAAATAATGCAGAAACTGCTGGTCGAACAGCTCGTAATCCTGCTCTCTTTTTTGAATGATGATAATGCTCTTGCCATGGGAGCCGACAGCAGGTTTGATAACAATCTTGCCGTGTTTGTCGGTGAATTCCAACATGAATGGGGCATCCTCAACAGACATGTAAGGGATAACCGTATCGGCCAAAAGCGGGTGTTGGCTCAGCCAATCATAGACCCTCTCCTTGCTCAGGGAGCCGCCCTCCAGCTCGTGAGTGAAGGGGATGTCTGACAGTGAGTCGTAGAGTACTTCATATTCGATGATGCCTCTACGTTTAAATCGATCATAGACCACATCGGGAAGCGGGCAAGGCTTCTTGACCCACACCCCATCTTCGAATACACGCCCGATAATCATCTGTTGCTCCATTTTGACATTCTTAGGATGAAAATAGTAGAACTCGGCATTGTACAGCTTGGCTACTGCGTTGCAAGCCTCTGCGAAGCTCTGTTCCAGATGAACGGGAGCCAGCATGCCGATGACGTACTTCTCGGTAGATTCGCTTTTGTTGGAGCTGTAGTTGTTTTGGAGCTGCAGACTGCTGCTTTGCCGCGCCAAATACAACGCATAGGCAATCGTATGTGCAGCTCGTTCCCGTTCGTGGAACCGGGTCTGCGGCGATGTATTCGCTTCATAGAACCAGGTGCGGCGCGACCGGTCAATAACAAGATCGATGCCTAGCTCATCAAGATCAAATGGATAAAAGCTGTCCAGATGCTCCGCAATGTTGAGTCCGAGCTGCTTCAAATAAAGTCCTAAGAATGGGTGCTGCTCTGGATATTCTTCTTGAAAAAAGACGTCCAACGGCACGGTTCGGCCGCCGCCGCTCAGATTACTGATTAACGACCCTGGCGCACCGATCCTGGGATAGACATGGGTAACCCGCCACAATCCTTCGCCGTCCCTTTGCACATGAACCCGAAAGTCGAAGGGTTCGTCCTTCTTGGTGCGGATATGCTGATACGGCTGAATAAGCATGACGCCCTGGGCAAGCAGATGAATAAGCCGCTGCTCCAGTTCCTTGGTGCTGCATGAGGTGACTTCCGCACGCTCCTGCCACGTGTAGCTGCCTTCACTTACCGACTTGATGCCAACGATGGAATGACCTTGTCTCCCTAGATCGGGTTTGATAATCGCATGCGGATATTCGCGAAGGAAATGCAGCACGGTATCCATTCCGGTTATCACATGGGTTGGCATAATGAGGCTAGCTAAATCTGTTGATTTCAGCATTTTTTGATACATATCGTACTTGCCGTTAATGACATGCGAACTGAACGGGACGAGCTGTGCAAGCTTCCTCGCCTGTTCGGATTGTTGGCTTACTGGAAGCGGGTTGATAGCTATTACGGACTTGGGGAGCGGGTAGTTCCCTTCCTCCGACCAATGAGCGGAAACTCGCTTGCGTCCCCGGATGCTTCCGGATGTCAATTCGATACCTGCATCGTCAAAAAAAATCAACTCAACCCCTTGCTTAGAGGCTTCGTCAAGAAGCGCGTCCAAGCGCTCTTTCGGAAGAACCGCTGAAGGTTGATGGGAGCTGTATACGCCAATTAACATAAGAAAAACCTCTCCTACTAAACTCCGCCATATACAAAGTATGGCTAGGATGGAGTCTGTTTATGAGAGGTTGAACATCATTTATATGAGTTTGTTAATCATTTCATCTTGTTGTCTGCATGAGTAGACATCGTGTGAGGCTGCGGGGTAAGCGTAGAGGAAGTGATCGACGCTGCTTCATGAGCTGGGGAAGGAATGGAAGTTTCTTTCTTATAATCAGGAGCCAGTGCATCATTAGCTAACATCCGAATATGAAAATGGATCGAGTGCATCTGATTCACCTCATTTTTTCATTAGTATATGTTATATAATATTACACAAGATTATTTTTGACAAGGTTTTAAAAATATATGTTATATATATTGACATAAAGAAAGTGTATCGGCTATGATGGAAACAAATCAGTCAGACAATCGCATAGCATCAATGTTTTCTAGGGTTCCGCAGCGGGGAAGATCAGCTGGTCTGGTCCAAGAGAGGACACACGGCACCACATGCCGTGCACACGGAGGGACAAAAGCCCGGGAGGATATCAGAACTTGATATCGTTCCGGGCTTTATTTTTTATCAGCAAACACGGGGAGGAAGATTCGGAATGAAGAAAAGTTGGGTAAGTTTGATGCTGGCGCTGGTTTTGATGGGTTCCGTATTAAGCGGATGCGGGGGTAGTAAAGAAGCTGCAACGACGGCCAAGGCCGGAGGGCAAGAGCCGATCAAAATTGCGTTAAGTCCTTGGCCGGGCTGGTTCGTCTGGTATTTGGTGAAGGAGAAGGGCTTCTTTGAGAAAAACGGTGTCAACGCTGAGCTTGTCTGGTTTCCGGTCTACAGTGATTCGCTATCGGCACTGGCTTCCGGTAAAGTGGATGCAAACAGTCAGACGCTGAGCGATACACTGGCACCGGCCAGCAAGGGCATTGGCCTGAAAGGCGTTCTGGTGAACGACAACTCCAATGGGGGCGATGGTGTAGTCGTCAAGCCTGAGATTCAATCCCTGCAGGATTTGAAAGGGAAAAAGGTGGCAACAGAGCTGGGTACGGTGGATCACCTGCTCATGTTGACTTCCTTGGAGAAGGCGGGCTTGGCCGAGAAAGACGTCGCATATACGAATATGACGGTCAATGATGCCGGTCCGGCATTTATTTCGGGGAATTTGGATGCGGCTGTGCTGTGGGAGCCGTTCCTGAGTAAGGCGCTAGCTTCGGGCAAAGGAAAGCTGCTGTTCTCCTCCGCGGATACTCCAGGGCTCATTCCAGATCTTCTCGTGTTCCGTGAGGAAGTAACGAAGAATCGTCCGGAAGATGTAAAGAAAATTATTAACGCATGGTTCGATGCGCTGGACTACTGGAAGGCCAATCCGGAAGAGTCGCTGCAGATCATGGCGAAAGCCGCGGAAACACCGCTTGACGAATACAAGGCCGGCGTGAACAGTGTGAAGATTTTTCAAATCGAGGATAACCTGAAGGCCTTCCAGAAAGGCGATTCCTATACTTCCCTGGCCTTCACATCCAAGAAAACGGCTGAATTCCTGAAGGGACTAGACATGCTTTCCTCCATACCGGATGCAGATTCATTCCTGGATGGACACTTTGTTGAGGAAGTAGCCAAAGAACGTCATCAGTAAAAGGAGGATGTGCAGCCTATGCATACAAATGCGATAACCAAAAAGCGAAGATCCTCCTTGTTCGCGATACGCGGAGAGATCAGTCGCAAATCCTATATGTCAGGGATTTTGCTCGTCATTGTGCTATTCATCATCCTGTGGAGCGTGCTGAGCTATGGGGAGCTTGTAAACAGAACATTCCTGCCCGCGCCGGGTCAGGTCATCAAACAGTTCTTCATTCAAGTGCAAACTGCCGTGTTCTGGCATCATGTCGGCATCAGTATGTATCGCGTAGGTATGGGGTTCCTGCTTGCCTGCATGCTCGGAATTCCGCTTGGCATTTTAGCGGGAACGTTTCGTTTCGCGGAATCGCTCATCGTGCCTGCGGCTGAATTTATCCGCTATATGCCCGCTACAGCTTTCATACCGCTGATTATGGTGTGGGCAGGGATTGGCGAAGGGGCTAAAATCCTGGTGATCTTCATCGGCTGCTTCTTCCAGCTGCTGCTCATGGTCGCTGACAATACGCGGGCGGTATCCAATGATTTGCTGCAAACCTCTTACACACTGGGAGCCGGCCGCTGGCAGGCTATTGAGAAGGTGCTCATTCCTGCCCTGCTGCCGGACCTGATGAATACAATGAGGCTTATCATTGGTTGGGCCTGGACATATTTGGTCGTGGCGGAGCTGGTTGCGGCGAGCAGCGGACTCGGATTTTCGATTATGAAGGCGCAGCGCTTTTTGAATACGGATATTATTTTCGTAGGTATTATAGCCATCGGCATTCTGGGGCTGTTAACGGACCGTACGTTTGCTTACTGTCACCGGAGATTTTTCCCGTGGCTGGAAGGAGGGAGATAGAACATGATGAATGTCGTGGATCTCAGACCGTATGAAGAAGCTGCAGAAAGTAAAATAACGGCTGTTGATGTCAGTAAAGTGTACAGCACCAAAAAGTCTCAGTTTACCGCGCTGAATCGGGTCTCTTTTCATGTGAATGCCCACGAGTTTGTCAGCTTCGTCGGTCCTTCCGGCTGCGGCAAGTCTTCGCTGCTGCGTATCATTGCGGGTCTCGAAAGTATGACGAGCGGCTCCATGAGCATCTCTGGTCATGAAATCGACGGACCCGGCGCGGACCGCGGAATGGTGTTTCAATCCTATACCTTATTTCCGTGGCTGACTGTGCGGGAAAATATTGAATTCGGCCTGACGCTGAAGGGTGTGCCCCTTTTTGAAAAGAGGGCTGTAGCGGATCACTTCATGGAGCTGGTCGGCTTGCACAAGTTTGCGAGGTCACTGCCGAAGGAGCTTTCAGGAGGGATGAAGCAGCGGGTCGCGATCGCCAGAGCGCTGGCTAACAATCCAGAGGTGCTGCTCATGGATGAACCGTTCGGGGCACTGGATCCGCAGACGAAGAATGCGATGCAGGAGCTGCTCCTGCGTATCTGGGAGAAAGAGAAGACGACCGTCGTCTTCATCACGCACGATATCGAAGAAGCGATCTTCCTGTCCCAGCGCGTCTACGTCATGCAGGCTCATCCTGGTATGATCCGCAAGGAAATCGTTGTGCCTCGTGGTCTGCGCAGCATAGATGGGGTGAAGGATTCCGAGCCTTTTATTAAGCTGAAAAAGGAGATTATTTCTTTGATTGGGGATCATCATGAATGATAGATAGGTGATGGATTGTAGATCATTGTTACGATCACAAGCACTAAATTCCCATTAATCATTAAATCAGTGAGCTGTTCCGGTAATGGAGCGGCTTTTTTTGTTATGTAAGAAAATGGTTTGAATGGGTAATTCGAGCAACCTTTTCGGGGAGTCTCCGTCTAATGATGTAGTTGAAAGGAGTGTACGGATATGAATAGGAAATGGATGGTTAGCCTAGCAGGATGTACATGGGTTGTAGTTAGCTTCGTCTTTGCAACTGTATCAGCGGCAGATTCGATGGACCTCCCAAAACCGCAGTTTATAACCACTGTGAAGGATGCGCCGTTTTATGCCCATATGTCAAAAGAAGTGCCTACGGGCGCTGTAAGCAGGTTTCAAACACTTAAAGTCAAAGAAATCGTGGGTGACGGCAAAGATGTGTGGTATAAAATAGACACCTGGCTGGGTGAGCAATGGATGCCTAGTACGGATGGTGTGGTCGTGCTCGGAACCATTGATTCCATAGAAGAAATCCATGAGGAACCCGCCGATTTCGATATGCTTCTTACCCGTGAGGAACAACTGTACGAAATCCCTGGCCTTACGAAAGCGTCGATGACTCTCGCTCCGCAAACCGTTCATGTTCTGTCTACATGGGATACGGGGCAAGAAGGATACCGCTTCAGGGAAATCATTTGGTATAAGATTCAAACAGATCAAGGACCTCTATGGGTGCTGCCTAAGGGGAAAAAACGGGTATTAAGCCTGTACACAAGTTGATTACGCTTCCTACAGGTGGCTATGGCACATCCGCACCTGAGGCAGACGATCAGTTGAAATGGTTCGAAGCGGGGAGTGAGTTGGAAGCATCAGCGCACTGGGGAGATTGGTTTCAAATCAAGTCGGGCACTGCCGAGGCAGTTTGGATCAATCCGAGCTTATCTTTGTATAAGCGCCCTCTCGGGACCGTAGCTTCTGACGAAATGCTGCATTTTAATGAGAAAACGGCCGTATACACCTATCCAAGCCCTGAATCTGTTGTACATCCAAAAGGTTACTATGCTCCGCAGGACGTGCAAAGCATCGCGAAATGGTCTGGTGACGGCATGCTGGATTGGTACCTATTCCACGGCTCTGATGGAGACCTGTGGGTTCCGGAGCCTAGAAACGACACCGACAAGTCATTAGTTGGAAGCTGGAGATTGATCCAGTCGCAGCAGGATGAGACAGCGGGAGATTCACAGGTAGCTCCTCTTGAAGTCACTTTGCTGAAATATTCGCAGAGGCATAGCTTCTACCAAGATGAGGGCATTCCCTTTACACTTCAAGTGCGAAACATTTCGGATCAAACGTTAACCGTTTCACCGAATAAGTTTGAATTGCAGATCTTTAAACTTAACGGGAAACCGGAAGAGGCTTTGAACCATCTGGAGAAGAATGAACTCGTGTGGACAAGAAAGCTGCCTCCACTTTCGGCGGCGTTTCCAGCAGGCACGAGCTCGCAATCCATTTTTATCGAATGGGAACAACAAAACATGGACGGGATTCCTGCTGTACCTGGCGAATACGCTCTGAGGATGGTGCCGACTTCCATCCGCTTGGAGATGGGAGAAGCGAAAGAGTCGCAGGTCATCGAAGAGGAAGCCGTTCAAAAGATGCTCGGCGATCCGGTGGTTTTTGGTGTTATTGAAGGGAATGAGGGGAATTAGGTTGCTTACATAGCAAATTATAGGAGGGGAAATATGAATCCGAAGATACTTAGAATGGGGATATCGTTATGTATAATTTGCATGATGATTGGATGTACTTCGAAGGGAGGACGCATTAACACTTCTTACGATTTCACAGCCATGGCTAATGGCGTAACGAAATATCAGGATAAGTACGAAGTTGATGGTATAAGAATTACCCATTCTCTTTCTTTGCTACAATTTTATCCTCAGGGTGATGCTTTTCTTCGTTATGTAAATAAATACGATAAGACTGAGGGGGACCGTCACATTCTGATAAGTAAAGAAACGCGAATTGTAGACGCTAATGGTCGATCAATCCAGCCAGAAAAAATTGAAAAGGGTAGCAAGGTGAATTTCACGGTGTACTTAATTGAAGATAATTATTTTCTTGTAGCATCGGAAATAAAAATAGCAGACGTCGAATAGTCGCGGCGACCTTCTACTCAGATGATTAAATACATTTTCCCTTAGTTGCATGGCTCAACTCGAAGTTTTTGAATTACAAACCAAGTTCATTCATGTATCCAGGGAAGTAACGTTTTATTGCGTTTATATTAAAGGAATCTTTACCCGTCCAAATAGAATCGGGTCCGAACCAATTTGATCTTGCTGGTACTTTACGGTATTTCTCTTCCAAATTACCGTGCGGCCTTATTATGCCTAACTTAGCCATGAGTTCTATTAATAGATGCCGTTCTTCGTCATTCGATTTTATTACTTGTTTTAATTGACTATTTAATTTGCTTGGTCCATCCTCTGGCTGAATGGATAATATTACTGAAAGAATCTCTCGCATAGTGCCTATATCTGAAAATGTAGGTTCTGGTACTTTTTCGTTTTTGAATTTTTCTAATATGAAGACATTAGGCATTTGAAAAAGGGAATCCCCTCCCCCGAATTTGTAAATTGTAAATAGGGTAGGGTTATAATCATAATTTTTAAATTCAGGAATTCCACATGTTTTGCAATATCCAGTACCAGTGTGTTTATGTGGAGCTAATGGGAAGAGGTTGCTGAAACAATCCGCAACACCACGGAATTCTAAAATTCTAGTACTTAAACTAGATAAGAAATAATTCCCTACTACATGAGGACTATATTGAAGAATGACAGTGTTTATTCGATCGATTACTATATCGTGATGTAAATATTCCGGATCGGCGAACAGACCATTATTTCGCAGTAATTTAAGGTCTTCCTCTTCTAATACTCTGGGAGTATCTAGCCAACCATTTCTCCAATACATTGAGAAGAATAACTTTTTAATATTAGAATCTAGCATATATTCCTTCCTTCGAGCAAAAGATACATTGAACTTGTAATTATTAGCTGATAATAAACAAGACTCCTCAACACTATTTACCTCCTACCGCAAGACCCCCGAACGACGATTTCCGGCTCGACAAGCACGGAGGAGGAATCGATCTGGCCGTTGATCATGTCGAATAGCATGTGCGCGGCGAACAGGCCGATTTTTTTCGTGGTCCTGACGGATGGTGGTCAAAGGAGGCAGCGTGTATTTGCTGGCCTCAATATCGTCGCAGCCGATGATGGCTACGTCCTCAGGTACAGAAAGTCCGTGCTCCTTGAGTGCTCTGATGGCTCCGATTGCAAGCAAGTCCGAAGCGGCGAAGATCGCGGAAGGCAGTTTGTCCTGCGAGTTGATCAATTGCTTCGTTAACTGGTACCCGCTGTTCTCGAAGAAGTCGGTGCCGTTGACGAACCATTCCGGGACAATCGGCAGACCGAAGCTGGACAATGCTTGTTTAAAGGATTCCTCACGAATGCGGGAGATTTCCGATTTAACAGAAGACCCAATAAAGCCGATTTCCCTGTACCCGTTCAGGTAGAAATGCTCGACTACCTTCAAAGATACCTTCGTATTATCCGTCATAATGTGGCCGGAGCTTTTGCCGTCCAGCTTCAGGTCGATGCCAATGCAAGGGATTTCGCTTTGATCCAATTCGTGAATGCTTTGCTCGATATCATCACCGGCGAAGATCACACAACCATCCACATGAAAATGACGGCAGCGGGACAAGTAGTTACTGTTCTTCTCATGAAGCAGTTTTTCGTTCGAAAAGAACAGCAGATCATACCCGTACACGCCGATGCGTTTTTTGAATGTATTCAGCACATGCAGGAAAAATTGATGGTCCATTTCGATGTTGAACGCCCCGGCGAAGATGACGCCAATCAGATTGGAGGGAGCGTCGTCTGCCCCCTTGATATAAGAGGAAGCGGGATGAGCATAGCCGTGCTGCTCCATAATCTGGAGTACTTTTTTCTTGGTTTCCTCGCTTACGTCGCTGTAGTTGTTCAGGATTTTGGAAACGGTAGAAATGGATACGCCTGCAAGCTCGGCGATGGATTTCATTTTAATCTTTTTCATGGTTTGAGAGCCCCCTGCTGCTGGTTCGAACATCGAATGCAGCTATTTAATCACTATTTTCCGAAAATATTTCGATGATTCTATTGTATTCGTATGAGGGAGCGGCGTCAATAAAATCATGAGCGCGAGAGACTGGATTTAGGAAGACGTGCTTAAAGGGGGATACTGCTGCGTGTAAATAAGTTATAACTGCAAAGTTAAGGGATGCGAAAATTTTCGGAAGATTTACTACTTCTTTTCTAGGATAAAATGCAATTTTGGGAAGGGAGTGGGAGGTAGTCCTTGTTATAATAAGGTTTTTTCTTTTTGAAAATATTTCGGTTAGTATCTTTACAACTCGAAAATTTTAGAGGATAATTGTGGTATTCTCCGAAAAATACGAAAATTTTGAATGGTATCGAAAACTGCATGGAGAGGAGGTGCCGGTTCTTGTTTACCTATTTGTCTAATGAAGATTTGAATGTAGAAGTTGCTCAGGTAGGCGGCTATGCGGGTTCGCGTTTTGATTGGACGGGTTTTATTACGCAGGTGCAGCTTAAAGAAGGGGGACATAGATTTTGTACAGTTGAGAAAATGACAGATGAGCCATTAAAGCATGGTGGAGCCGGATTATGCGGTGAATTCGGTATTTTTAAGCCGATTGGTTATGAGGATGCGGAGGTCGGAGCCTTGTTTCCAAAGCCGGGCGTTGGTTTGCTTCAGCGTCTGGAGCCGAATCCTTATGAATTTCATGCTCCTTATCCGATTCAGCCGTTTCATGTGGATGTATCCGGCGACCATCGCAGCATTTCCTACTTGGTGCATCCGGTTGATTGCCGGGGGTACTCCTTTCATTTGGCCAAAAGAATCCGTCTTCAGGGTTCATCCATCAGGATTGATTACTCGCTGACCAACTCAGGGAGCAAGACGATCGAAACGCAGGAGTATATCCATAATTTCATTCGTATTGATGATCATCCGATCGGTCCGGGCTACAGGCTTGGATTTTCTTTTCCTATTAAGATTGGGATGATGGAGCCGCTGTATACACCGGAGGTCCTGCAGGTATCGGATCAAGCAGTAACGTTTCAAGAAGCGGTGTCGCAAGATTTTTATTGCCGATTAGGAGGCTTTGAAGGCTTGAATGAGCTTTCATGGGAGCTGATTCATGGACCTAGCCGAGTCGGAATGAGGGAGACAGCTTTATTTCCTGTTTCTATGATTGCTGTTTGGGGGACTTCGCACGTCGTATCGCCGGAGCTGTTCATCGATCTGCTGTTAGAGCCTGGCGAGACGAAGAGATGGTCAAGGAGATTTGAATTTTTCAAGCTTTAATAACGAAGCAGCTAAGACTAGAGGAGGTCGAAATCAGTGTTTCGAAAAAAAATAGCCGTTATCATGGCATGCTCGATGCTGGCAGCGCAAACTGCACCAATGGCGTTCGCAGCGCCGTCTTCAGAATCTTCTGTCGCTGGCGCCTTATCGGATATGAAAGGTCATTGGGCGGAAGCCACTGTTAATGATTGGGTTCGGCAAGGAGTTGTAAGCGGTTACGAGGATGGGAGCTTTCAGCCGGATCGTCAGGTAACCCGCGCAGAGTTTGCTGTGATGATCGGTCATATCTTCCATTTTCCTGTGGTACAAGCAGATAACGCCTTCACGGATGTGGATTCAAATGCCTGGTATGCGCAGGATGTAGCTGCAGCCCGGGAATATGGCTATGTTTCCGGTTATCCGGGAGGATTGTTTAAGCCCGATGAGCCTATCAAGCGGCAGGATGCTGCGCTCATGATCGGTAAGGCTTTTCACATGCAGGCTGCTGCTTCTGCTGCAGGTCTCGGTGCTTTTTCAGACGGGTCGGAGGTAGCTGCTTACGCGCAAACCGCCGTCAAGACGCTGACAAACTCGGGATATATGAATGGTTATCCGGACGGCACGCTTCGCCCATCGGGGGCGATCACGAGAGCCGAGGCGGTAGTGATGCTTTCGCGCGCAGCGGGAACGATGCTGGGAGCAGGGCAGGCTGAAACCGGCGAGGAGATAAAAGGCAATGTGATCGTAAATCAGCCTGGCGCTGATTTGCGCAATGTCCGTATTGACGGGAATCTGTATCTGGCTGCCGGCGTCGGCGAAGGTGATGTGCATTTGGATCATGTCACTGTTCAGGGGCAAACGATTGTGGCTGGGGGCGGAGCCAACAGTGTTCATTTTGACAACTCGTCGCTTGGAAAAGTGCTCGTACATAAGAAAAGCGGACCGGTACGTGTTGTGGCATCCGGCTCAACCTCTGTAAGCGATTTGACCGTACAGGGCAGTGCCAATCTGGAGGCTAAGGATGTAACGGGAAGCGGCATCGAGCAGGTGCATATTGCAGGTGAAGAGGGCAGTGCGCAAGCGGGCAAAGTGAAGCTCGACGGTAAATTTGCCCAGGTACAGGTCGATGCATCCGGCACGGATCTAGAGGTATCGGAGAACAGCGAGATAGATTCCGTGACTTCAACGGAACAAGCATCTAATATGAAGCTCACGATCTCAGGCAAAATAGGCAGTCTGGAGCTCAAGGGCAAGACATCACTGAACGTGACAGACAAAGCACAGGTAGGCAGTCTGCAAATTGCTTCAACTGCTGGAGGAACGACCGTTTCCTCTAAAGGAAAGATCAATGAAGCGAAGGTAGACGCCGATAACGTGCAGGTCAATGGTGAGCACACGCCGAAGGGACAAGGCTTTAGAGTGGATCAAGGCGGTTCGGTAACACGCAGCTCGAGTAGTTCCTCAGGTGGTTCCTCTGGAAGCAGCGGCGGGTCAGGCGGCAACGGGGGAGGCTCCGGAAATGGCGGAAATAATGGCGGCGGTTCCGGTGGCGGAACTGGAGACGATGGTGGTGGAACTGGCGGCAATGGAGGCGACAATAACGGTGGAGATAACCCGGGCCAGACTGATCCATGGACGCTGGTGTGGCACGATGAGTTTGACGGCTCCCAGGTCGACCGCACCAAATGGACCTTCGACCTGACGAACGGTTACGACAGCGGTGACGGTTACGTATCCGGCTGGGGAAACAACGAGAAAGAATACTATACGGAAGAGAACGCGGCCGTACAGGATGGCAAGCTGCTCATCACAGCGAAGAAAGAAGATCGTGGCGGCGTACCGTACACCTCTTCCCGTTTGAAGACAGCGGGCTTGTACGCCAAGAAATACGGCAAGTTCGAAATCAGAGCGAAGCTGCCTACGGGGCAGGGCTATTGGCCAGCCATTTGGATGCTGCCGGAGGACAGAGCCTACGGTGTCTGGGCATCATCGGGCGAAATCGATATTATGGAGGCTTGGGGCAGCAAGCCGAACAAAGTGGCCGGAACGATCCATTATGGAGAGACATGGCCGAACAACTCCTTTACGGGAAAAGAATATCAATTCCCAGAGGGCTCGAGCATTGCAGATTGGCATACATACAGCCTGGAATGGGAGCCCGGCGAAATCCGTTGGTACGTCGACGGTACCTTATACTCCACGCAAAACGAATGGTACAGCAAAGGCTTGAACCAAGCGGACGATTACACCTATCCAGCTCCATTTGACCAAAAGTTTCACCTGCTGCTCAATCTGGCGGTCGGCGGCTTCTTTGATGGTGACCCCGGTCCAGATACACAGTTCCCAAAATCGATGGAAGTCGATTATGTCCGCGTGTATGACTTGACGGGCAGAGCGTATCGTCAGCCTGTGAAGCCTGTTTACGAGAAGTTGCCGATTCCGTCAGAAGTAAGAGCTCCGTTGGAAGACGGGAATCTAGTCTATAACAACAACTTCGATATCGATCAGCCAAATGTAGACGGAATCGAAGGCGTAGCGAATACGGACTACTGGAAATTCCAAGCGGATCCTGCCAAGCAGGCGGCGGCGACTGTATCGATAGACGCTCTGGATAACCGCAATTTTGCCAAGACGACGATTTCAAGCGGCGGTTCGACGGCGGATGCAATTCAGCTATGGCAGGAAGCTCCGGCTGTGAAAGGACACACGTATAAAGTTACATTTGATGCCAAAACATCTGCTTCGCGCACCATATCAGCCAAAGTGTCAGGCGGATCAGCGCGTGGATATTCCGCTTACTCGAGAATGAAGACTTATGCGCTCACCAATCAGGTGCAGAGCTTTGAAGATTCATTCGTGATGAAAGCCGATACGGACCTTGCGGCTAACGTACTGTTTAATTTGGGAAGCAATAATGGAAGCGTTTGGATCGGTAATGTGAAAATGGTTGAAATCGACGGACTGCCGAATCTCGAGGACGCTGCCAAGGTGCCGCTCAACGGCTCCGGCAACCACGTGTACAATGGAACCTTTGACCAAGGGGATGCTAGCCGCATGACGTATTGGCATGTGCTTACTTCCCAGGGCGCAGAAGCGAGCGCAATTGTAAGCGAAGCTCAGCGTAACCTTCAGGTGTCCATTACAGAGCCGGGAAGTGGGGAAGCGAATTCGGTACAGGTGCTGCAAAAAGGAATCAATCTGATTCACGATCAGACCTATGAGCTTAGCTTCGACGCAGCGGCCTCCGCAGCCGAAAGAACGATGGAAGCAGAGCTTCTCAGCAAAGACGGATCGGTTTCGTACGGTAAACAATCCGTGACACTGGATACAACCTTGTCCTCCAAAACAGTATCGTTCAGCATGACACAGCCGACAGACCCGGAAGCGCAGCTTGTGTTCCATCTTGGCGGTTCGTCCGGTACAGTTACGCTTGATAATGTAAAGCTGGTTCGCACAAGTATTTATTTTGATCCGAATGTTGTGTTCTATCCGCTGCAAAACGGCAGCTTTGATAACGGTATGACCGGCTGGGAAGCGATCAGCGACAGCGGCTATGCAACAGGAGCGGTCAATAATGGCGAGATGAAGCTGACGGTTGCGAATCAAGGCTCACAGCCATGGGGCGCTCTGCTGCTTCAAAAAGGTCTTGTCACAACGCAGGGACTGGATTATGTGGTGAGATTCGACGCTCGTGCTTCCGTGAATCGGAAGATGGAGGTCATTGCGGAGACTTCCTCTTATCGAAGATTTTTTGACCAAACGGTCGATCTGACGAACCAAATGAAAACGTACGAGTTTACGTTCCGCATGACGGAGAATCAACCGCTGGATTTGAAATTTCTGGTGGGGCTCATTGCAGATACGACAGCTGTAGGCTCGGCTCATGATATTTTTATCGATAATGTTGCTTTCGAAGTGAAGGGAGCTCCAACGAAGCCGCCGGTGCTTGCCGCCGACCAAGCAGATAACAAGGTTGGCAAATCGGTCGAGCTTACGTTCAGTGATGATGCCGCTTGGCGGTCAGCGATTCAATCTGTCCTCATCAATGGCGCGGAGATTCCAGCAGATAGCTATACGGTGCAGATGGGCTCGATCATCCTGAACGCAAGTCTATTTACGACCCCGGCTACTTACACGATTCAAATTCAAGCTGATGGATATGCGGCGGCGCAGGTGTCGCAAGCCGTTCTAATCGCAGATAACGCTTCCTGGGTAGAAGTCGGCTCCAATTTACTACAGGATGGCAGCTTCACCGACAGTACGGAGTTTGGCGTGGGTGAGACGTCGTCACCTGTGTGGAAGACGCACAATCAGGGCATCTACGAGCCGGGCAAAGGGCAAGCTGATTTTGCTCTAGCCAATGGTCAGGTTCAAGCTACAGTTATGAGTGCAGGCGGAGAATGGTGGGAGATTCAGCTTTACCAAATGGGCGTTCCGATCCACGAAGCAGGCACCTACAAAATTGCCTTTGATATGAACTCGGACCGAGCCCGTCCTGTTTACGCAGACTTGGGCGGCCAGCGTGAAACCTTCGATGTGAGCAGCGGCTTGCATACGTACGAGCGTGTGATTGATGTGGCGGAAACAGGGGATAAGAAATTTATGTTTGGCCTTGGAAAAGATGCCGCCGACCCGGCAGTATCGGTTCCGTACGGCATCACGATTGACAATGTCAAGGTCGTGAAGGTCGTAGCGGGTGACAATGGTGGCGGGGGTAGCGATCCTGTTCCAGTTCCAGAAAAGCAGTGGGTGGAAGTGGGCGACAGTGTCGTGCAAGACGGCACATTCGCAGCCAGCACGCAGTTCGGTGACGGAGAAACGTCCGCTCCGGTATGGAAGGTGCACAATCAAGGCGTGTATGAGACAGGCAAGGGGCAGGCTGATTTTACACTGAACAATGGTCAAGTACAGGCGACTGTAACGAGTGCAGGCGGTGCATGGTGGGAAATTCAGCTGTATCAAATGAATGTCCCCGTCGAGACTGGTACTTACAAGCTTTCCATGGATGTGAAATCAACACAGCCACGCAACGTCTATGTAGAGCTTCAGGATGTAGCGAACAAAGAAGTCATTGCTGTAGACAGCACCATGAAAACGTACGAGCGTATCCTGGATGTAACCGTGCCCGGCAGCAAAAAACTGCTCATCGGGCTGGGAGAAGAAGCGGGAGATGCGGAAGTAACACTACCGTACGATGTGACCATCGATAATGTTCGTTTGGTCAAGGTGGTGGAGGCGGCAGGAGCAGCTCCGACTTTACATGCCAACACAAATGGCAACTACGTCGGTCAGCCTTTTGATCTTACCTTTACAGATAGTGAAGCTTGGAGAAATGCCATTACTTCCTTGTCCATTAACGGTGCGACCGTAGCAGAAAGCGTATATTACAACGTATACGGTGGGCGGATTGCGATGAATCCGGCGGGCTTTCCGTCACCGGGAACCTATACGATCTCCGTGAATGCGGCAGGGTATCCTGATGCGGCTGTCGATCAAGTCATCCAAGCACTTCCTCTCACAGATACGCTCTACTTGACTGGGGGGGCGCAAGGAATCTCCGGTTTGTCCAGATTCGCCGGTTCCGCAGAAAGCAGTGACATCATTGTCTCTGCTGAAGGCGGGACGTACCTCACGGTGAACAATCCGGTTACGTACATGTTTGATGGAATTACCGCTCCATATGCCGGAGGCAGTGCGGTGACGACCTACGCATTGGATCTGGATACCGTATCCGCTACGGCGGGTACGGGCGTCCTCGCCCTGATCTCTTACGATTTTGACGGCGACGGCACTTGGGATCGGACGGAGCAGTCTCCGCTCTACGCGCTGAACCCAGTAGCAAATGAGTGGGAACGATTCACGCAAGCAGATCGCGGTTCCGTCACTGCTACAGGCGACTATCAAGACTTCCATAACGGCTGCATTAAGCTGGAGTTGTGGAATCAGATCGGTAACGGTGACACGCAAGTCAAGGTAAACGCTCCGGTGGGGCAGGGTTCCAAGATTGTGATTCCTTATCAGTTTTAATAGGGATAGCGTCAACATTTTGAAGGTAACAGTTTATTTTCTTTTATGTAAAAAGTCTCAGCAATTTATGCTGAGGCTTTTTTACCTTTTAAGATATATGGGGGGTCCAGCCAACATTTTAACTCGGAGAATATACGCTAAGGACGTTCAGAAGTATAATCAGCGGATTCTTTTTACTCTAAGGTTGGAAAATATAGTTGTAGACTAAGGAAAGACTGACGTTAGCGTTAAGCTAACGGGCAGGATAGTTCCAATATGTGGAAGTATAGAACAACTGACTCAGTAGGAATATAATGCCATATGACGATTTCTTTACTGATCGTTCTCAATATGTTATATTACTTGAGGGAGGGAGATGGGAATGGCGAGAAGCAAGGAGTTTGAAGAGAAAGAGGTCTTGGATAAGGCGATGAGGCTCTTTTGGGAGCAGGGGTACGAGAAAACGTCCATGACCGAGTTGGTTGAGCATATGGGCATTCATCGAAGAAGCTTGTATGATACTTTTGGCGATAAGCACAATCTGTTCCTAAAAGCGATGGACCGGTTTGACGACAAAATCAGCGCCGCGCTTGCTGGAGGGGTTAAACGTTCCAAGACTGCATCGGAGGCATTACAGTTTATTTTTAGTTTTATGATCGACGGGGATGAGGACTCGCCAGCCGGGTGCTTAATGGTGAATTCGGCCGTAGAATTGGCGGCGCGCGACGCCGAGGTCGACAACAAGTCCACGAAATCATTCACGACAGCAGAGCAAGTGCTCAAGGAGATTATTCTTTGGGGACAGCGTGAAGGTGAATTCACCTCCACTTACAATGCTGAGGAATTGGCGGAATACCTGCATAATGTATGGATAGGGTTAAGGGTAATGGCAAGAACCTCGGCTTCCAAAGAAAAGCTTCACCGCATTAGTCATATTTCGATGAAACTTTTGGAAGAATGAGTGTAGTCAGTTCAGATGCAAAAAGTCACCCTTATGCTAATTCATGCTCTTTCAGATCTATTTATTTTATACCTATTTTAGAATGATCATTCTCAAAAGGAATCGCAGAAAGAAGCCCTAAAGCTTTGCTTTAAGCACAACACAAAAACAACAGGATAAGGCATGCAGTTTTTTTTGCAATATCAAGAATGATCGTTCCCAATAAGGGGCGGATATCGAGCAATAACTCGCTTACCGTATACTACAGATCAAAACGCAGAGCGAATAGCTTTAAAAACAATTTCATAAACAAAATACAATAAAAGGAGCACATGAACATGAATATTTCACAACAAGTTGCATTTGTCACTGGCGCGAATCGAGGTTTTGGTCGCCATCTCGCCCTTGAACTTCTATCCAGAGGAGCTAAGGTGTATGCCGGAGCCAGAAATCCGAAGTCCATTGACATTCCCGGTGCAATTCCTGTAAAGCTTGATATTACCAACCCTCAAGAGGTAGCTGCAGCTGCTATGGCCGCTAAAGATGTTACGCTTCTGATCAACAATGCAGGCTCGGCTACAGGCGCTACTTTGCTTGACGGTGATCTCGATCAAATACAGTTGGAAATTAATACGCATTTCTTTGGCACATTATCCATGATTCGCAATTTCGCACCTATTCTTATTAATAATGGGGGAGGATCCATACTGAATATTCTTTCGGCATTATCATGGTTCAGTATTGGGGGAAGTGAAGGCGCTTATTCAGCTGCAAAGGCAGCAGCTTGGGCAATGACGAACGAGTTGCGCTTAAATCTGTATCCTCAAAATGTAAGAGTAGCTGGCTTGCATGTGGGCTTTATGGATACAGACATGACATCAGGGGTTGAAGCTCCGAAGTCCAACCCTGCTGATATTGCAAAAATTGCAATTGATGGAATAGAGTCCGATAGCTTTGAAATTCTTGCTGATGAACCGAGCCGTCAACTCCAGCGTGCTCTCGCTGGCGGTGTAGCTGCTATTTACCCACAGCTTAAATGATGAACAAAACTGTGCTAATTACCGGAGCGTCGGGCGGAATTGGAAAAGAGCTGGCGGATCGTTTCGCCAAAGACGGATATGACTTGGTATTAGTCGCACGCAGCGAGGACAAGCTCGTGGAACTCGCGAGGGAATATCGGGAAAAGTACCATGTCCAAACGACATACATCGCCAAAAATGTTGCGTTACCTGGGGTGGCAGAGGAAATCTACTGGGAGCTTAAAGAAAAAGGGATTACCGTCGACTTTCTTGTTAATAATGCGGGCTTCGGCTTGTACGGTGAATTCTTAGAGACACAGCTAGAGCAAGAGATGAATATGATCGACATCAATATCAAGGCTCTGACTGTAATGACGAAGGTGTTCTTACCGGATATGGTCAAAAGGCACCAAGGGGGCGTGCTGAATGTGGCTTCATTGGTTGCTTTTTTTCCAGGACCACTTATGGCGGTTTACTACGCGACAAAGGCATACGTACTATCGTTCACTGAGGCTTTGGAGAATGAGTTGCGTGGCACGGGCGTGACTGTGTCCGCACTCTGTCCGGGGCCAACTGCCACAGGTTTCGTCGATCGTGCTGGGCTGACCACCTCAAAGTTGTTTAGAAACGGCGTCATGGAGGTTGGACAGGTGGCTGACATAGGATATCGCGAATTCTTGCGGGGCAAGACTTTAATCATAACAGGGGGGCGCAACAAGTTCATGGCGTTCTTGCCGCGGTTGCTGCCTCGTAAGCTCATGACAAATGCGGTCAGATCCGCACAGGCTAAAGTGGAGCGATAATTGAAAAAACATTGGAGTTAATAAAATAGACCAAACTCAAAAAGGGGTTATTAAGAATGGAAATACTGTGGAGCAAAACGAAAATTGGCAATCTGGAATTACCCCATCGGTTAGCGATGGCACCAATGACACGTAGTAGAGCGCACGAGGATGGTACGCCGGGAGAGTTAACTTCACATTATTATGCACAAAGAGCATCGATGGGTTTAATTATTAGTGAAGGCACACAACCTTCTGATGATGGACAAGGTTACTTAAGGTCACCGGGCATCTATACGGAAAAACATATTGAAGGTTGGAAAAAGGTTACGGACTCGGTACATGATGCAGGTGGATTTATTTTTATCCAATTAATGCATGTCGGTCGTGTTTCGCACCCCGACAATACACCACATCATCGTCAACCCGTTGCACCATCTGCGATCAAACCCGGTGAAGAAATGTTTACGGCAAAAGGGATGCAGGAAATACCCGTTCCAAGAGAATTAAGTGAAGAGGATATCCAGACGACAATTGCAGACTTCCGGAAAGCAGCAGCGGCAGCAATTAAAGCAGGTGCTGACGGCGTTGAAATTCACGGAGCCAATGGTTATCTGATTAATCAATTTTTCGGGGAGAATTCTAATACACGGGCGGATAAATACGGTGGATCGATAGAGAACCGTGCTCGCTTTGCAATTGAAGTAACAAAAGCAATCGTTGAAGAAATTGGAGCAGAACGAACAGGTTTCCGTATTTCGCCGGGAACACCTCTTAACGGAATTGATGAGGGCGAACACGGCCCTGAAGTATATCTTCACCTTGTAAAAGAATTAGCTCAATATAATTTAGCTTACCTCCATGTTATGCATTTAGGGAACGAAACACTGCTCCGTGAAATTCGCAACATCTGGCCAAATCCTTTATTAGTCAATAGAGCTGGACGGTCTCTAGATGATCTTAGTGTAGATATTGATAATGGCCTTGCTGATATGGCGCCAGTCGGGGTATGGTCATTAGCTAATCCAGACTTAGTTGAACGTCTTAAAGAAGGCTTTCCTTTGAATGAAGCTGATCGTAATACATTGTACTCTGGCAACGGAAGTGAGGGTTACACAGATTATCCTACGATGAAAGAACTTCAATCTCAACAACAGTAAAGAACAACATGGATATTGCTATATGATGGCGTACAAGTTAAAGTACGCCATCAATTTTTCCAAAATACGAATGTGGAAATAAGATAAATGAGAAAAGGAGAAGATGAATAATTGAAAGCTGCACAAATGAAAAAATATTCGAAACAAATCCAATTAGAAATAAACAATATAAAAATACCGGAAATCAATAACCATGAGGTTCTTATCAAAGTAAAAGCGGCGGGTGTAAATCCCTTAGACATTCTTATCTTAAATGGGAGTATTCGCATGATTGCCGATTATGACTTCCCTTTAACTTTAGGAAACGAACTATCCGGCGTTATTGAGGCTGTTGGAAAAGATGTTGTGAAATTCAAGGTTGGAGATCTCGTTTATACGAGGCTGCCAATGAATAAAATTGGAGCTTTTGCTGAGTACGCGGCAGTCCATGAGGGGGCGATTTCCATTATGCCTAAAAACCTTTCTTTTATTGAGGCCGCCGCGGTACCCCTCACGGCTTTGACTGCATATCAAGCCTTGCATGATGTACTTCATGTTCAGCCCGATAAAAAGCTATTTATTCCTGGAGGAACCGGCGGTTTTGGTACGATGGCAATCCCGATTGCCAAATCGATGGGGTTATATGTGATTACGAGCGGCAGTGAAAGAGGTAGATCACGTACTCTGTCCATCGGCGCTGATCAATTCATTAACTATAAAGAGGAAAATTATTATGATTTGCTATCTAATATCGATTATGTTATCGATACTTTAGGGATAAAAGAAATTAAAACGGAACTTGCTATTCTCAAACCACATGGGAAATTGGTTTCATTGAAGGCTTTACCCAATTACCGCTTTGCTGTTGAAAATAACTTTCCAATATGGAAAAAGCTATTATTTGGTTTAGTAGGTGCTCGTTTAGATCGATTAGCAGCTAAACAGAATAAAGAGTATCGCTTCTTATTCGTGTCCGCCAATGGCAGGCAATTACAAGAACTAACGAAGTTAGTTGAGGATGAAGATATTAAGCCGGCTATAGATTCAGTTTATAATTTTGATGACATTAACAAGGCTTTAATTAAAGTTTCAACTGGTCACTCCGAAGGAAAAGTGATTGTAACCTTTTAAGGAGCGGACATATAAATTTTGGAAATAGCTCGAAGGGGGCCTTTGCATAACACTGCATTCACGCTTCGTGGCATTTGGCTGATTACGCTAACTGGGAACGATAGTTGAATAACCAGGGAGCAGATCGCCGCAACCGACATCTGTTCCCTTTTTCTTTGAAGTAACGGGAATTATGTATAGGAAAATAAATTAATTAACCGAATATATTTTTTAGAATTGATAAATCAGGAAGGAGGGATTACGTAAGATGCTGAATTATTGGGCAGAGAATCAAAATTGGGCTAAATTAACACCTTGGTTGGGATCCATTACCATTGTAATGCTATTCTTGACATTCAGTCCTGTCGATACGATGTTCTGGGCATTGATCAACATCCCATTATATTTGTTTCATCAAACCGAGGAGCATTATTGGCCGGGTGGCTTTAAGGATTACTTTAATCGAGTCGTGAATGGGTTGCCGGAGGGTGACGAGGCGTTAACGGATGAAAAAGTGTTTTGGATCAATATTATTCTAGTATGGCTTGCGTTCCTAATTTTCGGACTTTTATGTATCGTAAATATCGGCTTTGGTTTGTTGATTGTCATTTTTAGCTTGATGAACTGTGCTACCCATATTTTTACAGGAATTAAATATAGAGAATGGAATCCGGGTCTGGTAATGGCAAGCCTTCAGTTTCTAGCATCCGTTTATGGTGCATACGTGATTACGGCTAAAGGTATTTCCCATCCAATGACCTGGTGGATTAGCTCGGTTTTATTTTTGATTCTTGTTCATGCCATCTTATTTAAGTTTGTGATGGGTAAAAAATAGGTCGGGAACTAACGAGAAACGATAGCGCTGCGGCGATGGAACCGATTCATAGCTTATTTTCGATTCGGTGCGCTCCGCTCAACTAGCGGGCAGGATAGTTACAATATTTGGTGAAATGTTTTAGAAGCTCGTTTGGTATTATTTACGAGGTAAAATGAATGTATGGAAGGATCTATTGTTGCTTTGAGATGTATCAAAACAGCGTAAAGGACTGGGTCAAAATGACATATACGATGTGGCAAACCATCTATAACAAAGCACACAATCAAACAACTCGTGAGGAAATTGACGAGTTGCTCTCTACACTTGAAAACGGGATATGTAATTTGTCAGATGATGAAATTACAGTTAAAGTGGGGTGTTTTATTCCCAGTCAAAACTGTGAAGGTGCCGCGGATGGCTATTTAGAGCTGCTAGCTGCCATATCACCGTTTCGAACCAATATAACCCAAAACCTTCTTATCATCGCACTTCGGCCTATTTATTATTTGGGATTTGAGGAGATAGAAAGTCTCTGTCAGTACATAGCCACTGTCGCAAAAGATGGACGTTATTTAAACAATGATCAGCAAAAAGTGCTCGCGGATTTGGCCACAAGAAAAACACTTATCGAATCTGCCTTTACTACGATGCTTCAGTTTGAAAAAACGTATCGATAAAGCATCAAAAAAGAGATGCACGATTAAGGGGTATTAAGCTATCGGGCAGAAGAGTTGAATTGAAGTCTACGTATCGGCTCAGTTTGGAAGCATTGCAAAAAACAGGGGACAGACTGCCTAGGCAGCCGCCCCCTGTTTCTTTACCATCTGTTAATTCCAAATCTAACGGTGGCTTATCGGCGTTCCTTGCGCTCCGTTCGAAGCAGCCTCCCATGTCTCCCAAGTCGCTAAACGATCAGCATAGACTCCGCGAACCAAAGGCAAGACCCTTGCGCCGACCGCAAAACGCAGAGGTGGGTCCTCGGCGTCTACGATCTGAAGAATCGCTTCGGCCGTCGCCTTCGGGTCGCCTCGTTCTTCTGTCGATAAACGAACGGACACTCGATTTCGAAGTTCAGCGTAGACTTCCAATTCCTGTGATGTCTTCATGGACAGGGGGCTTCCAAAGTCGGTTGCAAAGGCGCCCGGCTCGAGCAACGTGACCTTAATGCCAAAGCTTTTAACCTCTTGAGCGAGGCTATCGTGCAGCGCTTCGACTGCCCATTTGGTAGCACAATAGAAGCCAATGAGCGGCGCAGCAACGATACCCATGGCGCTTGAGACGCCGAGAATGTGTCCGCTGCCCTGTAGTCGAAGCAGAGGCAGGGCAGCTTGGATGACACGAAGCGTACCAAAGTAATTGGCGTCAAATAGTTCGCGGACGTCGGATTCGTCAGCCTCCTCAGTCGTGCCGACCAGTGTATAACCGGCATTGTTTAGGACGACGTCCAGCCTGCCGAAATGCGCATGAGCCTGCTGAACGGCATGCTCGACCTGCCGGGAATCTGTTACATCGAGCGCTAGGGGAGAACAGCGTCTCCAAAACGTTCCTTAAGGTCGGCGATGCTTTCCGGTGTGCGAGCGGTCGCGGCAACCTTATCCCCGCGCGAGAGAGCGGCCTCCGCCCAAATGCGCCCTAATCCGCGAGAGGCTCCTGTAATGAACCAGACTTTGTTTTCCATAGTATTCTCCTCCAATATAGTTCCTGTTTGTAGTATTTTTAAAGCTTCTGTTTTCTCTTTCGTTCTTCTCTAATGTTACGGTTTAGCAGCTTGATACGGAATTTCAAATAAGTTAGCATGGTATTAACTTATGGTTTATACAAAAGGAGGGGCTTGCCTGAATGATTGAGCAACTGAAGACGTTTGTTCAAGTGGCGGAGTCCGGAAGCTTTTCTAAGGCAGCCGAAAAGCTTTTTATTTCTTCAACCGCTGTGATGAAGCAAATGAATACTTTGGAAAAGCAAGCCGGAATCCCACTTTTTATCCGTACCAACCACGGTGTCAGCCTCACAAAGGCAGGAACAGCTTTTATCAAAGATGCGGAATATATGCTGCAGTATTTTCAAGAATCTCTTATCCGCATGCATCAGTCCGCACAGACCAATCGGCATATTGTTCGAGTGGGTACTTCTATGCTTAACCCCTGTAAGGTTTTGATTGATTTGTGGAATGGAATTAGCGACCTATACCCTCAATTCGGAATAAACATCGTTCATTTCGAAGATGACGCACATACACTCCCAACCACTCACCGCATGATCGGCCAATCGCTCGATATCATTGCGGGGCCATTTCTTACAGATAACTTGAAGGATTATTACCGTGTGCTCGAACTGGGGAGTTACCGCGTTTGTTTTGCCGTATCTCGGCAACATAGACTGGCTTCAAGAAAAACACTTTTTGTCAAAGATTTGTATGGGGAAAGATTGGCTGTAGTGAATGGTGGGAATAGTGCCGTCATTCGTGACATGCGTGAGTTCCTGAAAATGAAACATCCTCAAATACAAATTAAGGATGTTCTGCGTCTCTATGATCTTGATGTGTTTAATCGCTGCGAGGAAAGTAATACGGTTATGTTAACATTGGAGGCCTGGGCAGATATTCATCCATCCTTGGTGACGATCCCTAGTGATTTAGATTTCGCAGTTCCATATGGTTTAATATATCCATTACATCCATCCAAGGAAGTTGGTCAATTCTTAGAAATCATAAAAGAAATGCAAGGTAATGTTTTACCTAAGGTGGAGTGATGTCGAGGTGTACTGTGTAAAAGACTGTTTTCGTTGTGGGCATCTGCTCCTTGGTTTTGTTTAAATATCGGGCAGGATAGCTTGATCACATTCGAGAATATAGGCGTCTGGAAAAGCAATGCAGGGATGGATACAAGATATGAATGTTACTATGCAGCTAAAATTTACGAATAATAAAAGCATTTTTGAGGAGGGAAAGTCCTGAAGCTATTTTTGAACGATTCTCCTTATCGGTTGGAGCAAGGCTACGAATTAGGATTTGGCCCAAGCGTTTATGCAACGATGGCTGATGTCATTCTAGCTTTTTCAAGCCCTAATGAGGATATTCTTTTCTCGTACGCGAATTGGGACATAAATTTGGATCCACATAAGGATTATATGATTGAACAATCAGCCGAGTTTTTCCACTCCGATATGATCCCTGACCCTAAGATAAGCCAAAAAGTGAAGGGAATATTATTAAAACATTATGCGCCTGATTGCGATCCGAAAACGAGTCTAGCCTTGATGGAGAGCTTAATGACTCGTTTTAAACAAACCCCTTTGGATGAGTTAAATGAGGAAATTCAACATAAAATAGGTTTCGCTGTGCACGAGATGCAAACATTTTACACACTAGAAGATCGTGACGAGAACACGCAAGCTTTTGTGAAAAGCCGTATAGTCGATGTTAATTCTACCTGGCTGTTGACTAATGAAAGGCCAATGCATTTGAAAAACCTAATATGGTATCGGGTAAACTCAAAGGAAGAAATTCTACGATCATTTCACCTAACTGATTGGTGGTTTAACTGTGCGATAGTAAAGAGGAATACAGACGTGGAAAATTTCAGCTACTTTCTCGATTACACAGAGGAACATGGAGAGGAGCATGATGGAATGGTCCTTTACATTAAGCCTAGTAACAGGGAACATTTTTTTGACACAGTTATTCCACGATTGTCGGAAGTTTTAGGTGATAAACTTCAAGTAGTTAGATAGTCAGCTTAGGCAAACAGACGCGTTGCGCTACTCTTCTCCGAAAACTATCGAGCCCTTCATTTCCCCTGTGACAACCAAACATCCCGGACGATCAATTATCGTCACGCTGCCTTTATTGTAGGTGAACCAGTATTGGATCGTATTTCCTGTGCTCAGTCCGGATACGGTACTTACAAGCTTTCCATGGATGTGAAATCAACGCAGCCACGCAACGTCTATGCAGAGCTTCAGGATGTAGCGAACAAAGTAGTCATTGCTGTAGACAGCACCATGAAAAAGTACGAGCGTATCCTGGATGTAATCGTGCCCAGCAGCAAAAAACTGCTCATCGGGCTGTGAAAAGAAGCGGGAGATGCCGATGTGTCAGTGCCGTACGATGTGACCATCGATAATGTTCGTTTGGTCAAGGTGGTGGAGGCGGCAGGCTTCCAAGATTGTGATTCCTTATCAGTTTTAATAGGGATAGCGTGAACATTTTGACTGATTCATACGCTAGGGATTAGCGGATATGCATGTTTGCCAATCTTGCTGAACTTAGTGGACGTGTATAGATGATTTTCGTCATACTAATGACCGCTAATGATGTTTAGCGGTCATTAGCTATGAGTAGGAAGAATCCGCTATTTATGCATCTGAACGTCCTTTACGTATATGTTCCAAGTTGAAATTTGGCTGAACCCCATATCTCGTTAAAAAGTGAAAAAGCCGCAGCATGGAGTACTGAGACTTGTTTTATAAATCCTAAAGCAATAGTTATTCATAAAATCTGTGCGTGCCCCATAACCAAAAGTGGTCGCCTTGTGAAATGATAAATCGGTCAAACCAAACTTCAAAAGGAATTGGAAGATGAATGGCGTGTTCAAGAGTACCTCCACACTCAAACCAAATGAGACAATTATTTTGACCTTGTTTGACTAGATTTGAATCCACGAGCAACGTGTCACCATCACAATGACTAGCTACAGGGTACCAATGTTCTGGTATGAAATCCCAATAATTATTTACGATTCCATTTAAACTCAATATATCAAATTGAACTGCATTTTCTTGCATGAATAAACTTGCGCCATTATGGATTTCATAAAAAGCACGAACACCACTAGGCAAACACCAATTCGTCTGTTCTTCGAAATGATTAAAATCGATTTGATTGGCAGGTTCGTGAAATTGGAAACGACATTCACCTAAGTAGCCGTTCGTTCGTTGAACTAATAAAGTTCCATCATAATTGTCGATTCGTTTGTGAAGAGTGGAAAGGGTATTTTCTATGATGCTTTTCGCATTCAAAGTCGTCATAAATCACCTCATTAGTTACTCCACCAAGCAGATACTTGTAATGAAAGCTACTTCATAAGATTAGCACTCTCCTATCCTAGATTCAAATTATTGAGAGTCGCGACTTTTCCTGTAACAACCAAACATCCCGAACGATCAATCATCGTCCGGGATGTTTTTGTTTTCTTACTGTGTATGCGTGTAACTAACCGTATCGTACTGCACGCTGCCTTTATTGTAGGTGAACCAGCCGGTATATCCAATGGCACACCCTGATGCTTCATGGGTTTTTCCGTGACGTATCTCACTTTGGATGGCTGCTTGTTCGTTCTCCAACTATGACATGGTCGTCAAAGTCTATACCAAGAGTGAATTACACCGTTACTCCACGCCTCATCAGGATAGCGATTGCTGGAAGAAGCTTTACAATGAGCGTACAAGCGTGGAGCATTGCAATTCTCGAGTGAAAATCAATTGACCGCAGAAGCCATGCACGTCTGGGGAATTCAGAAGGTAACCACCCACCAATATTTGAGCACCATTGTACTGTTGACCTCCGTGCTGGCAGTGGCACGAAAAGCTAGTAAGATGAGCGCTTAACTTTTGAATAAATTCTACGGGTCTGTCCATCTCTACATCCACGCAAGAATGAAATGAAATTGCTGTCTAAATCCCAGTCTAGGAATTAAGCAATAATTGATATGTAACTAATCTGCCAAGTAATACGTCTATAAAATATAAATAACTGACATATGCTCATCGAATGGAACGAGAAATGATTTTACACTTTATATTTTGATTGGTATTAGTTTAATTACCATGGTTGAAAAATAATCAAAAGCAAATTGTTTACAAAAAAACGAAAATGAAATAAAATATTCCAGAATACCAATTTAATGGAAATAAGTTTGCGTATCTTGATTTTCAAATGATGGGGGTGAATTGATATTTAATATGCTGTCTTTGTTGTCGTCCGAATGTAAAAAATTGAATGGAGATGATTAGATATTATGAAACTCAAAAAAATAAGTATATTTCTATCAGCCATTATTTCGTTATCGTTAATTGCAACAGTAGCAAGTGCAGCACCTGCAGCATCTGCAGATACAAAAACAACAGACAAAGATAAACTACAAAAAGTGATGGCTCATGTAAAGCAAATGCGAGATAGTGGTTCATCAATAGAAGATATTACAAAATATAAGAAGACCCAAGGAATAGAAACAAAGTCATACAACACAATTTATGTTGACGAAAATGGAAATGAGATTAGCAGTACCAAAGGATTTTCAACACAATCTCTTGAAGCACAGTATAGAGCGATTACTAACTATATTGATTATGACGGCAGTACAGGAGAATATATTATTAATTCTGAAGTAAAAGCAACAACGGGTTTATGTGGTTGTGACCCAATAATCTGGTTAGCAGATGCAGATAAACGTGATGATGGTACCGTTTTGTTTAATTTGAAAGATAATTGGTTTAGAGATGCACTTCAAGGTTATACAGCTTATTCATGGGTGGTTGTTCGTCCTCTAACTAGTAGTAGTACAAGTACAACAAGTAGTGTTAAATACACACATACCTATGAGACAACGCAAACGACTACATCGTATACAGGTTCAGCCGACTGGACTTGGTATAGCTCAGGTACAATTGGGGTTAGTTATACAGTTAATACATCAAACATTGAAGCGAAATGGGATAAGTCAGCTACAGCCAACGTATATGTAAATTAAAAATTAAAAATTAAAATGAGAAAGCAGAGATACGTTCTTTGCTTTTTCTGTCATTAAAGTGGGTGAAAATTTATGCTTAAGAAGAAAGTAAGCATTTTATTTATAACTTTTTTATTAAGTGCTTGTCAGTTTAAAGGTGAATCTAAAGAGCCACAAATTATGATTTCATTGGATTCCGAATTCGATGTAACAAAATATTATTCAGAACAATTGTTTAATGACATTTTTTATCTAAATAATCTTAGTCATATGGAAAGTGAAGACACGAAGACTCTTCGTACTTATTCTGAAGGGTATAGCTCTTATATTCAAAAAGACATATTTGCGAAATTAGAACCTGAATTTTTAAAAATTACTAAGGGGAATTATGGTGACGAAAACAAAAATAAGATATTAGAAGCTAATCATCAGATAACATTTATTGTGACTAAAACCTATGACTACCTTCACTCAAGCAAGAAGGAGGTCCCAAAAGAATACTTCAACCAATTGATTGATTTGAATAATATTTTACAAACAAACTCAACGAACGAACTTTCACTTTATAACATTGAAGCTAATCAAGATGAAGTTGGTTCAAAATACGAAAATCAGATTGGTGCCTTTCTAGATACTACCATAATGAAATTAAAACAACTAAACCAAACAATTGATGAAATGAATAATAAATGAGCAATTAATGTTAACACTGGTATATAATGTTTAGCCTCCATTTCCGCTGTAACAACCAAACATCCCGAACGATCAATCATCGTCCGGGATGTTTTTATCTTCTTACTGTGTATGCGTATAACTAACCGTATCGTACTGAACGCTGCCTTTATTGTAGGTAAACCAGTATTGGATCGTATTTCCTGTGCTCAGTCCGGAAACGGTTGTTTCCCAGGTGCCGGAGTTGTTGGTCATGCGGAAGTTGCTCTGTGTGCCTCCATTAATCTTGTAATGCACATCGACATAAGCGGAGGAGTACCCGTTTGGCGTGAAGTAGATTTTCGCTTCGGATGCGGAAAGCTTCGTCGTACCGGCCGTATAATCGGCTGTTGTGAACGGTCCGGAACCGCCTGAGGCAAGAGTAGTAACATTCAAACTGCCGCTTGCTGCCGAACGGTTGCCTGCTGCGTCATAAGCTTTTACCGTATACGTATAAGCCGTGCCTGCAGTAAGACCGCTGTCTGTATAGCCCGTTGTTGCGGATGTGCCGACTACTGCTCCATTTCGCAGGATCTCATAGCCGGTGATGCCGACGTTATCGCTCGATGCCGCCCAGCTTAACGTTACACTGCTGCTTGTTTGGGACGTGCTGGTCAAGCTAGCGGGCACAGTAGGTGCTTGCGTATCGCCGCTCGAGGTGCCGGTAGTGACATAGATATCGGCTGTTGCCGCCGAACGGTTGCCCGCAGCGTCGAAGGCTTTGACCGAATAAATGTAGTTGGTGTTATTGCTTAAGCCCGAATCTGTGAAGCTGGTCGATGTCGTTGTTGCGATCGGAATGCCTGCTCGTAAAATATCATAGCCTGCGACGCCAACGTTGTCCGTGGATGCCGTCCATGACAGTGTTACACTGGAGCTCGTGTTGGTTGCACCAAGGTTGGTCGGAACGGTTGGCGCTTGTGTATCCGCACCGGATGCTGCGGAAGTGGTCACATTCAGAGCTGCGCTTGCTGCTGATCGGTTGCCTGCCGCATCGTAGGCTTTTACCGTATAGCTGTATGCTGTGCTAGCTGCGAGACCGTTATCTGTGTAGCTGCTTGAAGCGGTTGTTCCTACTACGCTACCATTGCGTGAAATCTCATAACCAGCTACGCCCACGTTGTCGGTTGATCCCGTCCATGACAGCGACACGCTGCTGCTGGTTTTGGCAGGGCTTGTTACATTGGTTGGTGCAGAAGGTGCTTGTGTATCGGATGGAGGAGGCGTCGAGCCGCCGCCGTTGAAGCTGTTTGCAGGTGCTGTGACGGTCGTTCCGTCCGAGAAGGTGACGGTTTTGCTGGCGTTTGTCATGTTGTAGACGACATAGGTTTTTACACCGTTTTTATTGAATACCACGGCTAGCGGGTAGTTGGCGGTAATGCTCTTGTCTGCATTTCCCATGGCATCCAGGTTGTAAATCCAATGGTACGTATTCGCTTTGGAGTTGCCTTCCTCCGGCGTCAGGGAACCAATTCCTGCATTAAACTGATTCTTGGCGTCAGTCGGATCCGAAATCGCACGGTACATCCAAATCAGATCCTTCCAAGCATCCCAGTTCGTGCCGCCGTTCTCCGCTGCCATGGCGTTGTAGTTTTTGGCCGTATAGGAAGGGTAGTGGGTTAAGTACAGATGTCCTGCGGTAAGCGGCAGGTAGTTGATGCCGTGAACCTGCTCCGGATTGCCTGTAAACCAGGTGCCATTAGCGCCTTTGCCGCCCCATACCATCGTGACAACGGAAGGTGTGTAGTCAGCTGGATGGGTATTGTCGTTCACATCGAACCAGTATTCGTTGATCGCGTTCATTTCGGTGGTGTACAGATAAATGCCAAGATCCCGAATGGATGTGTTGCCTGTAGCTTCGCCCCATAAAATAACGCCCGCCCAAGCATTCATCGCCTCGGAGGAGGATTCGTTATTGTTGCCGTCGCCGAAGTTGGCGTGACCGGATGCCCAGCTATGACCTGCATAAATATCAAAATTGCGCAGGAACGGGAACATCGAATCATTGCGGTTTGGACTAGCAATATCGCGAATCAGCAGATTGACCATGGCTCCCCAGTTGGAATCGCTGGCCCATGTTTTATCAACACGCGCGATTTCCGCAGCAGCCTTAATGAAATAGCCGTAGTGGAAGTGGTGGTCGTTCAGCTCCTCAGCGCTGCCAAAGCTGGATGGATAGCCGATCATCGTGCCCCAATTGCTGTTATAGTAAAATAATTTCTGCGTTTGCAAATTGCCGCTCGCATCGCTTGCCTTGAAGTAGTCTTCGAGGTCGCTCTTGATATCTCCGCGGAACTTGTTGGCTGCTGTGGTGTCTCCAACCTGATCGGCGATCGGGGCAAGCGTGGCCAGTCGACCCATTTCTTTGCCGAGCCAGTACGTATCAGAACCGCCTGTGTAAGTCTGTGCTTCCGCTTCATTCACATAGCCGGCTAGCGTTGTTTTGTTGTAACTGCCTTTGTCAGGAAGGGAAGGAAGGACGCCCGTAAACTTCATACTGGTTGTAAAAGAAGTGCCCTCGGCGACCTTCATGGTGCCTCGAACGGAGTTGTACGTATAGTTCAGCAGGGTCTTGGTTGTGTTCTTCCATTGATGAGGATAAAGCGCAAAAATCGTGCCGGAGCCTGTGCCCTCTTTTGCTGTCGTGGTGTAGGTGTAGGTTGTCGTTACCGTGCTGTCGGAAGGATTGTAAGCGTAGTTGACCGTGGTGTTGGTGATGTGATTGTACGCGTACTGCTGGAATTTACTCAGTGTAGCCGCTGTGTTATCCGGCAGAAGCGCAATGGAGAAATAGTTCTTGCCGTTCAGATTATTCGTCAGTACCGAGGATCCGATGCCGCTCCAAGTCGAGCCGCTGGGTCCGAACAGGGCATAATGTCTGCCATTAAATGTAACACCAAGCACGGCGCTGTTCGCATTGCCGGACCAGATGGTCGGTGCCGAAGGGAAAGTAAGCTTCGGATTTCCGCCCGCATACGTGAAGTAGACGTAAGGAGAACCGTGTCCGTAGGTGGCTTTCAGGCTGTTCGCTCCACTAGTGAAGGATGAGGTTACGAACCAGTCATTAAACGAGTCGACCTTAGCATCGGGGAACGTTGCCTGTGCGCTGTGTCCGATGGTGAAGTCGTCATTGCCGTTGGCGTCAGTAGGAGCGGGCATCCAGCCGCAGATGCAACCGGAGTTGGCTGTGATTGTAGGGTAGTAGACTTGAAAGCCTTCTGCCTTGTTTCGAACCGCGAGCGGATGCGGATACATGCGTTCCGAATACTGGGTCCAGGCCAAGCTGCTCCACCAGTCGTTGGTCGGCATTTTTTGTGTAACGGAGTTTGTCTTGTAAATCGTGGACGGCGCATCCGATGCACCCGAAGGCAGTACCGTGGAATAGCTGCCCGCCCCGGCAGGAACCTCTCCGCTAAATGCGCTTGCAGAAGTGGGCAGAGCGAGGGCTAACAGCAGAACGAAGGCGATCAGTGAGTGAAGCGTTTTACTCATAAACATACATCCTCCTTATGTTGTTTTCACAGTCGTATCATTTAAAACGAAATCAAGTCGTCCATGAACCCCTCCTCCGTACAAAATTGTAACCGTTTCCATCGAGATAAAAAGAAAAACACGAAAAATATTTCGTGAATCAAGGCGTAAATTTTACATTTCGAAAACGGTTTAGTTTTATATTATAGAAAATTGTGGATAAAAGCAATCTTTATTCAGGGTAAAGTGGAGTTTTCCCTTATTTTCTTTGTTAAACTACGAAAAGTTTTTCAAGATAAGTGAAATTAATTAATATCTTCGAAAAATATATGTCGCCATCTGTCGATAACTACATGGACATTCTCACTACCTAAATAGCGAAAAATGTCCTTAATTGACGAGGAGAAACGTTATAGATACAATGAGTTGAAACGTTCTAATAGATGAAAGGGAGGAGTCCTATGACCAAGCCTAAACAACCTACCATCGTAGATGTAGCCAAAGAAGCGGGAGTTTCGATAGCGACTGTCTCCAACGTACTGAATCGTAAAAACGTTCCGCTAGCCAGCGAAACCATACGTAAGGTAGAAGAGGCTGTTCAACAACTCGGATACCGCCGGAATGCGGCTGCTGCGAACTTAAGTCGGAGAAGGTCCTATGAGCTCGGGCTCATCATCCCGCATTACGGCGGATATTATGGAAGATTTGCGGAGATGCTTGAGCAAAAAGTGTTCGCCTTCGGCTACCATCTATCCGTATTTTCGGCAGCTGGCATGAATCCTTCTTTTGAACAAAGACACCTCGAGCTGCTGCTGCAGCGCCGAGTGGATGGACTTGTCTGCCACGGCCTTGCGATGACCAAGGAATCCACGCGTCAGGTGGTTGGTGAAGGAACGCCACTAGTTCTTTTTAATGGTTGGGGCTGGCCTGAGGATATTGTGAACATGGCCGTTAACCTCGATTTTGCCGAGGCTTCGCGGGAAGCTGTCAAACGTTTGCATGAGAGCGGCTGCAGTTCCATGATCTATGCTGGCAGGAGAAAAGGACTAGGTGCCAACGATCAGCGGATTGAAGGCTTCATGGAGGGCATTCGTGCCTATGCGCCTAATGCGGTGCATGCCGTTATTGATGCGGGAGATCAAGGAGTCGAAGGTACACTGGATGAAGCGCTGCGTCTTAGTCAAGGCAGGGGACCACTCGGTATCTATACATTTAACGATGCGCTGGCTTTGGAGCTGCTGTCGCTTTGCCATGAGCGGGGAATCCGAGTGCCGGAGGAAGTTCGGCTGATCGGGATGGACAATGAATTTTTCGCCGGAGTCAGTTACCCGTCCATCAGCAGCTTCGATATGCCCGTTGAGCTTCAGACGAACCTCGTAGCGGCCATTCTCATGCAGCAAATTGGAGAGGACCTGAGCGAAACGAGCGAGGAACTGCTTCATACGTACTTGCCACCAACCGGTCATGAGCTTCGACTGCCACTTATATATGTAGAGCGTCAATCGACCAGGGTGTAAAAAAGACCGTCTCTATTCCACGTTACCATGGATTCGAAACGGTCTTTGCCTTAGTGGGACAGATGAGTTTTCAGCTTCTCTTCTTCTTTATGCTTCAGGAACTCCTTGCCATACTCCCCGTGCGGATTAATATTCGCATGCTCGATTTGAATCGTCGCGTGCTCAATGCCATACTTGGCTTTCAGTGTTTCATTAATCGCAAGAATAATGCAGAACGGTTGCACCGCAGGATCAATAAAAATATGCGCCGTTAGCGAATAGTGATCCGTCGAGATCGCCCACAGATGCATTTCATGCACATCCTCGACACCTTCCACGTTGCGAATCGTTCCGCGGATTTCCTCCAAATCGAATTTCTCCGGCACTGATTCCATCAGAATCAGGTAAGATTCCTTAATGATTTTGCTTCCACCAGTAAAAATAATGCCGCCGATGACCATACTGATGAGCGGGTCAAACCATAACAGGTCCGTAAAATAAATGACTATGGAAGAAATAATAACTCCAACCGAGCTGAGCAAATCGCCAAGGAAGTGCCACAGTGCGCTTTGCACATTCAAATTATCTTCCTCTTTCACACTGTTGTGCAGGACAAGCGTCAGTACCAGATTGACCACCAAACCGATCGAAGCAATGCCGAGCATGAGCCCCAACTCAATTGACTGCGGATGAATAAGCCGCTGAATCCCTTCAATAAAGATACCCAGCGCGATCAGGCACAGAGCCAATCCGTTTAGCAGCGAAGCTACAATCTCAAAGCGTAAAAAGCCAAACGTAAACCGCGAATTAGGCGGGCGTGTCGCCAAGTAAATCGCAAACATACTGAGCCCCAGCGCAATCACATCCGAAATCATATGCGCCGAATCCGAAAGCAGCGCCAGTGAATTCGAGAGGATGCCCCCGACAATTTCGACAATCGTAAAGAACGAAGTAAGTATCAGGGTGATCCAGAGCGTTTTCTTCGACTTGCTTTGTTCCTTAACGTGGTGGAGATGGTGGTAATCGTAATCCGTAGCCATATGTGAACCTCCTTATGCACCCATTGAGAATGAGAATTAATCTCTTATTTAGAATTATTCTAATTAAGTAGTATCAGTATATGCCAGAAGCTCGCAAGGTGCAACCGGAAATTTCACAAGCCGACAAAATAACGCTTACTTTTTTGTTACACAAATGAAATATTTCTGTCACGGTTCCATAATCTTCGTCAGGTAATATAATAAACAAGACCCCCTTTTTAATATATAAACTTTTGAACCTGGCCCCGTTGGCTGGGTTCCTTTTTTTTTTTTTTGTCTGGGGGAGAGACACAGTAGTATCAATCATAGATAGCCTTTTACTTTAAGTTTGATGATATAATGAAATAAATGTAAATATTGGAAGTTTAATGGATTTGAATCTAAGAATGATTTATTAGGGGGTAAAAACCTAAAGATTTAGTTGAGAAAACATTGCTTTCTAATTGAAATATGGAATTTATATTAGTAGGAGAGTGAAACTTCGTGATACATATCGGATTGGACTTTGATGATACTTTAATAGATACAAGGAAATCTATTGTGAGAGTGCTGAATAAACAACTCAATCGTAACATTATGTTCGACGAAGTTACTATATATGAGATTTCCGAACTTTATGGGCAAACTTTTGAAGAATTTAAAGGGTTTTTTATCAGTAATCAAGATGAATTACATAAAATTGAACCATATCCATTCATAAAAGAAACAATTTCAAGACTTGCCGATAAAGTGAAATTTACAATTATGACTGGAAGACCAGTTGAATGGATGGATTCCTTAAAAAAGTGGGTTAAAGAAAATAATCTTAAAGTTGAGTCATCTCTATGTGCATCACAATTTGAGAATGGAAAGCTAGAATGTGCAAAATTAAATGATGTATCACTTTTTATCGAAGACCATCCAACACATGCTCTATCTTTAGCTGATGGGGGTGTCAACGTGTTATTGATTGATAAGCCGTATAATCAAGAGTGTCAACATCAAAGGATAACGAGAGTGAAGGATTGGACAGAGGTTGGAAAGATCATTGATGCTTTTGCTGACAAGATGTAAGGACGAATTGAATAAAAGAAAAGTGTTATTCAGTCGCGCCGCTGCTGCATCTTTGTGCGCGGTTTTTTGGTTTTTATTTGGTTTGCATAAAAGGGAATCCTTGATTCCTGCTGGGTCTCTCCTCGTAACCACTACCACCTCTCCCCTAACCCTTCCCCGCCAAGAGCCAATTATGTTAAAATAATGGCGGCTAACGCAGGTGTTGCCAGACAATTAACCAAAAGCTATGCCCATGAACGGGGGATGATGTGGGTACAGCAGACATGGAGAGATGCTTAGCGAAAGGCCGCATGTTGAAGTTCCGTTACAAGATTCACCGACCTATTTCTTGCGGCGAGCTGTCGATTGTATATATGGGGCGAGATATAGAGAAGTCGGAGACGGTGATCATTAAGGAGTATTTTCCGAAGACGATGGCTTTGCGTGATGTGGATGGGTGCTCGGTTGTATGCAGCAGACCCCGCCTAAAGCCGGCGTTTGACGAGTGGCAGGATGATTTTGCCCAAGAAGGGCAGATTTTGCAGGGGCTGCAGCATAAACATGTGGTCAAGTACCGCGATCAGTTTCAGGAAAATGGCACGGGCTATATCGTGACGGAGTACTGTAGAGGCGTGACGCTGAGCACGTACAAGGAGCGGAATTTTCCTCAGGAACAGGCGAAGTTTTGGGGGATCACGGTGCCTGCTCTCCTGGAAGCTTTGCAATATATTCATGACAAGGGGATCATTCATAGGGATTTGAAGCCGGGCAATGTACTGGTAACGCGAGAGGGGCTGCCTTGCTTGATCGACTTGGGGTCGGCTCTAGATTACCGTCATGCATCAACTCGTAGGCTGCAGACGACGCCCGGATTTTCCCCGCTTGAATTTCATTCCAAATCAGCCCGTTTAGGACCGTGGTCGGATTATTACAGTCTATCGGCGATTTTGTATTATGCAGCCAGCGGCATGGTTCCGCCTGATGTGGCAGACAGGGTTATTGAGGATCCTATTCGGGACATACAGTTATTGAACTCTCATTTATCTGCGCGGCTCGGTAAGGTCATCATGGCTGGGCTGTCTCTGTCCCCGAAGGAGCGTCCTTCCTCGCTTCGAACATTCATTACGGCCGTTCGAGCCGAGAAAAGCTTTCGAAATCTATCACCGAATCATACGATCCAAACAAGTCTATTTCCTTGAAACTCGAGGGAATAGGCTATTTTTTTTGAAAAAAACGACTTGATGGAAATTTTATCAAAATTTAATAGAATCATCTTTTTAGGTGAAAAGCACTGAAAAACGGTTTGTGACTTCGATGAGGATATTGTCGCAAAATCTTTCTTGTCTGATGAATTTGTCGAAATGGGAATGGAGTCATAGTTCAATTTCATGGGTTTTCTTTACAATTACATTTCAAAGGGTAGTTTGTCCTATAATTGTGCTTTATTGACAACATTTGCTAGTATCACCTATGCTAGTTTTCGAAGTTTCCCATTTGGAAAATTATAGGACACGCAAATCTTATGTTGCGAATGGAAGAAGGGGGCCGGGTGCATGGATATTATTCGCCAAACGAACCGCACGATGCTGTTTGAGGAGATAAATCCGGAAAAACTTGATTTACTGACCATTGTAGGGGAAGTCATTGGAATAGACAGCTTAAGTGACGAGAAGATCAAGGAAATTAACCAGCATCTGTTGGTGAAGAGTTTTGAGGAGTTTTTAGTTAAATTTTGTCCGACGGTGTACTCCTTTTATAACGCGTCCACGCAAAAAGTGATGTATACGCTTCATAAACCGGAAGGGATCCCGGATGATTGTATTTCCGAGATTCGGATCGATCAAAACAACGATTTTCTCAAAATGCTGTTCACGTTGATTGAGACAAAACGCAGTCAAGGTATCGCCAATGTGGATTTCAAATTTGAAAATCTGCTGGATATGATCTCGCCGAAAAAAGTGATGGACGATATTCGTCAAGTTCGAAAGGAAATTCATTACTACTATTCGGAATATGAGAAGCTCGAGGACGGCGATCCGCGCAAGCTGGATATCGGGGACAGGCTGAATGCCAAGTTTGAGGATGCCAGCAAGAACTACAACAATGTGATGGCGATGCTTCCACTTGCGATTGACGATATCAAGACAAGATTACTTCTTGGGCAATCCCAAAGCGACAATAAGACGGATTCCGTACAAATCGGGATGCTGATGATTGGCGATACGGGTGAGCTGAAGATTGTCGAGACGCCGAAGTCTGATGCGCTGCAGTTGGCTGCTGCGAACGAAGACAGCAATACCGGACTATTGACGGTGTTTCAGGAGGACTATGAGGCCATTACGGAGAATCCGACGGATTATGTAAAGAGCCTTGTCGTTCGTACGTTTTGCCCGCTGCCGGCTCTACAGACGGAAGTCAATGTCGAGCAGGAGGTTCAGAACTACAACACCTATCTGGAATTTTATAAATCGGCCAAAGATGATTTCGTCAAAACGGTTAAGCCGCTCGTTGAGAAGATTCTTGGCGTGAAAATGTTCTTCGACCAATATACGGCTAAAGGCCGAGGGATGATGCCAAGCCTGCTTATTACAAACGCCAAGCTGGATATGATGGTGAAAAGCAGCAATATTCCGCGCCTGGAGACGTTCCTGAACACGGTCAACTCGAAGAACGATTATACAGATACGGTATGGTTCGGTATTGTGCCTTCCATTCAAATGGAGAATGCCTCAGGCAATGTGCAGGTTCGACGGGAGAGATTCAGAGGTAACGTTGCTGTTCAGTCCAAAGAAGGCAACCAGGTTGAATCCTTGACACTTCTGCTCCAGTCCGTGCGTCCTTACCGTGTGCAAATCTTCTTCAACTTCGAAACCAGTGAGTTGACGACGTTCAACAGTATGGCCACATCGGGGATCGACCGATACATCGATAAGTGTGAAGTACTGACAAGGAAGGATTATAGCGAGTTCGCCATTCCGTGTATGCCGAATTTTACGGTCATTCCGAAGGATAAATCCGGCGTCGTCATTGACAGCAAGATGCTGAAGACGGAAGACGGTGTGCAGCTTTCCAAAGAGAAAGAGGATATTCTCAAGCTGTGGATTGAAGGAGTCTATATCGGAGCGTCCTACGTCGCAGCAGGGTTGGTTGCCGCATATCAATGTCCGGAATACTTGCGCGAGACGTTTAAATCCGTGAAGAAGGAGTTTCCGGGCGTCAGGTTCGATATCGAAGCAGGCGAAAATGCTTTGAAGGCTGTTACCACGATGGCTAAGGAAATTTCCGGATTCACCAACAATATTAAGGATTCCATCAACCGTAACAATTTTGGGTTCGTATTCTCTTCAGAGAACGCCCAGGTTCAGGGTACGAAGATCAGCCGGATTACGGTGTATAAGGCGAGAAGCCTGGCACTAACCGATGATGGCTATGATTCCATATATAAAACGTTGGTGAGCAGCTACATTGAGCGTATGCTGCGTTTTCAGACCAGCGATTTCAAGCATGACAATATCGTCAAGTTCTTTAGCAACAATCCAAGCAGTCAGAAGAGCCAATGGCTAGCGGCCAAAGGGTTTGTGAATTCCATCGTGCAATCCGGCGATGACATCAATTATATGATTGACGAGGAATCAAACCTTTGCCAGATTGATCTTATTTTCAACGGCAATGTGAAAAACCTTGAGGTTGCGATCAGTAAGTCAACGAGTGCCGTTAAGGTGTAAGATTCATCCGACTGTAACGGAGTAACCCGGGAGTCCGCCCGCTAGCAAAAGAGGGCGGCTGCTTACTCGCAAGTCCGCAGTTCTTATCTGTATGGTAAAGCCGGACTTACGGGTCCGACTTTATACATAAATTTCTGTCAGGGCGCAGAGCCCTGCGGAGCAATTATACTTTAGGAGGTTTTTTGGAATGGGTTTCAGACTGAAAGTAGAAGGATCAGAAACAATCGAATTGGGAATGGACAACATCCGTACAGTTGAATTTGACACGGATACACCGGACGATTCCAATGCAAGATCGACAGATGTAGGCGTTACGCTGAAAATTTCCGGCAAAATCATCACAGCAACAGATGGCGATAACGCCGACGATACCATGAAATTGGCGACATGGTCACTGGTTTCCGCAGAGAAAGCAGATTGCTACCGCAAAGTAACGCTGGAAGTAATCGCAGCTGATCAAGTGATCCGCAAAGTATATTTCCCTAACGCATTCGTTGTGGATTACAGCGAAAGTTTCGGCGATGTGGAAGGCGTAGGTACATTCACCCTTTTGATTAAGCAAAAGAAAGACAAAACGGAATTTACCAAAGTCGAAGGCGGCTACGCCGTATAATCCAGCGCTGATAGGCAGTGCCAATTTTAAGGGACTCTCGGGTCCCTTAAAATATTTGGCCAACTGCCATGCAGCAATCACATGACGACGGGATGAGCGCGATGAAAACAAGCTACGACATATTAGGTGTGAGCCCGAACGCTTCGCAGGAGGAAATCAAGAAGGCTTACAGAAAGCTCGCCAAGCAGCATCATCCGGATGCGAATGGGGGCAGCGCTGAATCACAGCAGCGGTTTATGGAAATATCCGAGGCTTACAAAGCGGTCGGGGACGAAGCTTCCCGGCATTCATACGATCAGAAGTTTCGCCAGAACGCGCAGGGCGAAAGCAGGGGCGCAGGTGAAGAGAGGGCTTCGCGAAGCTCGGCGAGCCAGGGGACGAGATCTTTTAACATGGAAGATTTCTCGCAAAACTTTGAGCAGTTTTTCGGTTTTAACCCGAAGACAGGAAGACCTGCCGAAAGCGGCAAGAAGGAACAAGCTGGGAAGAATCAGGCGGGCAAATCGTCCGATTGGTTTGAGTCTTATTTTGGTGTTCGAAAAAATAATCCGCAAATCCTTACTCGCACAACGAAGAAGCCATACAGTCAGGAGGGATCGCTATGAAGGTGGCAACGGGTTTTTATTGGATAAAAGTGATTGATGCGCTGTTGATATTGATTACGCTTGGCGCAGCGGTCTATGTGTATGGATTCAACCGTGCCCCGCTGCCGAAAATCATAGGGGGCACAGCCGTCGCGATAGCTGTTGTCGGTTTTCTTGCCGTTCGCTGGCTGCCGAAGCTGATGGCTGGAGAAGAACAATCCGCCGTCTCGAAGCTGGCGCTGCTAGATGAAGAGGAAGAAGTCGTACACGAGTGGCCGCTTCACGGGTATACGTCGCTGCTGATCGGCAAGAGCTCAGTGCCGGGGGAAGTGGATATCAACTTATTTGAAGCGGAGTATGCTTCGCTGATCAGCAAGCAGCACGCGGTGCTCAATCTGGTAGCGGGCAACTGGTTTGTTGAGGATATTCATTCGCGCAATGGCGTCGGCATCAAGAAAGTCCGGCAGCCGAAGAAGCGAAAGCTGGAAGTGGAAGAACCGCATCTGATTGAAATCGGTGATGTGATTTATATAGCGAATACAAGACTGCTGGTTCAGTAGTCAGTCATCAGCAAAGGGGATAAACGAGATGAGTTTAACTAGATGCTCCAATGGCCACATGTTCAGCACGAAAAAGCACGGAACTACATGTCCTTACTGCTTCATGTCGGTCGAAACCGCCGTCACAGCCGAGGCAAGGAGGAAGCCTCCGGTTCCGCTCGCTGCAGACGAGAAGACGATGCCGTATCTGGAAGACGCCGAGGGCGTTGACCCGGTTACCGGTTGGCTGGTATGTATCGAGGGTCCGCAGCTGGGACAGGATTACCGCATTAATGTGGAAAAAAACTTCATCGGTCGCGCGGAAGATATGCATATTCAAATTATCGGGGACAACACGATTTCCAGACGCAATCATGCAGTGATCGTCTATGATCCGAAGAAACGCAGCTTCTTTCTGCTGCCCGGCGACGCGTCGGGATTGGCGTATCACAACAATGAGGCGGTTTATTCGCCTGTCGAGCTGACGGCTTATGATGTCATTCAGCTCGGACGCAGCAAGTTTATTTTTATTCCGCTGTGCGGTGTGCATTTCGAATGGGATCACAATAGGGCTTAGGATGATGATAATGAGACAAATTGCCAATTGGTTAATCACTCCTGAAGCTGTGCCGTACACCGTACTGACGGGATGGGGGATTCTGTTTATTCTGCTCTTGCTGCTTCGAGGGCAGCTTAAAGCTCGTCTCTCGTTTCCCGCGATCCGTGTCGGCAACGGGCAGACGATCGGTCTGCGCGAGGAGCAGGATGACTATTTTGCGACTGCATTCATGGAACATGGTGCGCTGGCTGTGCTTGGCGACGGCATCAGCGGCATGGCTAACGGAAGATTGGCCAGCACGGCTGCTGTTACCGTGTTTGTGAAGGAATTCCAGCGACTTGGCAGGAGTGCCGATCTGCGTTCCTTCTTTGCCGGGACGGCGCGCCGCAGTAATGAGGAAATTGTCAGCAGTCTTGGCGGCGGCAGAGGCGGGACTACGCTTGTAGCTGCTGTTGTGTCTGATGGCTTATTGTATTGGGGTTCCGTAGGTGACAGCATTCTGACCGTCTATAGGAACGGAGAATTCATTCCCATCAACAGCAGGCAGACCTTCGGCAGTGTCCTGCAGTCTCGTTATTTGTCAGGCGAGATTACGAAAGAGGAAGCGGTGACGAACCCTTTGCAGCACCGGCTTGTGAACTATTTGGGCCATGAAGGCTTTAAGGATATTGAAGTGGGGAATGAGCCGTTCCGGCTGCAGAAGAAAGACAAGGTCATTCTTTGCAGCGACGGCGTGTACCATGCGCTGACGGAAATGGAGATCGAGCAGCTGCTGCGCAGCTCGCGCCATCCGCAGCAGGCGGCCGAACGCATTATTGAGGCAGTGGAAGCGAAGGGGCGAAGCAACCAGGATAACGCGACCATTGTTATTTTAGATAAAGGCTGGTAATTGCCATGAGAAAAGAGAACAGCGATTTTCAGACAGCATTTCTCTCGGAAGCGGGAACCTTCCTGAACAATAAAGATTATTTTGCTTACGCTGAGCTGGATGATTTAGCCTGTTGGGTGCTTGCCGACGGACTGGACAACGATCTGGAAACAGAAAGCGCGATGCTTGCCGTACAATCCGTGCTGGGAAGCTTCAGCGAACGGCCAACGCTTTCCAGGTCAAAGCTGAAGCGCTATGTGAAGCAGGCTCACAAGCTGCTGATGCGCGAGAGCAAGCGTGTGCGGCTGAAGGCAAGTCTCACGCTGGTGGCGACGGATTACAAGCATGCGGTGTGGGTAAGCGCGGGTCATACGCGCTTTTATCACTTTCGCCAGGGTAAGCTGCTGGCGCGCAGCGTCGATCAGAGCCTGGCGCAGCAGCTGGTTCACACCGGCAAGATTCGCCGGGATGATGCGGACAGACATGAAGAGAAGCATAATCTGCTGAATTACCTCGGCAAGCCGGACGGCTGCAGCCCTTACGCATCCCGCAAAGCCCGGCTGGAGGACGGCGATATCCTGCTGCTCTGCTCGCTTGGCTTATGGGAGGGCGTGCATCATGTCGAGATGCTGGATGCGATCGAGGAATCGGAAGGTCCGGAAGAGTTTGTCGATACGCTGGAGGAAGTCATGCTCAGCCGTCAGGGACGCACGATTCATAATTACACAGCTGCCGCCATCTATGCGGGCAAAGTGTATAAAGAACAGCCGAATAAACGCAATTGGGGCAAATGGGTCAAAACGGCCGCCATGCTGCTGATCCCTCTCGTGCTTTTCGGAAGCGGGGCTATTGTCTACAAGGTTCGTGCAGCGAATCAGAAAGCTGCTGCGGTAGCGAGCATGGTGGAGAGCGAGCAAAAGGGCGATAAGGAAGCGCAAGAGGGTGACTATGCTAAAGCTGCCGGCGACTACAGCGTGGCGCGCAATGCGGCGATTAAGCTTAATGATAAGGTGCATACGAAGCTCATAGCCGATAAGCTGCAGCTCGCAGATTTGGTCGTGGACGGCGATGACGCCATGAAGGATGGCGACTACGAGAAAGCCGTTAGCAAATATGAGGCCGCAGAGAAAGAAGCGAAGTCTCATGATGGTTTTGATATGAGCGGAGTCAGCGAGAACAAGAAGAAGGCGCAGACGTATCTGCTTGTTCTGGGGATGATTCAACAGGGTGATATGAAGCTGGCCGCCAAGGATTATGCCGGGGCCAAGGAAACGTATGAGGACGCGAACAAGCAGGCTGTGCTGGCAAATTTCGCTCAAGGGACACAGCAGATTTCGCTCAAAATGAATGAAGTAGACAACCAAATGAAGAGCATCAAGAAGAGCGAGCAGCAGGCTAAGGGCGAGGATATGGAAAAAGAGGGCGATAAGCAGATGGAAGCGGAGGAGTACCAGCAGGCGATCGCTACCTACACGGCCGTCCAAGGGATTTATCAGCAGGCTGAGCTGCTGGATAAGGTCCTCAGCGTAGAACGCAAGATTCTTGATGCGCAAACGAAGCTGAATCCGCCGCAGCCAAGCAGCTCGCCGGCGGCGGACGGCGCCCCGGGCTCCGAGTCCAGCTCTGGATAGCAGGCGGTCCCGGCCGAGGGATAGTAGTGCAGATGCAGAAAGGAACGACGGGATATTGATGAGAGAAATCGTGACGGATCGTCTGAGTAAGATGGAGGACCTGGAGCAGAGGAAGCTGCTCAGGCACATTTTGACAGGTGTGTTCAGCCAATTGGCCGACCGCCAGGAGGACGCCTGCCGGCAGCTGGAGGAGCGGGTATTCCGCGAGGTTGCCGGAAGCGGTGATTTGTATACGGTATACGCTTCGGTATGCCACCGTGAGGAGCTGGATCCCATCGATGAATTCCTGCATCCGATGCTGCCGGAGGATGCGCTGCCTGCAGCAATGCCTGAGGCGGGCGAGCTGGCGGCATGCTTGGAGCGTGGCGAGGAGGCTAAGCTCCAATCTTTCTATATGGAGTGCGATATGGACCGCATGAATAGGCTGCTGGCCGAGTGGCGGACCTTTCGGGGAGAGCTTGTGACTCCGGAGGGCACGATAGGCATGAAGGTACGAGTAACTGCCAAGAAGGATTACATTCAAGCTATAGAAAAGCTGTATGGATTGTTCCGATTGAACGGAGTCCCGTGGACGACCGTTAATCATCCGTACGCTTATAAATTTATCGATGTCCATTTGGTCGAATGCGAGAGTGTGCTGCACGAAGGGCTGGTTATTAACGAGATCCGAATCCATTTGGAGGAATATGAAGCCGATAAGCGTATCGATTGGATTCCCTTATGGAACATCGAGCGATTGATGTTTCAATCGTCCGGATTTCCGATTCCGGCTCTCGACAAGATCAATTATGAGCACGTGCTTTCGATACGCAGGACGGGTAGCGGCCATGGGTACCTGGTTGACGCCCATGAGGAAGAGCTGCGATATGTCAAGCGGGAAGTGAATGAAATCGTCATCGTTTCTCCGAAGAGTAAGGCCGGAGGCTGGAGCATGTGGAAAGTGGCCCAGCCCGATCTCGCGGTTGCAGGTAAGGGGGCCTCGGGTGCAGGAAAGGCGGCGGCGGCTTCGACAACGGCTTCGGCTTTGGCGGGAACCCCAGAGGGGATGTCCGCAGGAACGTCCGTAAAGAGGCCAGAAGGGCTGCCGGTGCACGTCAGCAACCGCCGCCGAATTACTTTTGCCAGCGGATTTGAACGGTTGCAGGCGGCTTCGCTTCGTTCCATCGGAGACGTGAAGCGAATCGTCTATTCGTTCGAAGCGGCCGCAGGTCTGCGTCTGGACAAGGTTGAGTTGCTGTCTTCCGATGCGCAGGCACGGATGGAGAGCGCGGAAAGGGGATTCTACTCCATGAATCCCTTCCTGAAGGATACGCTTCGGATTGAACGCGAGAAGCGGGTACTCCTGCTGGGCTTCACGGTAACAGTAGCAGCTCCGCTAGTGCTGGATCGCATCAGCTTTCTTATGTCTGAGGTGCAGCGCCATCTGCCGGAGTACCAAGTGATGGGTGCCTGTCTATGAATTATATCTGGGAGCTGATCGTCCTGGCGCAGCAGGCTGGGATGGATAAGAAGGAGCTGCGGTTTGCCTGCGCTGAATCGTTCTCGCCCTATATGGAGCTGAGTCTCCCGCTGCTGAATGCTCATGAGGTTGAGCCTGATGCGGAGATCAATCCGTACTACAGGTTTCATGATGTATTCGAAGAGCTGTGCGATGTAGAGAACACAGATGATGCAGAGCTGCGAGGGACGCTATTCGATATTGCGGTGCATTTCCTGGGAAATCTCGATGTGCTGCAGGGCATGAACAAGCGGGAGTTCTATACCCGTTTTCTCGTGGCTGATATGGAGAACGGCCTCTTCGGGGAGACGATTCAGGAGCGGATACGACTGTTCAGCGCGAAGGAGAAGGACATCATAGGGCTTCATTTACTGCGCTGCTATGAAACGGGTGAAGCGGAATATATGTGGAAAGAAACCGTGAAACGATTGTTTCCCGGCATTCTGTTATATGCGAAAAGCAATAGCGAAGGCGAGTTTCTGCTCTATCTCGGCCGAGGCGAAGACAACGCTGTGAAGGAGCGCTTGCAGCTGCTGCAGGAGCTGTTCCTGCCGCTATCCAGTCAGGTGGAGCTATTCTGGAGCGATCACATCGGTGTTATCGGCGTGGCGGAGACGATGCGTTTGGGCGAATCCGTGCTTTACTGAGCGTGATTGTACGGAGATGACAGGCTTAGGAGGGACAACATTGAGTTATTCATACAAGCTGTATGCGAAGCAATTTGGTCAGGATGCGGAGCGTGAAGGCATGCGGTATACGCGGGAAGAGCTGACCGAGATGACCACGTTCCAATTGCGCAACATTTGCCACAAGGAGAAGCTGGTCGAAGGAATGGTCCATACGCTGGACCGTGAAGGGCTGATCCACATGATTCTGAAATACAGGAGCGCAGAACGGAGTCTTCTCATAGAGTCGTTTAAGCCCGGCGGTATGCTGCGGCTGGAAGCGGCGCTGGATAAATATCTCAAGACGCAGCTCCCGGACCACGGCAGTATTCAGGTGCCTGCCAGGATCATTTTGTATGCCGGACTTAAAGTGGACAAGCTGGATCACTACCGGATCGAGGCGAGCGGCGGCATCGGAGAATCCAATGTGCTCTTGGTCAATGATCGGATGGAGCTGTGCGCCATCCTGAATCTGGTGAAAGACGGCCGGGAGGCCGGCGTGTATTACTTGACTACAGGCGGGGAAATCGAATGGAAGCGCACGGCGAACAAGCAGTATAGTCTGTTATTTTTCCGCCGTCAGGATTCGGAGTACTTATATAAAGCTTATACACAGGATAAGCCGCTGCTTCCAGTGAATTTGCAGTATTACAAAATTCCCGTGCCCGATCTGGAAATCCGCGAGGTAGAGGAAACTTCCGCCGTGCTGGCCATTGACTTTGGCACCTCCAACACAACAGCGGGCGCCTACCTGGACAGACGCTATGTATCTTCCGTATGCAGTAATGCGGTGCTCAACGGCAGGGTTCGGCTGGACAGCATCAATTATGTTAGCTTCCCGGACCATTCGGGCAAAGCAACGGAGTGGATCGAGGTGCTGCCTACCGTAGTCAGTGCGGCGGACTGCTCCAACCCGGCCGACATTCGTTATGAATTCGGCTATGATGCGTTGAAGTACATGAGAAAGAACGGCTTCAGCGGCACAGCCACTGTGTGTCACGCGATCAAGCGGTGGGTAAACAGTTATTCCCGAATGGAAGAAATCACTGACGGACAGGGCTACACCGCACATGTCAAAAGAGGCGACATTCTGCGCGCATATCTGCTGCACGTTATTCAAACTGCGGAGCAGCAGTTCAAATGCAGGTTCAAAGCGCTGCACATATCCAGTCCCGTCAAGCTGAAGTCGCAGTTTCTCGATATGTTCGCGGAGATCATTCCGGAATATCGACTAGAGACGGAGCATGCCCTCGACGAAGGGATGGCTGTGCTGTACAACACGATTGCCGAGCAGATCGAGAAGAACAGCTTCATCGACGGGGAGACTTACAAGGCGTTGGTCATCGACTGCGGCGGCGGGACGACCGACCTGTCATCGGGCAAGTTCCGCATTGAGAACGGCAGCATTTCATACAAAGTTGATATTCAAACTACGTATGAGAATGGCGACACGAATTTCGGCGGCAACAACATCACCTACCGCATCCTGCAGTTCATGAAGGTGGTATTTGCGGAATACTACCGCTCGGGCAGTGCTGCGATCGATATCGACAGTCTCATTGATATTCCTGGCAACGACCTGTTCCGGCATGTGGATGAGAGCGGCGTTGCTTCTGTCTATGAGCGGTTCGAGGCGCGCTACCGTCAGGCTGAATCAGTAATCCCAACACGTTTTGCGGAATATGAGAACCGTACCCGTGAAGAGTATCAGCGGGTCAAAAGCAACTTCTATTTCCTGTGGGAAATCGCTGAGAACATGAAGAAGGAATTTTTCCGCAAAACCGGGATTCTGCGCAACAGGTTCAACTCGGAGAGCGACAATCGTCAGGAGAACGACCTGAAAGTCACAGCCGTGGACCGATGGTGCTTGTCTGTGCTGGAAGACGGGCGGTTCAAGCCGGTCTATGAGTTTCCGAACGTTGTTTTCAATATTAAAGAGATCAACCATTTGATCAAAGCGGATATTTATGAAACCGTGCGAAAGTTTCTCGATGAGTTCTACCTCAGTGGAAAGCTGCAGGAATATTCCATTATCAAGCTGACTGGCCAATCGTGCCGAATCGATGCTTTTCGTGAAGCGCTTAAGGAATTTGTTCCTGGACGAAGCATCGAATTCAAGCAGAAGTCCGAGGAAGACGGTAAGGTGCCCGATCTGAAGCTGGCCTGCTTGCGCGGGGCTGTCCGTTATTTGAGCGCTCAGAAGGCAGGGCTGATCGAACCGCAGATCACGAATCACGATCCGGCAGTTCCTTACTCAGTCAGCGCTTACACGCATAACCGCAACGAAGTGCTCCTCATCAGCAGCTATGACAGGCTGAACCGCAGCTATGGCACGATTTCCAGGCCAATGGGAGTTGCCGAGGTCGAGCTTTACCTGAAGGGGAGCGACAGCAAGCTCCGCCATACCTATACATACACCAATGATACTGCGCAATACCAAAGCATGCTGTACAAAGACATTCACGCCTTATATGGAGATAAAATCCCCCAGGAGGACACGGATTCCATTGAGAATGGGGAAGTGAAATTTTTGTTTTTACCGGAGATAACAATTGGGGCTTTCATGTGGTTCCGGTTGCCCGTCAGAACGAGCAGCTGCTGGTTGGCCGCAAGAAGTTTTTTGCCTTTGAAAATGATCTGTCCGAATTGGATTTCTTCGATGGATTGAAATAAGCGGTATTCATGATTCATGGAAGAAAGGAGGGAGTTTCGTTTGTTTACGGATAGATTTCCGGAATTTCGCAAAGGACGAATTCTGAAGGCGGAGATGCTGGAGTGCGTGAGGGATTATCCGCGGAACCTGCTGGACATTCAGCTGCAGGACTATTCCGATGGCATTGTCGCAGGTTCCGGAATTCGCGTGGGAGAACGTCACATATTCATCGGCAGGGGGATGGTGAAGCATCAAGGCCGCATCTATGTGCTGCCGGAGGAGCTGCCACTGGAATACCGGGCTACCGGCGTCGAATGTGTGATTAAGCTTCGTCTGTTGAGCGAGCGTTCGGACGGCGACTTCACAGAGCGATTGAGCGAGGTTGTGCTGGATGAAGAGCTGAGCTGCAGTCCGGATGAGATGGAGCTGGGCCGCTTCAAATTGAAGGAAGGCGCCAGGATTCGTACGGACTACCGCAGCTTTGCTGATTATGCAACGGAGTACAACACCTTATGCGTCATCCATGCGCCTTATGCCGGTATCGGCGGTCCGACGCTGAATCCGCAGATGCTCCGCACATTCGCCTCCGAGCTGCTGCAAAGCGCTGCTACGGATGCCGCCGATCTTGCCTTCGGCATGACATGCCTGAACCAAGGTATAGCGGAGCGGACGATCATTCTGCATTATCTGGCCCGCAAGCTTGGTGCTCCTTACAAGGATTACACGAATGCGGTGATACACCGCAGCTTGTGCCGCATTTTGGAAAGCGTCAAGGCTGGGGGCACAGGACGTATGGGCCCTCGTTCCCATGGACCGCAGCGGATGATTGTGGATTGAAGAAATAGGGAAATGACGAAAGGATGGTGAAGGCATGGAAAAATTTATGGATGAAAGCATTATGGCGAAGCTGTATGAGGAAGCGGGAGATGAGAATGACACGGATGTGAAGGAACAAGGTCCGGATCCCGAGTCTCTTGTCATGCAGCCCTTGGTGAAGATCGGAGATGAGTGGGTTCCATTCGAGGATCGAGTTCTACTGGAGGGCAAAATCCGAAGCTGCGCACGCCCAGAACCTTTCATGAGATGTCCCCGGAAGTTGCAAAGCTGAAGTATCCGTCCAACCGCCGACCGAACTTGATTCTTACAGATGAGAGCACATCGGTGAATCTGGCCTTCAATTACTCTGAAACGCTGCTGGACGATGAAGATGTTGAAGATTTTACCAAAGCGATGGGACAGATGTTGAAGCGTTCCCAACCGGCGGCGCAATGGCTCAAGGAAGAAGTTGTAGAGATACATGGCAAGCCTGTTGGCTACAGCAGCTTTGTGATTCCAGTCGTAGATTCGGAGCTGTACCAGCTGATCTTCTATGTTTCCTTGGAAGGCAAAGCATTGCTGTGCACGTTTAATTGCTTGAAGGACCAAATGAAGGGCTGGGAACGCACAGCTGAGGGGATGATGTTCTCCCTGCAGAGCATACATAAGAAAGAGGAGGCGGCAGAATGAGTGTTTCGGCCCTCTCACACGATAACATCAAAGTCTCGCCCTATACGTTTACGAGCATCCAAAGCCTAGTGTGGACCCAGGCTGTCAACGAGCATGCTCGTCTTCATTTGACGGGAGTGGTGCCTGAGGAGCTGAAGGACAGCTACGTGACCGATACGCAAATCGGGACGCCTGTGACGATTGAGCAAGCAGACGACCAGGGGAAACGGACGTTGTTTCATGGCATGGTATTGAACATTAAGGTTAGAGCTGTAAGGGAAGTGTTCTACCTCGATGTGGAAGCGGTGTCCTATTCCTATGTCATGGATATTCAGCGCAAAAGCCGGTCGTTTCAGCATTCAGGGATGACGATTCCCGAGCTGCTGGCTAGACTGGCGTCCGACTATCCTGGCGCGGACATTATGGATGAAGCGACAGGCGGAGCGGCAATCGGCCGTCTGCTTTTGCAGTATCAAGAAACGGATTGGCAGTTTATGAAGCGGATCGCTTCTCATTTTCAAGCGGGGTTATTGCCGGCGCCGACATTCGAACAGCCGAAGATTGTTGTCGGCGTTCCGGATGGCGATGACAGAGGCGAACTCGAGGCTTTTAATTTTAGCGTAAAAAAACGTGTGTCCGACTTCCTCTATACCAAGGAAAATGCAGAATTTGCAGTGGGAGAGGAAGATTGTATCGACTATGAGGTCGAAACGTTGAAGCTGCTGAATCTGGGCAGTAAGGTCGACTTCCAAGGCAAGGCGTTGTATGTGAGGGAAGTGCATTCCGAGTTGGTCGACGGATTGATTCTTCATCGATATACCCTTTGTCCAAGAAATGGAATGAAGCCGAATCCCTTATTTAACGATTTGCTCATCGGCGCCTCCATCCAGGGGAAGGTCATAGGAGTCTCCAAGGATAAGGTCAGGGTACATCTGGACATCGATTCTTCAGCTCCTGAAGGCTCTTGGTGGTTCACCTATTCAACCGTCTACGCCGCAGGCGGAAGCAGCGGTTGGTACTGCATGCCAGAGATGGGAGACCGCGTGATTGTGCATGTTCCTAGCCGATTGGCGGAAGAAGCCGTGGCCATCAGCTCTCTGCGGCAAAACAACAATGCGGGAAGCCCGTCTGTTAAATATTTTCGCTCGGCTTCAGGCAAGGAAGTGAAGCTGACCTCTGAAGAGATCACAATTACGGGTAAGGACGGAGAAATCTTCATTCGTTTGCATGAAACAGAAGGAATTGAAATCATCAGTAAGAAGAACATCCAGCTTAAGACCGAGGAAGATATTACTTTGAACGCCGAGAAAAGCATACAAATCAGCGCGAAAGAATCGCTCGAGCTAACCTGCCGGGAAAGCAAGATCAGGATGGACGGACATACCGAGATCACCGGCAAGGAAGCCAAAACAAACTAACCGGGATGAGGAGCGGACAGGCCTTGATGCAGGATATAGCGTTAGCCGACTTTGAGACGGATGAAGTACAGTGGCGGGTCCAGGCAGCCCTGCTGGAGCTGGACTTGTATGTTCGAACTCATATAGATGCCTTGACTCAAGGTTTCATCGAAGCCATGAGAGAGGTGTGCGTTCAGGCTGCTGCCCTGCAGCAGCAAGGAGAGAAGGGGGACATCGCTTATGTGACGTGTTCCATGCTGCGAACGGAAATTCTGGATGGCGGAAATCGCTATGTGGCGGAAGCTTTTGACTCCCGATGGTTCTTCGATCGCAAGCTTTGTGAAGTGGAATATGACGCTTCTTGGGCGTTTGGTTATCTTCAACGCTGCAGGCAAGAGTGGCTGCAGGCGGCTGAGTCGTATCACGGGACCGTCAAAGCGCCGGACATTGAACGGATTATGCTGCGGGAAGCCCGCAACTTCCATGCCTATCTCGTAACCGTAACCAGGTACGCCATGCCTGAAGTCATTCGTTTGCCTGAGTATCAACAGCTTACACGGTCGCAAACGGTAGAATTTCGCCTTGGCGAATACATGGATCTGAGCGAAGTGGTATACAAGGATGACTTTCGTGAGACGGATTCGGAAGCTGTTCGCCGAACGCTGGCTGCTGAAGAGGAATCGGCGTATCGCTATGAAGTGTTCAACCATGCCCATCTCCAAGACCTAGAACTTGAGAAGGTCGACCTTCGGTACTCACGCTTGAATCAGTGCGATCTCTCGCGAAGTGTGTGGAATGGAGCCGTGCTGATGGGTACCCGCTGGGAGTCTTGCATGCTTGCGCATACCGATTTGAGCTTTAGTCTCCTGCTGGGTGCAGATTTCTCAGGCTGCATGCTGAAAGGTGCCAAGCTGCAGGGGATTATAGCCGGTCAAGGGACGATGCAGATGTCGGAGGGGGCCGTGCCCGTCAGTTTTAGAGGAGCTGATGTGCAGGAAGCGGATTTTACAGGCGCGGATCTGCGAGGCGCGATATTCATCGATGCGAATGTGCGGCATACGAACTTTCAAGGCGCTCGACTCGATCAGGCGCTCTTTTCATTCGAAGCCAGAGAGCAGCTTGCGCTGAGCGAAGAGCAGCTGCAGTCGGTCATTTGGGTGAAAGCGCAGGGGGAGGCAGGCGCATGAGATATTTTCAGATTACGGAGGATGAGCGGATTCTGAATGCCGCAAAGCCCATGGGAATAACGGATATTCCCAAAGAAATGCTCACCCGTGAACGTGTTCACGAGCTTGATGATTGGCTGCTTCAATTCCAGGTGCGGGAACAGCCGGGCGGGGGGAGATTCGTGGATTTCATCGAGCGTCCGATCCCGCTGTATTCCGAACCTTTCAAGCGTCACCTGGAAAAATGCTCGAAGCAGCTGCACGTTCAACCGGTCGTACTCACCGATCTCAAACACTTGAAGCAGGAATCCTACTGGTTGGTGGTGCCACCGGTTGTTCACTGTGTATCCGAACAGAGCGAATTTCGCAAGGACGGCACGCTTCAACAGCTGGTCATCCAAGAAGAGCAGATCAGGCATCCTTTTTTCAAGGTTGGGGGGTTGCTGGAGGATGTGTTGGTCGTCGACCTGGCGATGGCGGAGAGTATCTTGCGGCGAGGTTTGACCGGTATGAGGTTTAAGCGGCTGTCTAGTGTTGCTAAGGGGAAGGAGATGACAAGCGGATGAATATCATTCGAGGGCCAATCGAGGTCAAGCGGAGCGGCGGACAGACGCAGCAAACCTTTGTCGTGGCTGGGGCGGTCGTGAGCTGCAGCTGCGGGAATATGCGAACCAGACTGACGATGCCGCTGAGTCACGGGGTATCGATCAAGGGGAAACCGCAGCTAACCGTGGAGGATTACAAGCCGTACCAGAATATTATGCCCTTTGGCATGTGCTGTACGATTCAGAATCCGGAGGTGAATGCGGCAACGACTGCCAATGAGAATGTGCTGCGGCCGATGCCCTGCAAGCCCGTCATTCAGATGCCATGGACGCACGGAAAGCAAGATAAGCTCATTGAAGGAAAGCCTGCTTTGCTCAGTCCATCCACCACGACCTGCCAATATAACGGGATCATTTCAATCGAGGATGACGGACAGGAAATGTAGAGCGGCACACCGATATGGAAAGGAGGGAGCAAGTGAGTGGAAGCCGTAGAGAAGGCAATGGGATATGGCAATATCCGCATCATCTCGCCCTATGAGCTGCAAACCATACAGCACATGGACATCATTAGGCATCCCGGAGAGCATGCCAGGCTGACTCTCTCGGGAATCATCCCGGAGGAACATGGAACTTCCTACATGGAACACTCCAGCAGCAGAGATACCGTGGAGATCCAAATTGTAGAGGAGAACGGCTCAGCCAGGCGTTTGTTCAAAGGGATCGTCTCCTTACTGAAGATTAAGGCCGTTCAGGGCATTTATTACCTGGAGCTGGAATGCAGCTCCTATACCGCTATTATGGATTTGAAGCGTAAGAGCCGTTCATTCCCGAACCCACACATGACCTATGGAGAGCTTATCGAAACCGTCATGTCGGATTATGAACAGTCGGATGTGCTCGACTATGCCACGGGTTCTTCCGCTTTAGGGTCATTTACCTTACAATATATGGAGACGGATTGGCAATTTTTGAAACGAATGGCTTCGCACTTTGGTTCTGTACTTATGGCCGATGCTGCTGGGGATGGGCCTAAACTGATGGTGGGTCTGCCGGATGGCAGAATGCGATCGCTGCCGGAAGAGCCGTTCATGGTCAAACGAAGCCTTGCCGAGTGGATGAACATCGCGTTCAACGATGGGCACGGCAGCGAAGGAGAATTCACCGCTTATTCCATAGTGACGGACCAATCGTACCAGATCGGAGACAAAGTGATGTTCCGGGAAGGGGAACTCACCGTAGTCGGGTACACAGCTGCATTAACAGACGGGCTTCTAAGTTATACCTACATGCTGTCTCCCCTTGAAGCAGGAATGAGTGTTCTGCGAATCCTCAACCATGAGATGACGGGAGCGACCCTCCTTGGCAGTGTACAGGAGGTCAAGGGTCATTCGGTGAAGGTCAAGCTGGATATCGACGAGGGGCGTAAGGGCGCGGCTTCAGGCTGGTTCCCGTACGCCTCCGCATACTCCGCCGAAGGTTCCGGCGGGGGCTCTACGATATGCCAGGGACCGGCGATCGGGTACAGCTCTATGTGCCGGGGTGTGAGGAAGGAGGGACCGTAGCCGTAGGCTCCATCCATAAGAGCCCTCCATCTAGCGACCCTTCGGTGAAATATTGGCGTAACCAAGGCAAAGAAGTCTTGTTCGGGGGACAGGCCCTGACAATGACCGCCAAAAGGGATACAAACAGCGAGGGCATCTACCTGAAGCTGGACCTTGAAGAGGGAATCCATATCCAGAGTGACCAGGGCATTTTCCTTCATAGCGACAAGGATTTGATCTTCGAAGCCGAGAAGAGCTTAACGCTGCATGCTGAGGATGCCATCTACCTGCTTTGTGAAGACAGCAGCATCATCCTGGATGGGAATGCAGATGTACGGGCGGATGAAATTAAGATGGAGGGCACGCTCAAAGTACCCGTCTTCGTAGCACCGCTGCCGGCGGAGCTGGCTTCCATTGTGCCGCCGGTCATTGAGCAGGAGTCTGCGATCCTGCAGCGAAGAAGAGAAGAAGCGGAGAAGAAGAAGGGCGGCTTCTGGGGCAAATTGCTTGATGGCGTGCAAATTGCACTAGACGTCGTGGGTCTTATTCCCGGACTCGGAGAGGTCGCTGACCTTGCGAATGCAGGCATCTCGCTTGCCCGCGGAGACTATGTGGGGGCAGCGCTATCTCTAGCAGCGTGCATACCATTCGCAGGCTGGGCAGCCACCGGCGCTAAGTTCGCCAGACGAGGCATGGAGATGTACCAAGCAGGCCGAGCAGTCGTGAAAGCCGCCACGAAGGCGGCGGACGCGGTGCGATCTGTAGTGAAGGCAGGAGAAGCCATCCTTGGCAAAGTCTTCACTTCCGCAAGGAAAGCGGTAGAGAAGCTGGACGTGCATCAAGTCATAGATAAGATAAAGTCCAGCATGAACAAGGCAGTCTTACGGGCCCAAGAGAGCATAGCCAAGCTGGAAACACGAATTGATACGGTGAAACAAGCCGTAAAGAATAAATTGGTTTCCGATGCCAACGAAATAGGCAAGCTCGTGCTGAAAGCGGGCGAGCTCAGCGGTAATGCTTTGAAAACAGCCATGAACAGATTGGCGATGAACCTCGAACCGAAATTGGCGACAAGCACAGGCCATCATGCATTCAATGAAGCTGTAGAGAATACAGGGGAACAAGCAATTAAAAAGACAGAGGTGCAGCTGAATTACAACAAAGCGATGGCTGAAGCTGAAGAGGAAGCGGCGGCGAGAGCAGCGAAAGAGAAGGCTGTGGCTGAGGGGACGGGTGAAATTCCTACCAAGTTAAAAGCCACAAAGCTATCTTCAGAAAAGATTGATCTTGAGTGGTTACCCGATAAATACACTGCCGTTGAAGTTAAAGGCACTGTTAAAGTAGCAGGTAAAGAAGTCGATGTTTCAAGAAGAGTTTACCAAATCGAGATTGATAAAAAATACTATCCAAAAGATCCGAGTGCGGCTGGAATGAGCAACAAAGAATTAATGGAAAAAGGAGAGCTCCTTATGTTATTAAGGATGGTGAGGAGAGCAGAGTAGAATTACACCATTTGATTCAGCAAGAGCCGGGAGGAATGGTGGAAATAGCTGAAACAACGCATGATAAATATAGTTCTACTTTACATGGCTTGGTAGAAGATGGTAATAGTTTTAGAAATGATCCTGATCTTGAAAAGCAGTATAATAATTTTAGGAGCAATTACTGGAAGATGCGTGCAAATGAATAATTGGGAAGGGGCGAATATGCATGAACGAAACAATTAGTAAAATGATTGAGGAGTATTCCGAAGAAAAAGATTTCTTTGGAGAGGTATCTGAGGAATATATTCAGAGTGCCGAAGAAGCACTTGGATTAAAATTCCCACAAAGTTATAGGGGATTTGTAATTAGTTATGGATCTGGCGGGATATGTGGTGTTGAAATCTTAGGGGTTCAAGGTAAACTTGGTGCTTCAGTAGTAAAGTCAACAGAAAGATGGAGGAAATTGGGGTTAAGTGATGGCCTTATTGTGATTGAAGATTCGGGGGAATTTGTAAGGTGTATGTATTCCGCCGATTTTGTTGACGAAAAAGTTTATACTTGGGACAGAAATGGAAAGGAATTGTCTGTGAGGTATGATACGTTTGACGATTATGTTATAGATATGTTTCAGGAAGGGATCGACAATTTATAGGCAATGACCTTTTATTTACCGAACCTTGATCGAGTGCTCGTCACTCAGTCAAGGTTTTTATTTGTCCTATATTCTACTATTCCCTAAGCATTAGAACGCGCTAAAATCGAAACTCGTGCGCTAAAAAAGCATGCTGAATCAGCAGACCCGTAGTAAAAATCGTATTTGAAAACCAGTAGCTCATGCAAATTGTTTGATCACAAATACAGGAACATCATGCGCATAGGGCTTATTTCAAGTTCAGTACCTCATGCAAGTAATTTGGGAACGAAATTCACCCCCATGCTTATAATTTGGACCTCTTGTCAGGAAGCGGCCGATCTCATACAATCTCACAGAAGCAGGAGATATGCTGATTAGCAAGGGTTACAGCAACTTGAAATGCTGTAACCAAGGGGGAGAAACGATGCAAAATGTCGTTGGATATGTCCGAGTATCGACTCAAGGACAAGTAAAAGACGGTTATAGTCTGCAATATCAGGTTGATGAAATAAACCGATATTGTCAAGAAAATAACTTGAAACTGCTCCGAATTTACGAAGATCGAGGTATTAGTGGGGCCAAAGTCGATGAAGAAGGCTTGACCGTTGAACGTGAAGGTTTGCAAAACATGCTTGCCGACATCAGCCAGTTGAATATTCAAGGAGTTATCGTCTTGAATACTTCGCGTTTGTGGCGTTCGGACATGGCAAAGGTATTGATTCAGCGGGAATTAAAGCGGCATCGAGTCGATGTGAAGGCGATAGAACAGCTGAATTACAGTATTTATGCCTATGACCCGAACGACTTCTTGGTCAACGGAATGCTGGAGCTACTGGATCAGTACCAACGTCTTGAGATCGCATTGAAGCTTGGCAGAGGGAGAAGAAAAAAGGCGGAGCAAGGCGGTTATGCAGGTGGAGGAATCCCCTTCGGCTATAAAGTGATCAAAGGCAACAAACTGCTGGTAGTCGATGATCGCAAAGCAGCGATTGTCAGGCGGTTATTTGAACTGAAGCAACAGAACCTTCATTGGATATTGGCTCAGTACGCAGATCAGCTGAACAAGGAAGGTTATACGACTGATCAAGGCAAGAGCTTCACCAAAGTGCAGATCAAACGGATTTTCGACCATGAACCGGTTTACCGAGGCACATATTCATACGGCAGTATTGAAGCGGTTGGTCAACACCAAGCCATCATCTAAAAAAAATTACGGTCTGCTTAAAAAATGAGCGGATAATTCTATATGTCAATTGAACTGAAAGAATGGACTGGCTGGCGTCCCATTGCGGGTCTTCGGACTAACGCTCGAGCTGAGGTTGCCGACATTCTTTCCATTTCATTGACACATGGAGGGATTTCGATGCGCCATTACAAGGAAAAGCATATTTATGTCGGCGTGGACTTGCACAAGCATACCCATACCGCCGTTATTGTCAACTGCTGGAATGAAAAGCTCGGAGAAATTCAATTCAACAATATTCCGAATGCTTTTCCGGACTTTCTTCAGCAGGTAAAGGGCTATGCCAAAAGAGGCGTAACGCCACTTTTTGGACTTGAAGATGTCGGTGGATACGGGAGGTCTCTTGCCGTCTATCTGCTTGAAGAAAAGCAGAAGGTAAAGGAAGTCAATACAGCTCTGTCTTATGCTGAACGGAAAAGCTACCCAACTACAAAGAAAAATGATAGTTGGGATGCCGAATGTTTAGCCAAAATCCTACTGAATAAGCTGGACATCCTGCCGGATGCGAACGTGCAAGATGTATACTGGACAATGGGTCAGCTTGTATCCCGAAGAACAGGCTTGATTAGGTCGCAAATCTCGTTGAAGAACCAACTTCATGCCCAACTCAGTCACCACTATCCGAGCTACAAGAAGTTTTTCAGCGATATTGACGGCAAGTGTGCGCTTGTCTTTTGGCATACGTTTCCTTCACCACAATTGCTTGAAGATATGACAGCAGAAGAGTTGGCAAAAGTATTGCGAAAGGCAAGCCACAACACCTGCTCGACGAAGAAGGCGGAGGAAATCTTAGCTTTGGTGAAACGGGATGGCGACACCACCCGAGATTATCAGCACTATCGAGATTTCTTGATTCAAAGCTTTGTTCGGGACCTGCGATTCAAGCAGGAAGAGATGAAGAATATTCATGATGAGATCAAGACACTGCTCGGTCAGCTTGATTATAAGCTGGAAACGATGCCAGGCATTGATCTCGTTACCGCGGCGTACTTGATCGCAGAGATTGGTGACATTAACCGATTCCCAAGTGCTGATAAACTGGCGAGATTCGCAGGAGTCGCCCCGGTATTATTCAGTTCCGCGGGTAAAGGGAAAGAACAGAAGAGTAAGCAAGGCAACCGTATCCTTCATGGTCTATTTTATAACCTTGCCGTTCAACAAGTACAAGTAGCTAAAGGCAGCCGCAAGCCGAGAAATCCCTTCTTCCATGAATATTATCATCGGAAGATCGCCGAAGGAAAGTCGAAAAAGCAAGCGTTGGTGTGCGTGATGCGTAGACTCGTCAACATCATTTATGGGATGATGAAGAACAAGACGGAGTTCGTTTTACCGGATGCAAAGTCGATAGAAAAGCAAGTTGGATAAGGCTTATAATGGTGGTAACTGGAAGAAATGACAGGTGCCACTTTTTCATAGAAGGAATCAGCTTTACAACTTAGGGTACGGTTAAAGTTAATAAAACTTCAGTAAACGTACCTAGGATTGAAGAAATAGATGTTAAATTTAAACGCAATAAAAAACATGATTCTGAGGAATTTAAAAGGCAATTAAAAGATCAACAAGACGGAATTAATGAGTTAACTGTAGAAGAGTTTATTGCTAATAGGGATAGGTATTTGAAAGATGGCAGGGCATTGGAAGGGGACGCCGCTCAAAAATTAGCTAGGAAGAAGGCGCTTCAAGATAAGATTGATGAATTTCGTGAAGAAGGTTTATCATATCAAGAGGCAGAACAAAAAGCTAATGAGTGGATAAAGGATAAGGCAGCACTGCATAACCCTGACCAAATTGCTGGTGGTTATCCAGAAAAAATTGACGGGTTGGGTGATTTGGGGATTAATTCATCCCTTGGATCACAGTGGAAAAATAAAATTGGAGAATTGGATAAAAAAATTAGAGACTTAGCTAAAAATATGACAGAAGAAGAAAGAAAGTCTACCTATTTGAATATCAAATTAACAGAGTAATTAGAGGAGGAAGTATGTCTAAAATCTTTGATGATTTTAAGTTTAAAGAAAAGACCCCTATAAGTGTTATTGAAAAATACAAGGATAATGTACCCGTCCAAGTGGTTGAAGTATGGAGAAATTTCGGATTTGGTGGCATTAATAATGGTTATCTTAGGGTTGTAAATCCCGACGATTTTCAAGAAGTATTAAATGACACTTATAGTAGAAATCAAAGGGCTATTCCATTATTCACTACAGCTATGGGCGATATTTTAGTTTGGGAAGATGAGTATTTATTGTCACTTAATTACAGAAAACATAAAGTGAACGTAGTGGCAAAAAATTTCAAGTTCTTTTTTAATGATATCTTTGATGATTATTACCTAAATAATGCTCTAGATTGGTCCCCATATCCAGATGCAATTAAAAAATATGAAACACCTGCTTTTGATGAATGTTTCGGTTATGTTCCTCTTCTTGGGTTAGGGGGCAGAAAAAGTGGAAAATTTAAAAAAAGTGAAGTTGATAGAACATATCTATTTGATAACTGAATTCATGGGTGAGATTGAGTGACTCAAGTAATTGGTTCAATTTTTTGGTTGGGGGCTACCCAGTGCTGAATGAACTCATAATTCACCGACGTTGCCCGCCTCGCATCACGCACCGTCTATTAAGCGGGCGGGAGATAACGAAGCTAAGCAATATCAAGTTTCCATGCCAGTGCGAAGATTTAACCGAATGAGAAAATCATCAGATAGTGTGACGAGATGCGGTAATCTAATGGAGTTAATTAGGGAATTACCGTTAATTTCTATGTAGTCTTGTTATTCACGGATTACTCCCGTTGTGACAAATTCAAGAATCCAAAAACGTCCTATGCTTCTGTATGTCTGGTGTGATTCCTGCCTGTAGAGTGTCTAACCTATAAGGGAGGACACTTGAATGGAGAAATCATTCATGAATCACCCAGTCAATGAATGCATTCAGAAGCTAGGGCTAACACACCGAGCGTTTGTTGTCTTGTATGACATCTCATGGGAAAGGTTTCGTAGTTGCTTGTATGGTTACACCGATTCCATCCCCCGCGCCATCCTGAATGTCATGGTACAGCATGGCTATGATGAGCAAGAAGCACAGCGGCAGTATCTCTTATGGAGGAAATGGACAGTCCAGCAAAAGCTAACCGCCCCCGCCGCCGCAGAAGGAAGGGCGCATCCATGAAACGACTACCGTTAGATACAGCCTTGACCCTGATGCGGCGGGAGAACGTGCTCGGACATTGTTCCAATGGTATGGACGAGCTTGTCGGCATCTTCGTAAAGTATGTCAAAGACCCGATGTCACAAGAGCAAGTCGAGCTTAGCCTCGCTCATTACCTTGCTAAATCGAAGCACAATGATGTCGTTCAACGGAATCAAGTCTTAGCAAAGGTTGCTCGATTCTTAAATCAGTATGATTGGCGGCTATCTGACGATCATATGGATTACTATCGTAAATACTTGCCGTTGTTTGGCTAACCTATCCCCGCCGTTGTGCGGGGATTTCTTTTTATACAGGTCTTAACTGCCGCGTCACCTCTTCGTATAGAGAAATTGAAGGAGCATCGCTCCTGAAAACATAGAAAAGGATGATGAACATGGCAGGATATCAATGGTTGGATGACATGAAAAACCAGTTTCACTACATTGACGACGAGGGCGCATTCGCGGAACTGGACGGAGAACAGGAGAAAGGCAGTTACGTAACATGCCGCCAAGTGAATAATACTTACTTCCTATCCGTTCCTCAAGTGCTGAGAAGGTGCTTCTTTCTTTCAGTAAATGAAAAGGCGGTGCTGTGGGAGTTGATGTCGTGGCTTGATGATATCGGGTATAGTCGAGTCTCTCTCAAAACGCTAAGTCTGTATACAGGAATTTCTGAAAAAACGGTTAGTACCATGCTCAATGGGCTTGTAATGAAGGGGATTATTCGTAGAAAACATACGTCCTCGACAGATATATTCATGGTTTGCGATCTGTCGAAAAACCCTTATATACTCCTGAGCGAGGGGATTCATTATTGGATAAGAACCTTTATCCGCCGATGCCTTCCCGAAGAAAATAGAGCCAGAAAAATAGAAAACCTGTTTGCATACGATGTTCCCCTATCCTTGAATCTTGCTCGTAAGGCGGTGAATAAGATTGTCCGTAACCCTCGTATCTAGGGCTTGCTGAACGAATCAATTTAGTTTCAAAAGCCTCACGTTCACGCATAGCCGAACCGTTTGCAACCCCGCGAAAAAAGACAGAAAGAAAAGCCGTAGTCTTCGCTCCAGATTCATCACGAGGAACTGCATGCTGATGACCGTCTCGCTCGTCGCCTGAAGGCGTGCTCGAATACGACCAAGCCCATAGCAACGCTTGCCCTCGCCGAATTTGCCTTCGATTGCGTTACGTTCCGATGCGTCGACCTTGGAGAGGCGCTTGGCTTCCTCTTGATTAGCGGATGGTCGCCCAAGTTGCGGTCCGCTGAGGCGGATGCCCAAACCCTTGCAATACCGCAGGTTTTCACGGTTACGGTAGATCTGATCCGCAAGCACCGCTTCGGGGTAGAAGCCAAATCGTTTGTAGTAGGCTTCGACTGAGGCCTTCAGCGTGAGACCTTCGTTGAAATTGTCCCAATCCCGTTTCTCTTCAAACGCAAAGCCGTTCACCAAGCTGATGGCGACTTTCGCGCCAAACTCTACGCTGGCCTTTGCCTTGCCGCGCACAATGGGACGAACGTGCGGTTGCGAGATGCTGACGATCCGATCCGGGATGCTGTGCGAGCGTTCATCGAACATCTGCCGTTGCTGGCGGTACAGCTCCTGAATGACCAACAGTTTTTTGTACAGGCTCCTAGGCAGTGCCGACAGATGACTAGTTTCAGCTAAAGCAGCAACCGTTCGTAAGTTGCGCGCAACGAACCGCAGTTGCTTTCCGATCGCTTTGCGCATCGTGCGGGGCTTTACGCGCCGCTGCTTGGACACAGCAAGGTACGCCTTCCTGGCTTTTTGCCGATAGGTTCGCGGTTTTGCGGTCTTTCCACGGTGCGGCTGATGAAGCAGGTCAATGATGATTTCCAGTTTTTCGCGCGCATCATTCAGCAGCGACAGGTCGGTTGGATACGCCATGTCGGCGGGAGCGCAGGTGGCATCAAGGAGCAGCTTTCCTTGATGAAGAGGCGCTTCGGCGTTTTGATGCGTGAGACTCCCGCTTGCGCTTCCTGCAGCGTTGCCTCCACTGGAGTCGTCATCATCCGAGCCTTGCTCGTCTGTCTGTTTCTGGACCTCTTCGAGGGCAATCCATTCATTCACTTCTTGAAGGACGTCGCTGCCAAGTCGCTTACGGAAGTGAGTCATAAGTGATGCGTGAAACGGACGTCGATTCTGATAACCAGGCAACCCCAGGAAGTACTGCAGATACGGGTTCTCCAGAATCTGCTGAAGTGTTTCTCGGTCATCGGTCCCGAGCCGCTCTTGAATGATGAGCGCCCCGAGCGCGACACGGACGGGTACCGCTTTTTGACCCTTTTGGCTCCTTTTGAAGGATTTGGCGTACTTCTCCTCAACCTTTGCCCATGGGATCATCGCCGCGAGAAGCACCCAGCGGTTATCTTCGCTTAATTTTCCACCAAACGGCAGGAAGAAGTCGCCTGGCAGAATGAGCTGACCTTCACTTCGCTGAAACATGATTTTGCCCTCCAGATGCACGGTTTTTACCGGACTACCTACCGGTTTCCTTGCATCCTATTTCGACAAAAGGACGGTTAAACCCTTGTTATTTCTAGGTTTTTTTTCGTTCAGCAAGCCCTATCTATGAACACTTCATTCAGAAGCTCAAACAAGAGGGAAGTTTCAAGGAACAGTACGAGGAAACGATCAATGAGGTGATGAAAACGTTGGAAGGTTACTATGAAGAGGAGAACCAAAAGCTCGCATAGTTCAAATTTTGGGATATACAGCTTGGAGCCGAAGCATTTACAGCGGGTGAAGGTGAACATACTCTGCCCCCTGGAGCAAGTTCCTAAGACTATCGAAGAAGGTTCAGACAATTAAGTATAGTATTATAGACAAGTGGTAAGGAAATGAGGTAAATATCTTTTCTGTTCATGCTTCCTCGCAAGCTCGGAAGCCTCTCTATGAACTGACTGGACTAGAAACATCTTATATCGTGCATCACCTTTCCAGAAAAATACCCCGTAGGAATCACGCCGCCCCCGCGCCCGCGAGGGCGGTTCTTGCTTTTCCTAGACACTGGGGGGGGTCTTCGATTGCTTGTCCTGATTCTCCGAAACGATTAAAAGTATATATTCATTTTGCTCTTAACCCCCTTTACATGCCTTCCGTGATATGGTTCTGTATTTCCCACAGCAAGTTGGTTTCGCCCTTTGACAATCGCATATAGAAGCCTGTGAACTGCCCCGCTGCCCGCCTGCTCGATGTATGCGAAATCCGCGGCGGCAGTAGCTGATTCCAAGGGCGTTACGAAAACTAGAATTATTGAAACGAGGTGATCGAATGAAAGATCGTGTAGTCGGTTATGTTCGGGTCTCTACGCAAGGACAGGTGAAGGATGGCTATTCGCTTACCTACCAGACGGAGGAAATCCAGCGGTACTGCGCCAGCCACAACCTCGAACTGCTGGACATTTATAAGGATGAAGGCATTTCGGGGGCAAAGGTAGACGAGGACGAGCTAACCATAGAACGGGATGGACTTCAAGAAATGTTGTCCGATCTGAAATGGCGAGATGTGAAGTATATCGTTGTTCTGAACACTAGCCGCTTATGGCGAGCAGACATTGTGAAGGTGCTGATTCAGCGGGAACTAAAACGGAATAAGGTTGATGTAAAAGCCATTGAACAGCCGCAATACAGCATCTATGCCCATGACCCGAATGATTTCCTAGTAAACGGCATGATGGAGCTACTAGACCAATACCAGCGGTTAGAGATTGCCTTGAAGCTAAGCCGAGGACGGCGCAAGAAGGCACAGGAGGGCGGCTATGCGGGCGGTAGAGTAGCATTCGGTTATTCAGCCGCCAAAGGACAAAAGACGCTCTCCATCGACCCTGTGCAGTCTGAGACGGTACGTAGGCTGTTCGAGATCAAGACCGAGCATCCGTCATGGTCACTGTCTCAAATCGCCGCAGAACTGAATCAGGCGGGCTACAGAACGGTTCAAGACAAGCTCTTCACGAAAGTGCAGGTGAAGCGAATGCTAGACCGTGAGGAATTCTATCGAGGTATGTATCGTTATGGACAGATTGAAGCAAAAGGCGTACACCAGCCAATTATTATCTAATCTCTACCGCCACGCTTAACTGTGGCGTAGCCGTATCGTATAGAGCAAGTAGATGTATCACTAAACAAGGTTAAACCAGAAAAGAATGGATAGGCTTGCGTCCCAATGCGGGTCATGCGAATGACTAACGCTCGAACTGAGGTTGCCGACTTTCTTTTCTATTTCATACATTCGTAGATCGAGGTGATGTCTTTTGAACGGGCATTATAAACAAAAGCATATTTACGTAGGCGTAGACCTTCATAAGGCTACTCATACTGCCGTGATCGTAAACTGCTGGAACGAGAAACTGGGCGAAATCCAATTCGAGAACAAACCCGCCGCCTTCGAGGAACTGCTTCCGTTTGTCAAGAAGTTCTGCAAAAGAGGCATGACCCCGATCTATGGATTGGAGGACGTGGGCGGCTATGGACGGTCATTAGCCGTGTTCCTCGTTGAGAACAAGCAGAAGGTGAAAGAAGTCAATTCGGCTCTTTCCTACGCTGAGCGCAAGAGCTTCCCAACCACACAGAAAAGCGATAGCTGGGATGCGGAATGCGTGGCAAAAATCCTACTGAACAAGCTCGACATCTTGCCTGATGCCAACCCACAGGACATCTATTGGACAATCGGTCAGCTTGTAGCAAGAAGAAATGCTTTGATAAAGGCTCATACCGCGCTCAAGAACCAGCTTCACATGCAATTATCCCACCACTATCCGAGCTACAAGAAGTTCTTTAGCGATATGGATGGGAAATGCGCCTTGGAGTTCTGGCATACCTACCCTCGCCGCATCATCTGAAAGGCGTGAGTTTGGAGGATTTACGGGAGATGCCGTTGAACGCCAGCCATAACCCCTGTTCGACTAAGAAAGCCGAGGAAATCATGGCATTGGTGGCGGCTGATGGCGAGACTAAGCGGGATTACCAAGAATCTAGGGATTTCCTGATTCAAAGCCATGTCCGAGACATCCGTTATAAGAAGGAAGAAGTTCAGAAGGAAGAAGAACAACTAAGCCGCATGATGAAGCAACTGGGCTTTCAGCTAGAGACAATGCCAGGCATCGACCTAGTAACGGCATCGGCTCTAGTGGCTGAGATCGGAGACATACACCGTTTTTCCAGTCCTGACAAGCTGGCTCGTTTTGCAGGTATTGCTCCTGTAAAGTTCAGTTCGGGTGGGAAGGGCAAGGAACAAAAGAGCAAGCAGGGAAACCGCACCTTGCACGGCATCTTCTATAACCTTGCTGTCCAGCAGGTGCAAGTCTCCAAAGGAAGCAAGCTCCCCCGCAATCCTGCTTTCCTAGCTTACTATGAACGAAAACAAGAGGAAGGCAAAACGAAAGGATAAGCGTTAGTCTGCATCATGCGGCGGCTGGTCAACATCATCTACGGCATGATGAAGAACAAGACACCGTACAACGCCCCGCCCCTCGCCGATCAAGTCGCCTAATGATAGAATGGTGGTAGTTGGAAAATTTGACTGCCACCATTCTATTAACGGGATTTAGCTTTACCACATAGGGTACGGGTGAAGTTGATACTCCGAAGGGAGTAGACGAAATTGATTTCGGTAAGTATTTGAAAAGTAAAATCGGTGGTCCTCCTAGTGATATGATAGATCCACATGCACACCATATTCTATTTAAAAAAGGGCTTGGGAAAACTCAACAGGAACTTGTGAAAGAGGGACAGGAAATTCTAAAAGAATATGGAATTGACTCGATTATGGGACTGGAGAATCTTGTTTGGGCTCCTAACAGGGTCAAAGGTCAGCGGAGGCGATAGCTCATTATGGATAACATACAGATATCAAAAGAAGTTCGTTCAGCAATTAAGCAGGGAGATTCTAAACGGTGTTTTGAACTTCTTGGAAACAACCAGAATCTAATTAATATAAATACTCCTTTTGGGACTTGGCTGCATGTAGCAGCATCAGAAGGCCAAGTAGAAATTGTTAAAGGTTTAGTTAAATTAGGGGTCGATGTGAATATCCGGGGTGGTGTTTACGGTGGCGGTCCGATCAATGAAGCAGCATCAGAGGGGCATATAGAGGTTGTGGATTTTTTGCTATCGCAGGGTGCAGAAATGGATGTAAGTGAACCTGAAAGAAATCCACTATTTGGGGCTATTAGTAACGGGCATGTCAAAGTCAAAGAGCCATTTCCTTTAGACGTATCCAAGCCAATCGACTATGTCAGGCTTCATTATTTTAATAAAGACGATGAATTTATGTTGGGATCGCAGATTCAATCGAATCTGCGAGATAAGCCTGACTGGAATCGTCCCACGTATCTGAATATTCCAAACAAGAAATCATTGACAGCGCTTTCCTTGGTTGTGTATGATGAGTTCATGGACGCGCGTTTACGAAGCGAATTAAGGTCTTGTATCCTTCATACAACCTTACAGTCCAAGTGTTTCAACTAAGCCAAGCAATATTTTTTTATTCGACAATAAACGCGTGTTCACAAGTGTTTTAGATCACTTTCACCTTTTTATAAACGCGTGTTTAGATATGCGAAAGGAGAGATGCCACAGATCACCTGAGGCCATGATTTTGCGTAGACACCTGAGAATAAACGCTAAGGTAATGAGGACTTAACTAAGTTACACATAAGTTACTTGGCCTAAAAAGCCGCGTCACAATTTCCATTATGAATATCAAGGAGGAGTTGTACGTGAAACACTTAAAGCACAGGGGAGCTATGAAGTACATCTTGGTTGTGGCAGGTATGATGATTGTGGTATCTCTGTCAGCATGTCAATCATCTTCAAATGATTCTGAAGAGAACGCGAAGGGGAATTCTGAAAGCGCTGACAAAGCTGCTGTAGAGATGGACTCGGAAGGAAAGTATAAGGAACCGATCACGATGAATTGGGCTGTCCAGACGGCAGCGGCTTCCAAGCTTCTGAACAATGAAACCTGGGAGGATAACCGCTGGAGCCGTTTGATTAAAGAGAAGCTGAATATTGATCTTAAGGTGGCCTTCTCTGCCGACAGCAGTACGGATGCATACAAAAACAAGCTGAATGCCGTCATTGCTTCCGGTGAGCTGCCTGATGTTTTCAAAACTCAGGATGCGAATGTATTTTTGCAGCTTGCGCAGAATGGGCAGTTGGCCGATCTTACAGAGGTCTATAACAAGTATGCGTCAGATTCGATTAAGGAGTATCAGAAGCGATTCCCGGATTCTTTTAAGGGGGCTTCGATCGACGGCAAGCTGTATGCGATTCCGCGGATGAATGATAACTTCCATGAGGCGCCGTTCCTTTGGATTCGAGAGGATTGGCTCAAGAATACGAATTCCCAGCCTCCAAAAACGGTGGAAGAGATGGTTGCTCTAGCGGAGAAATTCGCGAAAGGCGACCCGGACGGCAATGGCATTAATGGCGACACGTATGGTCTTGCACTTAACAAGGATCTCATTCGGCAAAATCATGGCAGCATTCTCGGCCTAGTCTCTGCGTTCGGCGTTCCCGGACGTGATGAGAGTGTGTTTTACCGTGATGAGAATGGAAAGATGACGTTTTCCTGGATTCAGCCGAACATGAAACAAGCGCTCACTGTGTTGGCGGATATGTATAAAAAAGGTCTGATCAACAAGGAGTTCACGAGCAAGGATGAATCCGCGCTGGTGGAAGATATTACGAGCGGTAAGATCGGTATGGCTTATGGCAGCAACTGGGGCACCTGGTATCCGTACAACAACGTGTACAAAAAGGATGGTGTCATCGTTCATCCATATCCGATCCCTACGGAGTCCGGCTTTGATTACAAGATTGGGATTGAAAGCAATGCGGTTGGCCAGATGACCATGGTCAGCGCGAATTATAAGCATCCGGAAGCGATCATTGATATTCTCAACTTGTACGACAAGACGGTCAATTATTCTACGAAGGATGATTACCTCAAGTATTGGTCGGATGAGCAGTACAGACTGTCTCCCGTATACATTGATCAACCCGGCGAGGTTTACGCAGCTGATTTGCTGAAGGCTTTTGACAAGAAAAGCTCTGAAGGCTTACCTCCAGCGGCGAAGCCCTTGTACGACTATATCACTGGTTTCGAAGATGGTTCTCTGGCAAAAGACGATAATGCCTTTGGCACGTGGGGCCAAATGTCCAAGTCCGGCTCTCTGCCGATTGTACTCAACAAGTACATTCCAGATAAGGCGATCGTCCAAAGTGTACTGGGGATTCAAAGACCCGATGTCTGGCTGACAAACGTTGCTTCACTAGATACGCTCACTATCACTGCTTTTACCGATATCATCACCGGGGCGAAGCCCGTCGACTATTTCGATACCTTCGTGCAGCAGTGGTTGAAGGCTGGCGGTCAGCAGACGCTTGATGAGCTAGATAAAATGTACCCGGCTAAATAAGGCATTGTGATGCAGACAGCAGCAGTCGGTCTTCTCTCTGCTGCTGTCTAGGCATACATTTGCTGCCATCCCGCAGCGATCCCAATGCCGAGCAGCAAACTCAACTCTATCAATCGTATAGGTGGTGGGAACCGGTGATTGCGAATGTAAAACGAAAGGATAAGCTGTTAAGGGAGCTTCCCTTATATATCATGCTCATCCCGGCAGTTGTTCTTGTGACGATCTTCAGCTATGGCTCTATGGCTGGCGTTGTCATCGCTTTCCAGAAGTTCGTCCCGGCCAAGGGGATGTTCGGGCATCAGCAATGGGTAGGCTTTCAAAATTTCCATACCTTATTCTCCATGCCCAACATAGGGGCGGTTATACGAAACACGGTCATTATTGCGGTCAGCAAAATGATTGCAGGAATCATTGTTCCGGTCGCATTCGCGCTGCTGCTCAACGAAGTCAGGAATGTATTCACCAAACGGTTTTTTCAGACGCTGGTCTATTTGCCGCACTTCCTCTCGTGGGTCATCTTATCCGGTATTCTGATCAATCTGTTGTCACCGAGCGCGGGCTTTGTCAATATACTCCTAACCAAGCTTGGGATCGAGCCGGTTTATTTTCTAGGTGATCCGGACGTATTTCCTGTGACGATGGTAATTACAGATATTTGGAAAGCGTTCGGGTTCGGGTCGGTCATCTACTTGGCCTCACTGACGGGCATCAACCCTGCATTATATGAAGCCGCAGTGATTGACGGCGCTAACCGCTGGAAGCAGACGCTGCACATTACGCTGCCCGGGATCTCATCCATGATTGTGCTGATGACTGTGCTCGGTCTTGCCAACATTCTCAATGGCGGCTTTGATCAGATCTATAACATGTACAGCCCCGTGGTATACTCCACCGGAGATATTTTGGATACGTTTGTATTCAGACTGGGTATTGAACAAGCACAGTACTCGCTATCCACGGCTGCTGGTTTGTTTAAATCAGGTGTGTCCATGATCTTTATCATTATTTCTTATTTGCTGGCTGATAAATTTACGGGATACAGAGTCTTCTAACGGAGGAAGGACAAATGACAATAAGGACATCGTTATCGCGGAAAATTTTCCTGGTATGCAATACCGTATTCCTGCTCGTGGTCGCATTTGCTTGCATAGCGCCGTTCATCAACCTGCTGGCCGTATCCTTCTCCGACAAGGTTGCAGTGGAAGCAGGTGAGGTTACGTTCTTCCCGGTCGGTTTTACGACCGTTTCGTATGAATTCATTATGAATACTTCGAAGTTCGTTGTATCACTCTTGGTATCACTCCAACGGGCTGCGATCGGCGTGCCGCTCAATCTTCTTTTGATCATCCTGACCGCGTATCCACTCTCGAAATCCACAGCGGACTTCAGGGCTCGAAGCATCTTTTCCTGGTTCTTTGTTGTGACGATTCTTTTCAACGCTGGCTTGATTCCCACCTATATGGTCGTGAAGACTACGGGGTTAATCGATTCGATCTGGTCGCTTGTTCTGCCAGGGGCGCTTCCTGTGTTCAGTATGCTGGTCGTGATGAACTATATGCGCAGCCTTCCTAAAGAATTGTTGGAAGCCGCGTATGTCGATGGAGCGGGTCATGTGCAGACCCTGATCCGAGTGGTTTTACCGGTTTCGCTGCCTACGATCGCGACCGTTGCTTTGTTTTCGGTTGTTGAGCATTGGAACAGCTGGTTTGACGGTATGATCTATATGAATCGTATCGAAAATTACCCGCTGCAGACTTACTTGCAGACAGTTGTTGTGAATCCGCAGGAATTCATGCGCAATAACACAGATCTAAGCGGAAATCTCTCCAAGTATTTATCCATGGTTAGTGCCCGCACGACAGGCGCAGCCCAGATGTTTTTGGCGATGATCCCGATTCTGTGCATCTATCCGTATCTGCAAAAATATTTCACAACGGGTCTTGTCATGGGCAGTGTGAAGGAATGATGAAGGAATGACCCTACTAGAAGGAAGGTGTTCTCTTGAAGAACAATATCAGCTTTGACGGATTTATTCAGATCGCCATCGTCGTGAAAGATATCCAAAAGGCAGCCGAGACGTGGGCTAGATTTTTCAATATTCCCGTGCCGGAAATTCGCTATCAAGCACCTGCGGCCAACCCCGATTTGACGTATCGTGGGAAGCCTGCCTATTACGGCCTGAAGCTGGCGAATATTCAAGTTGGCCAATTCGTCATTGAACTGCACGAGCCTGATGAGCATGAAAGCACCTTTCGAGAATTTTTGGATAAGCATGGAAATGGGGTGCATCATCTGGGCTTTCAGGTGGGGGATCAACGTGACGCCATCGTCGGCGAGCTGGAGGAAATGGGCTATGCGATGCGGACGATCGGTTATTACCCCGGCAGCAGCTGGACGATTGTCGACAGCGAGGATGATTTGGGCGTGAATTTGAATATCAAGCCTCGGGCTTAAAAAGTCATAACATATAGGGAGAGTCAACCATGAATCGTTTACAAGTTCCACGCCAGGTAGAAGAAAGAAACGTGATCAGCATTTTAGAAATCGTCGATGTACAAAGCGGTGAGCGTAAAGTGCTGGCCGAATATGATTTCTTGATCGAAGCGCCGAATTGGACTCATGACGGCAAGTATCTCGTATACAACAGCTCGGGCTGTTTATACACGTTCGATCTCTTAGCGGGGGAAAGCACCCTCATTGAATCCGGTTATGTGAATCAGTGCAATAACGACCATGTGCTCTCACCCGACAATTCACGCGTAGCGGTCAGCCATCATACTTACGAGGACGGTCAGTCACGAATTTATATATTCCCCATGAAGGGCGGTTCACCAGTTCTTGTCACGCCAATGGCCCCAAGTTACTTGCATGGCTGGTCACCTGACGGCAGCACGCTGGCTTATTGCGCAGAACGGGATGGGGAATACGATATCTACACCATTCCCGTTGACGGGGGAATCGAAACGCAATTAACGAACACAGCCGGACTTAATGACGGGCCTGAATATTCACCGGACGGGAAGCACATCTGGTTCAATTCCGTACGAAGCGGTCTTATGCAGGTGTGGCGTATGAATGCCGATGGCACTGATCAGGTGCAAATGACGTTCGACGAGAGCAACAACTGGTTCCCGCACGTATCCCCTGATGGAGAAGCTGTAGCCTATATCTCTTATCGAAAGGACGATGTATCTCCCGGAGACCATCCACCCAACAAGCATGTAGAAATTCGAGTCATGTCCAGTGATGGAGGCGAATTTCGTACACTCGTGGAGCTGTTCGGCGGGCAGGGCACCATCAATGTCAACTCGTGGTCACCTGACAGTAAGCAGCTGGCTTTTGTTAGCTACAGGTTGAAGGCGTAACGGATAGGTACACTAAATGAAGACCGTAAAATTAAAGGAGCGAAATATGGAAAATTCAATTCTTGGTACAACGTTTGTCTGTCAGATTGCTATGATTGTGCGTGATGTGGAAAAGGCGACCCGCCGCTTTGCCGAATTATTGGGCGTTCCCGCACCGTCTGTTATCATGGCGAATGAAGATGGCAGCGACACGGTCACGTATATGGGGCAGCCTACAAAGGGGAGGGTGAAGCTATCCTTCTTTCACATGGAGAACCTGGTTGTCGAGTTCATCGAGCCTACGGAAGATCCGACTACATGGAAGGATTTTCTGGACACTAAAGGCCCTGGTGTTCATCACATCGCATTCAAAGCCAAGAACAAAATGCTTGAAACAGCCAAGAAGCTGGAGGAATTCGGCTTTCCCCTTATTCAAAACGGCGATAAGTATGCGTATGTGGAAAGTACGGATGATTTAGGGGTTATTCTCGAGCTTCTGGATATTGATTAAAAGATTCATGCAGTTGTCTGGCAGGATGCAGCCTAGCTGAACGCCGGTTCTTCGTAATCACATATCGCCTCTCTAGGTGTTCCAATATTTACTAAATATAGTAAAATGGAATGAATAATCGCATTCGGGAGGCGAGTCATGAAGAGAATTATTTTGCTAATACTCACATCCATCCTACTCATCACGGCATGCTCCAAAGCTGAAGTCCCTAAGTATAACGACCCGGAAGAAGCGCTAAGAGCTTACTTCACAGCCCTTTATCATGAAGATTGGGAGATCTTGGCCCTATTATATGGTGGCGATGCGGAAGAGTTAGCAGGCTATAACTCGAGTATCGATAAAAACAACGTGCCTGAGCTCTTGAAGTCCTACTGTAAAATAAATGGAGGGCAAATCGTACAAATCGATAAAATCCTGAATCGGAAGGATATTTCTTCGGATGAAGTTGAATTTACGGTCACTTGCATCGATCAAGAGGGCAAACCGTTCAAGGTTCGATCAACGGAGTGGGAGCATGATGAGTTTCGATTCACTGTGAAACAAATAGGTGATTCCTATAAGGTCATGACGTTACCGCCTTATCAAGCATAGCAAAGGAGCTCAAGCCGCTGGCTGAGCTCCTTTGTCTTTTAACCGCTGGCTTGAGCAGCCAGTTACACCTTCCCCGCAAGCAAATCCTCAACCTTAGCCCTCGTCTCCTCACTAGACGGCATATTGACAGTCACGGTCAGATGCGGCGCATCCGAAACAAGGAACGATATTTGTTCAAAAACAAGCAGACCGGCCGTAGGGTGGTGATTGACCTTTTTCCTTCGGGACCGCTCAGAACGTCGTGCTGTGGCCACCAGGCTCGGAATTCCGGGCTAGCTTGATTCAGTTCCTCAATCATCTCCAACCACCAAGGATCGCCGGCGAATTTGCCGTAGCTTGCGCGGAATTGAGCTAAGCGGTGTCGGGCATGCTTTTCCCAATTGTCTTGGAGCACTTCACGTACGTAGGGGGAGTTGAATGTTCTCCACACGGTGTTGCGTTCCCTCGTAGTCATGGTTTCGTATTGGCCGTAGATCAAGCTTGCCGCTTTGTTCCAGGCGACGATCGTCAGCCGCTGGTCGGAGACAAAGGCAGGACTCGTTCCTTGCAGATCAAGGAAGTCTTGAAGCGAGGAACTAATTGGTTCTTCGATAGGTGTCACATCAGCTGGGAGCTGCTGCAAGGCCAGAATGAATAAATGCCTTCTCTCGTTGTAATCCAGCTGCAGGGTTCGGGCAATGCTATCCAGCACTTGGGAGGAAACCTGTATGTTTCGTCCTTGTTCCAGCCATGTATACCAGTCCACACTTACGCCCGAGAGCTGTGCAACTTCCTCGCGTCTCAGCCCTGGCGTACGACGACGGCCGCCTGAAGGCAGACCTGCTTGTTCGGGTGTAATGCGTGCCCGCCGGGTCCGCAAAAACTGGGCTAATTCTTCAAGCCGTGCCTGATGGGACACTTCCATGATTTCTCCTCCTGATTTCTTCAACGCATTTATATAGTAGGACTGTAACTCCTATGATAAATGCTCCACTTATTCTACTATTCCTTCTATTATACACTGCCAATAGGTCAAACGAAGAATACCTAGATTTGGGGACGGAGGAGAAGAAGTTTGGAAAAAGCATGGAATCTACAGTCCAAGCAAGAAGGAAGATGGGGCAAAACGCTGTTAATTCTCGGACTCTCGCTTGGATACTTTATGGTGCTTCTGGATATGACGGTGGTGAGTGTCGCGCTGCCTGCAATTCGAGTTGACCTAGGCGGAGGGATCGCTGGACTTCAATGGGTGGTAAACGCGTATACGATTGTGTTCGCCTGTTTGCTATTATCGATGGGCGCGTTAGCAGATAAAATTGGAGCGAAGCGTGTGTACATGGGTGGTCTGGTAGTTTTTTTGCTGGCATCAGCGATAACGGCCTCAGTGTCGTCACTGGGCAATCTGATCGGCTTACGGGCTGTGCTCGGTATAGGAGGCGCAGCATTGATGCCGGCCTCCCTGACGCTCATTGCCCACGCTTACCCAGTACCGGCTGAGCGTGCCCGGGCGCTTGGTATTTGGGCGGCGGTTACCGGGATCGCGATGGCGGCGGGGCCTATTGTCGGAGGCTTTCTGGTAGACTCCTTCGGTTGGCGCAGCATCTTTTTGCTGAACGTGCCGATTGCGCTTGTTAGTGTGGGATTGACCTATGGTCTAGTGAAGGAAACGAACCGTAAGCCGCAGCAAAGCTTCGACTGGGCAGGACAACTTACAGCGGTTATCGCCATTGCCGCATTGTCGTTCGGACTCATGGAGGGGGAGACGTATGGATGGAAATCCCCTGTGATCTTTGCAGCATGGGGCCTGGATTTATTAAGCGCCGTCTTCTTTGTGCGGATTCAAGCGAAAAGCAAAGCGCCGCTGCTTCCGCTCGGACTCTTTCGAAATGCTACGGTCTCCGCAGGCATGGTGGCAGGGATGGCGATTAATATGGGTCTCTCGGGGATTCTGTTCGTGCTGCCTTTATTTTTTCAGCAAACTGCCGGTTCCTCGGCACATGCTGCGGGTCTTGCACTGCTTCCGATGATGATACCGCTGGCTTTTAATCCTATCTTGACGGGGCGAATTGTAGGAAAGATAGGTCCGCGCATCCCGATGACAGTTGGGTTCGCTCTGGCTGCTGCTGGAACGATGATGCAAGTGTGGACGGCGGTGAACACGAATGACGCACTCACTTTCATCGCGTTATTGCTCATTGGGTTCGGAGTCTCTTACACACTCCCATCGCTCATCACCGCGGTGATCTCTTCGGTGCCGAAGGAGCAGAGCGGCGCGGTTTCAGGCGCGCTGAACTCCAGCCGTCAGCTCGGCGCGACTCTTGGGGTCTCGATTCTCGGTTCGATTGTCAGCGGCAGCGAATCTTTCACAAGAGGGATGCATGTATCGCTGGCTGTGACGGCCGTTATTTTGATCGGAGGCAGCTTGCTTTCTTATTGGATGATCGGGAGAAGCAAGACGCGATAACTGTAGAAATGCTCGGGTTTCCGCCTGTAAATAAATCTGAGATTATCTGTAATAGTCAAGCGTATATGATTGTGATTTGCTGTTCGAAGTTTAGATGAACCTGGCTGGCTGCCGGGTTCTCTTTATATATTTAAAACGACAAAAATCAACAAATATAGTAAGATAGTTTTAGGAAAAAATACCTAAAAAACGAATGGTGGTATCGGTTTGTGAACAAGGATTGGACAAAATGGTTGGTAACAACAATGATGCTTAGTATGGCAGTGCAGCCTGCCTCATCTTTAGCTGCTGAAAAGAAGGATTCAAGCGCGGCGCCCGGATTATCCTTTCAAGATTTTACACAGATTTCCCCTGCTAAAATTAAAGCCGTACAAGAAGCTGTCAGCCAAGGGCTAATGTCCGGTTATCCCGATGGAGCGTTTCATCCCGATGGTTTGCTTACGCGTGAAGAGTTGGCTGTCGTTCTTGCTAAAGCTCTTCAATTGCAAGTAAACTCCCAAGTGACCTCGTCTTTTAGTGATGTATCTGATTCCTGGGGCACTTCATACATCGAAGCAGTTCGTAAAGCCGGACTTATGGGAGGAGACTCCAATGAACATTTCCGTCCATCGGATACGGTAACTCGTGAGGAGCTTGCGACGGTATTCGTTCGAGCCCTTCATGCTTCTGATGTAAAAGGCGGGGAACGGGACCAGATTACCGATGCCGATGAGGTAAGCTCTTGGGCCGGCCAATCTGTGGATACGGCTCTAAGGCTGCAGCTATTACCTAAAAAAGAGGGCGGCTTCGCGCCAAAAGAACCGGTACAAAGGGAAGACATCGCCTTATTTTTAACAGATATTTTTAATCATAAGCAGCAGACAGCCGTCATCAACAAAATCGATGGGGATATTGTTACCATAGACGGCAAGCCCTATTTGATCGACGATCAAATGAAGAAATTGTTCAGCAGTCAAAACAAGGAGGCTCTGGAAGGGGCGACGATTACTTATACCTCTTCTAATCGTAATATGAATGGCATGACCGAGCTGACAATTAGCAAAAGCGGTAAAGCGGATCAACCTGTCACTCTGGATGTAAGCGGAAAGTCTTTGAGTGGAGTCCTACATATTTCAGGTGATTATGTTGTTTTGAAGGGCGATTCCTTTGAACAAGTTGAAGTACAGCAAGGTGCCGCTCATCTGGATGTTAACGGTAAAGTGAGCAAGCTCAACGTTCAATCAACAGGTAATGTTGCTCTCACAGGAAACAATACCATTGAGAATATGAAGGTTTCGGACAAAAACGTGAGAATTACGTTGAGCCAAGGCTCCATGATCGATAAGCTGGAGCTTCCGGAGCAAGTATCTGCCCCCGATGTCATTACCAATTACGAAGTAATGAACAATCACGTTACCGGAGGGGCAAGCCCATCCACTTCTACAAGCGGTTCCTCGTCAGGCTCCAAGAAGCGCAATCATTCCCCTGAGGTAGCCCGTGAGCTGGATGATCTTCAAACAACGGTCAACTTTGGAGACCTTCATGTGGATTTGACCGATGCTTTTTCCGACTCTGACTATGATCAGCTCCAGCTTCAAGCCGTTTCTTCCGATTCAGTTGTAGCTAGTGTCTATATGCAAGGTTCGGAATTAACACTGGAGCCGCTGCAAGAAGGAGTAACGACCATTACTGTAACGGCTAATGACGGACGAGGCGGTCAGGCTCAGAATTCTTTTGAACTCCAAGTGGTACCTCCCGATTATAGTGCTCCCATTCTTGTAGGCCAGTTACCGAATAAGCGCGTGGAACTAAACGACGGCAATGCGGAGATTGATTTGAACGGATTGTTTGAAGTGATGAACGGGGACACCCTGACACTAAGTGCGGAATCGTCGCAATCCGTGGTATCTAGCGTATATGTGAACCAAGCTCAATTAGTAGTAACGCCTCTTACTACGGGAGAATCAACGATTACCGTTACTGCAACGAATAGTCAAGCTGACTCGAACACAACAACCTTTGATGTGCATATCGTGGATACAACTGCTTTGGCGCAGGAGATCGCAGATTCCGAAACGTTACTTGCCGGTGCTGTGGTGGGGACAGATCCAGGAAACTATCCTCAATCAGCGGTAGATGATTTCTTACAAGCTGTGAACGAAGCCAAAGGGGTTAAGAGCGCCGATAGCTCCGTACAGCAAGATATGGTTGATGCATTAAGTACGCTTCAAGCAGCAGCAGCGACTTTTCATAGCACGAAAGTATCGGACGGCCCTTTTACGGCAGAGCTGGCAGCTGGAGCGAAGCTCTATCTTAACTCGAATTTATCCGGTACTTCGGGAGATGTTCAAATTAAAGATTCAAATGATGTTCCCTTCTACTCCTATGGCAAAAGAAATATTGCTGATCTTCTTAAAGTCAAGAAAAACAATCAGGATTTGACATTTGATTATCAAACTAGCAGCGATTTTGATGTGTTAGACAGCAGTAATGTGAAAGTGGCTGATGTGACGGTTGAGTCGGACAATCCGCTTGTACAAGTTACTGCAGGCACCAGCGGCTATACCATTCACCCGCTTGATGCAGTCACGGAAGCCACAGAGGCGCATCTTATCTTTAAAATAAAGGATACACATGGCTCTGAATCGTCCGTTTCCCTCCCTATCACCATGGATGAAACGGCACCTTCCGTTACGGATGCGGTTTATGCGGATCAATCCATAGTAATAACCTTTAGTGAAGCTATCTTAGCGACGATCGGAGGGACGGTATCTGTTCAATTCTCCGATACCGGAGATTTTACAACCGGACATGTGGATACGTTAAATAATACAACAGATTTTATAGTTTCAATTAATAACAATAAATTTTCTATTGCGTTAAATTCGGACAAATGGACAGCGCTGCAATCGAAATTAACAGCATTCAGCAAATTCAGGGTCTCTATTTCCAGTTATTCGGATTATTCGGCAAATCCACTGAGTATTAGTAATCAAGAAATATCGATTGGTCAGCCTTAAAAGAAAAGACTTGAATGGGGAAAAGGTGTATGTAGATGAACCAGGCAGTATGGGAGCTCAACCCCGCAAGCTTATCGGCGTTTCAATCCCTCATTCTGCCTGAGGCGGGTCTCATTTGGCAGGATCCTTCCGCGGATATCGTTGCGTTTGGAATAGTGAATGGGGAACAGCCCGCAGGTCTAGTGCTTGCACTGCTTGCGCCGAATCGAAAGGCGGCGAGGCTGCTATCCATTATGGTTCGGAGTGACATGCGAAGAAGGGGGCTCGGCAAGCAGCTCATGCTGGTGCTTGAACACAAACTCCGTGAACTCGGATACGTCAGCCTGCAGGTTGAGTTTCTGGCTGCTGAGGACTTGGAAAGTGAAGAGGGGGCCTTTCTCCAAGCATGCGGTTTCCCTTCACCCGAGCAGGGAATGTACATTCGCAGAGGGCGGTTGCGTGCAGTCGAAGACGCGCCATGGATGAAGCTCGCGCTGCCGGCTTCTTTTTCCTTGGAACCATGGCGCGATGTCACTCCTCATGATCGGGCGTTGATTCAAACGGAGGCGGGAAAGGAATATCCCGATGTGTTATCTCCTTTTGCCGATGAAGATCGGATTGATCCCGTACGGAGTTTGCTGCTAAGATATCAGGGACAGCCCGCTGGATGGTTGATTCTAGAGGAACTGGATGCTGAGACCATTTTGCTAAAAACCATGTATGTATATAGGAAGCACCAGCGGTTGGCTCGGGGAATTGCGCTAGGGTCGGTAGTTCTTAGAAAGCTAATTGATGAACGAAAATATCAATATGGTGCTTTATGCGTGGAGCAAGAGAATGAACCGATGGTTCGGTTTCTGCTCCGCCATATTTCCGGGCCAAGGCTAAGCAAAGAAGTTCTATGGAGAGCTTCCAAGTCGCTGCTTACAGTCGAGCGCAGCTAAAGGAGTCCATTCTATTTGAGAACATCACGCAAAAGGATTCGTAAAATCGTATTAGTAGCCATACTTCTGCTTATTGCGATGAAAATGTTTGGGCCGACATGGACGCCTCCCATTCGAGGAGCGAACAGCATAAGCACGTTAAAGCAGATCGAGATCAACGGTACGGGACACGAAGTTATGATCAGAGGCAAAGACCGGCACAATCCGATCATTATCTTTGTACATGGAGGTCCGGGGTGCTCGGAGATTCCCTATGTGACGAAATACCAGGATCTGCTTGAACAGTATTTTACCATTGTACAGTATGATCAGCGGGGGAGCGGGAAGTCGTATCACTTTTTCGAGGACTACTCGGGTCTGAATTCTGACCTGCTCGTTGATGATTTGCTGGCGCTGACCGATTATGTGGAGCAAGAATTCGGGCAGAACAAAGTGCTGCTGATCGGCCATTCATTCGGCACGTACATCGGCATGAAAGCTGCTGCTAAAGCGCCGGATAAATTTGCCGCTTATATCGGGATCGGTCAGGTAGCGGATCATGTGGAGAGTGAACGGGACAGCCTTGCGTTTATCATTGACCGAGCGAAGCAGGCAGGGAACCTTAAGGAAGCGGAGCAATTGGAGCTGCTGCGAGGGCCGGTTGAACGAGGAGAAAGTTACACCCCCAGAAGTGTCATTCGCAAATATGGCGGCGCAGCGAGGTTGATCGATGATAACGGAGACTATTATACGGGCTTCCTGTTCCATCCCGAGTATAACGGGCTTGATGTCCTTCGCTATGTAAAGGGTGTGGCTCTATCGCAAGAGCGTCTACTCCAAGAAGAAACGGAGCACGACATTACGCATCTTGTCCGCAAGCTGGACATTCCTTTTTACTTTGTAATGGGACAGTATGATTATATGACCTCGGTCAAAGCCGCCAAAAAGTACTATGAGGAGCTGGAAGCCCCGTCGAAGGACTTCATTGTGTTTGAGCAGTCGGCTCATTATCCGCAGTTTGAGGAAAAGGAATCGTTCGCAAGCTGGCTGCAGCAAACCTGGACGCAGTCTTTACAATCTCTTTTCATCACGTTGATATTGCCCGAATAGATGCCTGATAAGCTGTAAGCAGATACGGGATAAAGAAGCGGAAGAAACAATCGAATAGATAAGGGTAGAGATGAGGAGAAAACCCTTCCATGAAGCAAGCACAGGGCCCCAAGCGGGCGGATGTTTTTGCGGATTGGAGGGGTTTTTGTGTTCTCTGAATAACAACGGGAAAGGAGGAACCATACCCAGATTGATTCTTCTGCAAGAGGCAGCTGACCGACTTATCAGTGAGGAAAGGGTTGTATACCATGAAAAAATTTACGGCGACGACGATAAAGCTGGTCGTGGTCTTTACCATGATGACCGGGACGCTGCCGTCTGGCTTGCTCGGTGGACACGCTTATGCAGCGGACAATGAAAGAAGCTCGTTAGAAGCGAAGAAGACGCTCAAAGCTCCGGTAATTGACGGCAAGCTGGATGAATCGATTTGGCATCTAGACCAGTCCCTGGACCGGCATGTGGGTGAAGGGTCCTTCAAGGATTCGCGATTCGGCCTGCTGTGGGATAACCGCTATTTGTATGTAGCTGTTCAAGCCGATGATGATGTACTGATCCATAATGGATCTGGCTATTGGTTTGATCAGGATGGAGTCAACCTGTTCCTGGATCCGACGAAGCATCAATCGGCGCCTTTTGCCGCTGATGATATGCAGATCGGACTGATGGTTCAGCCGGATACGACGACACCCAAGCTGCAATTCGGTGCGGCGCTGAACAATCATAGCGGCAAGGATGAGCGTAAGATTTTGCGGGCTATGCAGAAGACGGGCTCCGGGTGGACGATGGAGGCGGCCATTCCTTGGGATATGCTGAACTTTGATCCGTTCCTCACCAAAGAGCTGGGCATGGAGATCGGCGTTACCGACCGCTACGGATCGGATACGGCTCAGCAGCGGACCAGCTACTGGAGCGCTTATCAATCCAGTTCGTTCTGGAATGATACGAGCGGGTATGGCATTGTCAAGCTAACAAACAGCCATCCGGTGTCTGGGGATGTGAATCCTGTGCTGTTGGATGAGAATTTTGACAGCTATGCCGACGGCAGCTTACCTTATGGCTGGATCTCGGATGTGAACAGCGGCAGCAGCCCTTTCACTGTTGTTCAGGATACGTACGGAAACGGCAGAATGCTGTTTGATGGGAAGGCTTCGGGCAAGCAGGCCAGAGCGATAGCTCCCGTACAGTGGGACAACTATACCATTGAAGGGGATATCCGGTTTGAAAGTGTCGTCAACGCCAAACGATGGGGAGCGATCATGTTCCGCGTCCCTTCGAGCGGGCAGGTTCCTTATGATCAGATGGCTGTCCGACAAGACGGAACCTATGAGTACGCTTATCGCAAAGCGGACGGAAACTGGTACTCGCCTACGCCGATTTCCGGTACCTGGAAGAAGTTGGCGTTGAATTCGGACTATACGCTCAAGGTTCGGGTATTCGGTAACAATGTCAAGGAATATATCAAAGCTAAGTCCGATTCTGACTTCACTTTGCTCACGGATCAAACGCTTCCTCAAGAAATCGTGATGGAGAAGGGGAAGATCGGCATTCAAGGCGACCAAAGCAAGCTCTCCTTTGATAATATCAAGGTCACGCGTGTGACGGCGGATGAGCTGTCGGTCATGTTACCGAGTGAAGCTGAGGCGCTATCAGGGGCAATGAGTGTTACAGCAAGTGTCTACTATTCTGACGGTATGAGGGAAGCAGCTCCTGCGGACGCTTTTAAGTGGTATTCATCCGACGATTCAGTTCTTAAAGTGATGGACCACCAGCTCTATCCGCTGAAAAAGGGAACCGTCAGACTAACCGCTGTCTACGCTGATACACAGTGGAGCGGGGAGTTAACGGTGACACCATCGGCTGCCGGAGCGGAGGTAACGACGCTGAAGCATAGCGAAGGCTATATCAAGGCGAATGCCGGGCAGGCTATCGATCTGCATACGATTGCGCTGCAGGCAGATTACAGCGATTTTTCCACCGGCGAGCTGACGGGTAGCGACGTCACGTGGACGGCGGAAAGCCCTGAAGTCACATTCAGTGGCAGCAGCATGACGGTAGAGCAGAAGGGCGTCTACCGTGTGACTGCGCATAAAGACGGAGCAGACCTGCCGCTTCTAGTCGTAGCTAAGAATGCAGCGGACAGCGACTACGTGCTGTATGAAGAGAACTTCGATTTCATAGCCGACGGCACTCTGCCGCAAGGATGGTCAAGAATTGAAGGAACGACAGCAAGCGCAGCAGCTGTGCAGGACGGCACCTTCCAGATCAATGCGCTCGCTTCACCGGATAATCCTTCACGGGTACTGCTTCCGGATTACTTGGATGCCTTTGGTGATTATAAAATTGAGGCGGATGTAACGAATTTGGGTTCTAACGATACAGCTAGGTGGAATTCCATCATGTACCGCATTCAAAATAGCAACTATCCGTATTTTCAAATGGCCGTCAGACAGGACGCCTCCGCAACCAATGGCGTTGAATTTGCCGAAAGAACACCGGCGAACGGATGGAATGTCCGCGAGAAAGGCCCATATCTGGAGGCTATCAATCCCGGCAACATGTACCATTACATGATCAAAGCGCATGGGAGCCGGGTACAGGAATGGATTGGCAGCGAGCTGCTGATCGATACGAACTTGGCTGACAGCTACCTGAAAGGACGAATCGGTCTTCAAGCTAACGGCAGCCGGATGAAAGTGGACAACATTCGCGTCACGCTGCAGCAGGAAGAGCTTCCTGCGATTGTGAATCCTTCGGATCAATATGTGGATGTTGCTGAGCCCGATACGCAAATTGCCATGGCGCCGACGCTTGTAACGGAAGCGACGAGCCTTGAGCAGCTGGAAGGCCTGACAGGCGCAGCCATGCCGGCTACAGTTATTTTGCATGTGGACAGCAGTTTGCAAGTAACGAATCCTGCCGGAACGGAGCAGCTCGGGAGCCTGGACACGGCACTGGCAGCATTACACGGCAAAATGATGCCATCTTTCTATGTGAAGGACAGCGAAACGGTGGATGCATTGGTCGCTTATGTGAAGCGTGCCGGCTTGGAGGACGCGTTCGTCATGTCCGACAATGGCGAGCTTGTGAGGCAGGCACGGACGGCTTACTCCATGCTTCGCGGGATTTGGGATGCAAGTGTGGCAGATTCTTCAGAAGCCTATATGGAAGCGAAGCTGCTGGACATTCGCAGACAAGCAACGGTCAATCTGGCGAAAATCGTGCTGCTGCCGGCGCAGGCGGCAACGCGTGCCAATATGGATTACCTGCAGAAGCGGATGGTTTCTGTTTGGGTCAAAGATTCATCCCCTGCTTCAGGCAAAGATATTGCGATGCATACCTTGATTACTGCGGGTGTAAACGGAATCGTTACCGATACACCGCAGGCGGCTGTCGATGCGCTGAAGGTGTACTCACACGGGCTGACCCTCATCCGTAAGCCTTACATGATCGGACACCGGGGTCTTCCGTCCAAAGCACCGGAAAATACGATCGAGAGTAACCGACTGGCCGTCGAGGCCGGGGCTGATTTTATCGAGAACGACATGTATATCTCCAAGGACGGACATATCGTGATCGTGCACGACTCGGATGTAAGCCGCACGACGAACGGCACAGGTAAAGTGGAGGACTTTACGCTCGAGGAGCTGAAGGCGCTCAATGCCAACAAGCCGTTCCCAACGGGCTATCCGGATGTGAAAATCCCTACCTTAAACGAACAGATTGATCTGGCGTTGGCAAATGATCGTATGATTATGGCTGAAATCAAAACAAGCACGTCCGAGGCGGTAGAAACCTATGTTCAAATCATCAAGGGTATGGGCGCGGAAGCGAACATCGATACGATGTCGTTTAATGCGAGTCAGCTCAGGCTGATGTCACAGCTGATGCCGGAGATGCCGCTCGGCCTGTTGGTGAGTGCGGGAACCGTAAAGCAGGATGATACGAAAAAGTCGCTTCGGGATGCGCTCAAGCTCGTACAGCCATTGAACGCTTCCTTTGACACAGGCTATAACAGCGAGCTGACCGGTAAGTTCCTGGAAGCCGCCAAGCATAGAGGATTAATCGTGTCGCCATGGACCTACGACAACCGAAATGATTTTATCAATATCTTCCTGAGCGGAGTTTACGGTATCACAACCGATTATGCGGATTGGGCTTCAACCTGGGCTGCATCCATTCAAGCCGATCAAGAGAGTTACACGTTGAAATCCGGTGATACATCAGCGCTGGGCGCCAAAATGACGACATTCAAGGGCGAGCAATCGGAAGTTACACCTGAGCTGGTGTGGCTGGATGGACAGGATCTCCTGGAAGCAAGCGGCAATGCAATCACTGCCAAGCATACCGGCACCGCCCATGCGCTGCTGCGCTACACGTATGCGATCGACGGCACGCGTCCGTATGACCTGTACACGCAGCCGGTCGAAATCCGCATCGACTCGGATGGCGGGGATAATGGCAGTGGTGGCGGTAGCGGCACCGATAACGACAACGACAATGGCAACGGCAACGGCAACGGTAATGGTAATGGTAATGGTAATGGTAATGGAAACGATAGCGGTAACGGTAGTGGCAACGGCGATGGAAATGGCAGTGGCAGCCATTCCTCCGGTCACTCCGGCAGCTCGGCTTCGCCTGCTGACCCTGTTCAAGTGAAGGACGAGAATGGTGTGAAAAGCGTCGAGTACTCGATTACGGATGATATCGTTCAGAACGCTGTCAATGCAGCTGCGGGTTCTGATCGTATAGTCTTCGACCTACAGCAAGAAAAAGACGTTCACAAGGCCGTGTTCACCTTGAATCCAGCTGCGCTGCAAGCCGCTTTGTCAGGTGAGAAGCAGTCATCGCTGGTGTTTCAAACAAATATGGGCAGCTTTGAATTACCGGCGGATCAGATCGATCTCTCCGTGCTTGGCAATAAGCTTGGAGTTTCACCGGATCAAGTGAGTCTCACTGTGCACATGCAGAGGAATCCTGATGCCGAAGCTGCTGCAAGTAAACAGGGCATGGAGGTAGCAGCTTCGCTGACCTTCGAAGTTAAGGCCTCAAGCGGTGAGGATGATCAGGTGGAAGTGTCCAGTTTTACGGCATATGTGCCTCGAACGTTTGCTATCGATACGGACAGCTCAACCCCAGCCCAGTCGCTGGCAGTGGTGCGTGCTGTAACGGATGTCAGCGGCAAGACGGTATACCAACCGGTGCCGTTCCGAATCGAAGCCGGCAAGGTTGTCGTGTACAGCCGTACCAACAGCACGTATCTGTTAGTACGCAGCCAAGCCGCAGCATTTAAGGACACAGCTTCCCACTGGGCGAAGGCTGATATTGAAAGAATGGCAGGTCAAAATATCATTCAAGGCGTATCTGAGGGCACCTTTGATCCGCAGCGGAGCATCACCAGAGCGGAATTTGCCACTATGCTTGTTCGCGCATTGGGGCTTGGCTCCGAGCCTGCGAAGGGTGCAGCTTACAACGATGTGAAAGCGTCCGATTGGTTCGCAGACGAGGTTGGCATTGCCTCGGCGCACGGACTGATTACGGGGTACGAAGATCGTACGTTCCGCCCTGACGCGCCGATTACCCGCCAGGAAATGGCGGTCATCTTGTACAGGGCCATGCAGTTTGCCGGCTACAAGCGTCCGGCTGACACCGTGAACGGCAGCACGGCCTTTGAAGATCGAACGGAAATCGCCGACTGGGCGAAGGAAGCGACAACAGCGTTGGCCAGCATGCAGTTGATCCATGGCGTTTCCGAGCAGCGCTTTGCGCCGACTCTTACGGGAACAAGAGCGGAAACGGCGGCATTACTCAGCCGCATGCTTCAGACGCTTACTTTTGCCAATTAATGTAAGGGGGAGATTCGGCTTCCCTTAGACAGCTGGCATACGGAAATTGAAATGAAGGGATCAGTAGTTTTCTGGGGAAGATTCAGCTTCCCTATTCTCTTAATACTCCACAAACAATAGAGGGTTATAGTAGGGAGTAGATTGAGTATGGAGAGGGTGTTCACTTGTGACAAGTTATCCCATCATCGCTTCGGTCACCAGAGAGGAACAGATACCAAGCGTGCTTGGCAGCAGCGTGCAGCGCGTCAATCTGATGGCCGGTCATATCGGCAATCTGGGCTCGATTATCGAGCAAATTCATCAATCGGGTAAGATGGTCTATGTCCATCTGGAGATGGTTTCGGGCCTTGGCAGAGACTCGCACACGGTCGAGTTCCTGGCTAGACAGTTCCGCGCCGACGGTATTGTTACGACCAAATCGAATGCGGTCGCTGCAGCCAGACAGGCCGGCATCCGCAGCATCCAGCGTATCTTCGCTATTGATACAGCAGCCGTGCAGACAGCAGTGCGGATGATCGCCAGTGCCCAGCCTGATGAAGTCGAGCTTATGCCCGGTTTGATGCCTAGGGTCATCAAGGAGCTGAAGGCAACCATTAAGCAGCCCTTGATCGTGGGCGGTCTGATCCGTTACGAAGATGAGATTGTCAGTGCGCTTTCAAGCGGTGCCGACTTTATCTCCTCAGGTGATCCATCGATGTGGCATTATGCGGAGGATGCCAGGCAGCTTTTACAAAACCGATAAATAACGTTGATATTACACAAACACAAGTCCGCTATGATGGTTCTATACAGGACATGCGTACTGTGGACTTCGGGTTGAGATGAGGAGAAAACCCTTGTTCAATAAGTGCGGAATAGGTCAGGCTGGCATCTTTGCGGGTGCCGGGATCCAGCCTATTTCGTATTTGGGAACAAGGGTTATTTTTGTTGGAAAGAGGTAGGATTGTGACGGCGAACGCGAACAGGGCAGAGCACACGGACAAGCTTGCCGTGGGTCAAGAACTGCTGGACTTGCAGCAGTACAAAGGGTACATGTTTGATCTGGATGGAACGATCTATGCTGGAAACAGGCTTTTGCCGGGGGTAGCGTCTGCGCTCCAGCTGCTGAGGCAGCGCGGGAAGCCGCTGCTCTTCGTAACCAATACCACTATCCGCACGGCGGAGTCGGTGAAGCAGCGGCTCGAAGAACTTGGCGTAGTCTGCGGAGACGACGAGGTCATGACGGCCCTTTGCGTGTCCGGCATGTATTTCAGGGAGCACGAGCCAATTGCACGGATCTTCATGATCGGCGAAGCGGCGATGAAGCAGGAGCTGGACCGCTGCGGTGTGGAGACGACGGAGGATGCACTCCGTGCTACACATGTTCTCGTCGGTCTGGACAGGCAGTTCACCTACGAGAAGCTGACGCAGGGCATGAGAGCGCTCCGCAACGGCGCACAGCTTATCGCTGCGAATCCCGATCCGTTTTGTCCCATGGATGACGGGGCGATCCCCGACACATGGTCGCTGGTCAAGGCGCTTGAAACCGCTAGCCTGCGGCAGACGGCCAAGGTGATAGGCAAGCCTTCGGCGTATTACGCCCGCAAGGCGCTCGAGCGGATGGGTCTCGCCCCGCAGGATTGTCTGATGGTCGGCGACCGCATGGAGACCGATATCCGGTTTGGGCACATGAACGGCATGCATACCGCCTTCGTGCTCACAGGCGCGGATTCCATTGAGGATATACCGTCTTCCGGCATCGAGCCGGACTATGTACTTGCTTCATTAAGTGAATTGGCAGGTTAATACGTAAAACTTCACTCATATTTCAAGGAGGAATTTCTCATGAAAAAAGTAATGATGACCCTGTTATCGGCTTCCATGCTTCTGACGGCCTGCGGCCAAAGCCAATCTGCAAAGCCTGCTGCCGCTCCGGCTCAAAGCACGGCTCCGGCAGCAACGCAAGAGACAGCCAAGGCGGATAAGCCTGTAGAGCTGCAGTTCTATTTTCCGGTAGCCGTTGGCGGACCGATTACCAAGCTGATCGATAAGCTGGCCGATGATTTCCACAAAGACAATCCGGCTATTACCGTGAAGCCTGTCTATGGCGGCAGCTACCAGGATACGATGACGAAGGTGGCAACGGCCGTGCAGGGCGGCAATTCACCTGATGTAGCCGTGCTTTTGTCCACGGACCTGTACAGCTTGATTTCGATGAATGCGATTGAAGATTTAACACCGCGTTTTTCCAAAGAATACTTTAACGGCTTCTACGAGGCGTTCATGGGCAACACCAAATCCGGCGATACGGTATGGAGCGTGCCTTTCCAGCGCAGCACGATCGTGATGTACTACAACAAGGATCTGTTTAAAAAAGCAGGACTTGATCCCGAGAAAGCACCATCGAGCTGGAGTGAGCTGAAAGAAGCGGCCAGCAAGCTGACGGTCAAGGATGGATCGGGCAAAGTCACGCAGTGGGGCATCGAAATTCCGAGCACCGGCTACCAGTACTGGATGCTGCAGGCGATGTCGCTGGAAAGCGGTACGAATATCGCGTCGGGTGACGGCAAGCAAGTATTTTTTAACAAGCCGGAAGTGCAGGAAGCGCTGCAATTCTACAGTGATTTGGGCCGCAAAGACCGCGTGATGCCGGAAGGCGCCCTGGAGTGGGCGACGGTTCCGTCCGATTTTATCAGCGGAAAAACAGCCATGATGTACCATACAACCGGTAATTTGACCAAAGTGAAGACCGACGCGAAATTCGATTTCGGCGTTGCGTTCCTGCCGGCTAACAAGAAATACGGTTCTCCTACAGGCGGCGGTAATTTGTACGTGTTCAAGAACATTCCGGAAGAACGTAAGCAGGCTGCGGTCAAATTCATCGAGTTCCTGACCAAGCCGGAGCGGGTCGCACAGTGGTCGATCGACACGGGATATGTAGGCACTACCAAAGCTTCCTATGAAACCGATCTGCTGAAAAATTACATCAAAGACTTCCCGCAAGCGGCTGTTGCCCGCGATCAGCTGCAATATGCCGACAGCGAGCTGTCCACCTTCCAGAACGGTCAAGTGACGAAGCTGTTTAATGACAACATTCAAGCAGCACTGCTTGGAAAAATGTCGCCGCAGGAAGCGCTGGAGAAATCCCAGCAGCAAGCGGATGCTATTCTTAAAAGCTTTCAATAGATTCGGAAACGAGGGATCCAAGTGAACGATCGCGCATCCAGCGCAGCAGCACGCAAAATCAATTGAGGGAAAACGGCTTCGCTTATGCGCTGCTGTTTCCCTCCCTCGTCTTTCTTGCCTTGTTCACCTTTTACCCGACAATCAAATCAGGGTACTTGAGCTTCTTCAGCTCGAATTTGGCAGGCAAGCATTTTGTCGGGGCCCAGCAGTATGTCCAGGTTTTTCAGGATGAGGTGTTTATCCAAGCATTGGTGAACAACGTATGGCTTGCTGTCGGAACCGTTCCGATCAGCATTCTGATTGCCCTTTATTTGGCCGTGTGGGTGAACAGCAAATTTGTAGGTACCGGCCTGCTTCGGGCTGCATTCTTTTATCCGACTTTCATTCCAATGATCGCCATTGCGAACATCTGGCTGTTTATTTATACGCAGGATTACGGACTCTTGGATAAATGCTTGAGTGTCTTCGGCGTGCATAGCCCGAATTGGCTGGGCGACCCGCATTGGGTCATGTTTTCCATGATTGTCATGGTGATTTGGAAGGAAGCAGGCTTTTTCATGATTTTCTATCTAGCCGGTTTGCAGAATCTGCCTAAAGAAGTGTATGAGGCTGCGGACATCGAAGGAGCAAGACCGCTGCAGACGTTCAAAGCCATCACATTCCCGCTGCTCATGCCCACGACGCTGTTTGTTATGATTATCGCGATCACCAACTCCTTTAAGCTGGTGGATCATCTGTACATTATGACCAAGGGCGGGCCGGATAACGCCAGCAATGTGCTGCTGTACCATATTTATGAGACAGCGTTCAGCTTCTGGGATATGGGCAAAGCTTCCGTTCTGACAGTGATCCTGCTCGTCATTCTGCTGGCGATTTCCGTTTTCAATTATGCGTGCCTAGACAAGCGGATCCATTACTAGGGAGAAAGGAGCCAATCTGTGCTGATTCTGACTCGAGCACTCAATCGTGCAATCATCCTACTGCTGGGGGCTATCTTTCTGGTTCCCCTGGTATGGACCATTTTTACTTCATTCACACCTTCGGCGGAAGTGATTACCAGAATCAACCCCTTCGCGGTTACGCACCCGACGCTCGCGAATTACTTCTCGGCCTGGGAGACCATCCCGTTCTTGACGTATTACGGGAATACCATTGAAATTGTGCTGGGCATATTGGCTGCGCAATTCGTGACGGTGACGCTGGCGGCATACGCGTTTGCCAGATTGAATTTTATCGGCCGTGGCCTCGTGTTTATCCTGTTTTTGACGCAGATTATGATCCCGCCGGATATTCTCATCTTCCCGAACTACACGACCATGAAAGAGCTCGGCCTGATCGACAGCAAGCTGGCGATTATGTTGCCGTACTTTGCTTCCTCCTTCGGCGTCTTCCTGCTTCGCCAGACCTTCAAGCAAATTCCGCTTGATCTGGATGACGCATCCAGAGTGGACGGAGCCTCATGGCTGCACACGCTTTGGCATGTGTATGTGCCTTCGGCAAAGTCGACCTACATCGCCTTTGGGCTGATCTCGGTGAGTGCGCATTGGAGCAGCTTCATGTGGCCCCTGATCGTGACGAATTCCGTGGAGACCCGGCCGCTGACGGTGGTATCGCGATCTTTGCCCAGTCCTTCGAGACCGGTGCCCAGTGGGGGACGGTCACGGCGGCGACACTGCTAGTGGTTTTGCCTCTGCTGCTCGCGTTCTTCGTCTTCCAGCGCCAGTTTGTGGAAAGCTTCATGCACACGGGACTGAAGTAAACTCGGAAAAACTTATCCAAAAATATCCATATTCGCACGGAGAGAAATCCCCAATCCTTTGCTATGAATTCGCATTTATTAGTAGAAAAAGGATTAGGTGATCCCTATGAACCTGAGCGAACTCAAAGAGCAGCCGTACGATCTCGTTGCCAGCCTGGGACAAAATTGTGACCCGGCCAGCTATCTGCGTGTACACGGGCTGCGTAAATTTTCCATGCCGCTCGATTGGGTCGTGTCTTCTTCCTTAAGTGACGTTAATCGATTACTACGCAACCGGTTTTCCGGTTACATGAATCTCAGCCATATGCGGCCTATTCTCGGCATCTCCCAATATGTCGATGAATCAGAGGCGCCTAGCGGCCAGCAGCAGCTCAAATCGTATTTTATCAAGGATACGCAGTATAACATCGTGTCCGTTCACGACTTTCCCATTGTTCCTCTGAAGACTTGGAGAAAGACGTATCCAGCTTATTACGATAAATTGAGCATGCGTATGGGACGATTTTTGCAGGGAATCGATCTTGCCAAATCTGTTTTGTTTGTCCGATACTTCGGCAGCTATGAACAAACGTTGGAATTGGAATCGGTTCTGAGTACGCTAACGAACAGGGAGTTTTGCATTCTCTTGGTGAATCCGGTGCCGAATTTGAAGGACGTCGTGGAGGTAGATTGGGGACTAAGGCGCGTCTGTTCGGTTCAAATCCCCAGCACGGACAACAAGGATGCTTGGTATAAGCTTTTGGGAGGGATTCGGTTGGTGTAGCAGGTTTGATGAAGTGCTTTGCGGCGGTTAGGAGCTGGATTCTTGCTGGGGCATTTGATGGTTTGCGGCTAGAAGGAGATGGAAGCAGGGTGGAGAATAAGGATAGCACAGGGTTTGCATGCATGAACCTCTAAGCTACTTATTATGAGCATGAAGTTGCATGGCTATACACAGCTTGGGTAGACTATAAGAGACTAATGATAACAAGGAAAAGCCTATTACGATCGTTCTCGAGGATCGAGCCTCATTTTAAACATGATCTCGATCCTCTCCGTACAAAGAAGGATTGTCCTATTTGGGGTAGATTGTCGTATAGAGAGGGACAGTGAGATGGATTTTACACAAATTAACCGTAAAAAGGCAGTGATTGATGCCAAGCGACCGTTGCCGTCAGCCGCGGTTACAACTTTAAGAGAGCGACTTCTAGTAGAATGGACTTACCACTCCAATGCAATAGAAGGCAACACGCTTACTTTGTCGGAAACCAAAGTAGTGCTTGAAGGAATCACGATTGGTGGCAAGTCGCTTCGTGAGCACTTTGAAGTCATTAACCACGTTGAGGCAATTGAATTAGTAGAGGAATTAGTAGGCAAGCAGGTTGTGATAAGCGAATTTGTTATTAAGCAGTTGCATCAATTAGTTCTAAAAAACATAAGGGATCGCGAAGCCGGAGCTTATCGAACTACGAATGTCTTTCTGCAAGGAAGTACGCATGTTCCACCGATGAATTCGTTAGTGCCAGGACTTATGAAAGATTTATTGGACTGGTATCGGCAAGAAAATAAGCTGCACCCTATTGAAATAGCTGCCTCCTTTCATCATCGATTTGTCTATATCCATCCTTTTATCCCCGTAAATGTGTACATAAATTAAAGTGTACATAATTTAAGTGAAATACTATAAAACTCCACATGAGAAAAGTAAAAGCAGCAATACTGAACGAGAAATAATAGTTTTTTTATTAGTGCTTAGATCAATTTAAAAGATTGGTATAAAGAACCACTTGCTACTCACGTATGTGATTTGAATAAACAATTCTGAAATTTAATGTGGAGGACGTAGCCTAAGCGAAGCGCGGGAGCGTTCTTTTTTATTGGACAAAGGGGCAATAGAGCATGGTTGCAGCATACTAAACTAAAGGGTTGATTTTTAGAAGGAATCTATATAAAGTTATTGTGATGACCATAATTGTGAAGGTCACTTAAAGGATTATTTACTTACGTTCTTCATTGTGGATTGAAATAGTGGAAGAAGTAACAAGTAGGTTAACTTGACTTAACTAACGAAGACCTAGTGCCGAATCTGGCAGATAAATCAAGAAGCTGACGGCGACTTACATACAAGACAAAAAGAAAAAACTCCTTTTTTTGCGAGGGAGTTTTTTAATATTAATTCGAAATTTACTCATGATTTTTCTTAAGTAAAGCTTATTACCTGAGATTGGGATAAGGGCTTAAGTCGATCTTCCCACCAAGATTATTTTCCGCTGCCTCTTGTATATCGTCTACCATTCCCGAACATCCATTTGCATTGTATATTTGCTTATTAGAATTCATCACGTTCAGTAATTCTTTAAACTGCTCTTCGTTAAAATCGTCTAATTTCCGTCTGACATGATCAAATCGCATATACCCATCTTGGTAACTACCGGCATTTGAAAAATATTTAATGAGCATTTTCCGATAGTCATCCATCTTATTGACCTGCCTTGCAAGTTCTCCGAATTTATGAAGGGAAATGTTACTAAAATTGCGAGAACGTAAGTACTGTGTTGCACTAATAAGGTGATCCTCCGGACTCCCACTGAGGAACCATGAACGGACATAACGAGAACTATTTCTCTTAATCTCCGCATCCATTTGCTTCTGTACATCTTCATCAAGAAGGGTAAATAGTCGCGGAGATTGATTAAACAAATCAATAATTTTATTTAGTTGTTCTTTATCTAGTGAAACCTGGCTATAGTACGCCGGGTCATCCGTCAAACACTTAATGACTAGATCAGGGTACATTCGATTAATTAACTCAATTGTTCGGGCATTTACATCCCTATTGTCCTCACAGTCCTTGTCATCCAGTCTATAAGTGAATTTCCAGAGTTTTTTAAACAGGCTTACCACGGCTTTCTCATTCATTTCGCCTAAGTACCGCTTCATAAACATTCGATCGTACTCAGACTCATCGTCAGCAAGGTCATAAATCTGAGGCAGTTTCGTGATAATCAGATCAACCAACTTGGCCGTATGAGCGGAGGACTTCGTCAGCACCCCCTCGAGCATGTTGCGAATATGCGCTCGAACAGTCTCTTTATTCGGCGTAAACAGCACATTGTCTTCCGTATCAAGAATATTGGGGTGCGCGGATAAATTGCGATGGTCCTTTAGATATTCAATATTCGCCTTGTCCGATAGCTCGAGGAGCTTGGTTTCCTGGGATATCTTGTCAACCAGCATCATCTCCCATCTGGAGGATGTGACGTCTCTCTTCTTATCTGCCTCCACCTCTTGTAAGATTCTCATCGCACCGGGATCATTTTCACGCTCCACCTGGTCCTTTAGTTTAAATACAAGATCAGAAATAACGACCGCATAGAGAGAAAGAACCGCAGATCTAAAATTCCCAATCGCATATGAACTCATAACCTCACGAAAATATTCTTTCGTTTTAGGGTGTTTAATACGTTCCGATGCTAGGTCTAAGGAATAATCTTGCATAGTTAAACGCTCCTTCGATTAATATACATCTACACTAACATTAACATGTTTTTCATTGAAAACATAATCTCGACCTGGGGATCTGAGAGAAAGAGGAGAGATTCGCGCCCAGCAAGCCGCATTGCTTCTCAAGCTCTTACTATAGTGTAGGGACGGACGAAAGCCCTAGCTGGGTTAGGGAAGATATTATTGTTTTTTATGATACTTTTGGTAGATCCAAATCGAACGTTTAATTGATCCCAATAAAATAAAATGTACTTATAAATCAGGAAGAAGGCGAATTTGCACATGAAATTATTTGATAGGGATTATACCGTACTAACGAGTGAAGAAAAGAGCGAATACGATCAAGTTTTAGAGAGAGAAAAAGTCCGTAAGCTTGGTGAGCTCGATGTTAGAAAAAGCTTATTCAGGGAATACCCCAAAGCTGCTAGACACTTTAAAAGCCTATTCCCGAACAACTATTTAGACATCGTCGACTTAGATAAACGGGAGGAAATTGAATCTGTCGTAGATAAGTTCCTTACCAAATTGGACGATGGTTCGATTAAAGATGAACGTGACGTTGCTAGGTACATTAAGGACGCTAATGCCTACTACATAATCGGTTCCATTTTTAATTATTACGACTTTGGACACCACGATGCTTTTATCTTCCCTGAATTCCAACTTAGCGCAACATTTAAAGTGGATTATTTGTTGATAGGGCAAAATTCAGATGGGTACTCTTTTATATTCGTAGAGCTAGAGCATCCAGATAAGCTAATTACACTTGCTGATGGCGAGCTTGGAGCAGCTTTTAGAAAGGGGATTAAACAAACAAAAGATTGGAAAGTATTGTTGCAGGGAAACTACGCGGCATTTACCCATGAATTAAAAAAATACAAGCACCCTGACATGCAATTACCTGACGAGTTCTATATATTAGATACAACTCGGTTTAACTACGTGGTTGTCGCTGGAAGACGGGAAGATTTAAACGAAACAACCCGTAGAATTCGGCGGGAACACCTTGAAGAGCAGAAAATACGACTTCTGCATTATGACAATATATGCGATACTACCAAAGCTTTGATTGATCAACGTAATTACTAAAAAACGGAAACGCCCCCACATAAGGAGCTCTATGGGATTTTACTCCAAACATCCAGGGATTCCTCAGTCGAAATCTTTCGTTGAACGAAAATTGGTTTCTCTGTCAAAGGGCTGCCAAAGGGGCATCCCTTTGTTTTTGTCGGGAAGACATAAGCGTAAGCGTCAATACTCCTCTCAAAGACAAGGTGGGGGGCTGTTTGACGTTTACATTTATGCATGTTACACAATTCTGCTATCTTCATGCTGTCTTGCGAACCAACGAATTGCTTGGGTTGCAACTACCTTCAAACATCCGGCAAATTCACCTAGTTGGTCTTCAGGGCATTCCCTCCCCTTTAGTCTGTAGTTAGTCTTGGCATGAGCAATCATATTACGAGTGTCTGAGATAGCACTAGCCAGTTCTTCGAGACACGCAGAACGTAATTCTTTATTGTCCCCTTTCTTTTTTATTTCACTAATTTTTTCAAAAAAACGGGAGCAATATCAATAATGTCAGTGAGATCACAACAAGTTTCTACCGTTAATTTAATTGCCTGATGATCCTTTTTATTATTACGATGCTCATCATACAGCTGTTCTAACTCCAGCATGTAAGTTGCATCGGGCTGAAGAACCTTAGGGCTATACAACTTCTTCATTATGGATTCCAGCATTTCTTTTCGTAATACTGTTTGGGAGACAAACTCAATTACCTTCGTGTAATTCAGAATGCGATATTCATTATCTTCGACTTCGTTACATGAATTATAGATCTCGAGCACTGTAGAGATCCCTTTTCCGTAAGCGTCTAACAAGAAGGTGTATTCCAAGGCAGTCTAGATTTTGAGACAATTCCTTTAGAGTAAGTCGTTGGAGTTTTTCGACTCTACTCGAAAAACTCTAATGGGAGTGTGTCCAATTGCAAACTCTAGAAATGAGGAATCGCTATCGGCTTCAGCAGTGGACCGAGATTGTTCGTGACTGCCGTTCCAGTGGTCAGACCGTGGTTCGATGGTGTGCCGAGCACGATGTCAGCGTGAAAAGCTACTATTACTGGCTTCGAAAGATCCGTGAAGCTGCTTGTGAATCCCTTCCTGCCTCCTCATCTCCGAATGAACCAACACTGGTTTCAGTCCCTCCATCTTTGCGGGCGAACCCTCCGCGTTCCGAAGCAAGTCATGAACAAGCGGCGATCATCCTTCGTACGGATGCCGTTACGATCGAAATTCATCAGCATGCGTCTACCTTACTTCTCGAACAGACGCTTCGCATCCTGCAGTATGTTCGGTGACATCTCGAAGGCCGATCAACTGTATATTGCTTGTGGTTATACGGATATGCGAAAATCCATTGATGGTCTTATTCTCGTGGTGCAACATCAGCTACAATTAAACCCGTTTCAGAATCATTTGTTTTTGTTCTGCGGTCGCAAGCGCGATCGAATGAAAGCCTTGTACTGGGAAGGTGATGGCTTCGTCCTGTTATACAAGCGACTGGAATCAGGTCAATACCAGTGGCCCATGGATGCGGAAGCCGTACGCTCGATTACGCCACAGGAGTTTCGGTGGTTGCTGGAGGGGCTATCTATCCATCAGCCGAAAGCTGTCAGAAAGCTGGATTTCACTCCTTCCATCTAAGTCAAAAAAGTGCCGAAAACCCTTGTGAAATCTGGGTTTATACCTGCTTCTATGGTATAATGGTAGACATAGAAAACAGTGAAGGAACGGTAGCTCATGAGCCCCTCGGAACAGCTCCAAAAAATGGAACATCGCATCGGCGACCTGGAAAAAGAGAATAAGCGGCTACAAGAAACCGTGCAATTTCTAACGCAGAAGCTGTACGGCAAAAGCTCCGAGAAAACAGCTTCCCTCCCAATAGGAGTGGAGCAGCTGTCTTTATTTGATGAGGCAGAGACAGCAGCTTCACGCACTGCACAGGAGCCAAGCATCGAGCAGATCCAAAGCTACCAGCGGAAGAAGCATGTAGGTGAACGAGCGGAGCTGCTCCAGGATCTTCCGCATGAAAAGCAGCTATTTCAGGTACAGGACCGTTGTTGTGACGTATGCCAAAGCGAGCTTGTCTTGGTGGGCGAAGAGTTCGTGCGCACGGAAGTGGAGTTTATCCCTGCCCGCGTGCGAGCGATTGATATCTACAGAGAAACCTTGGAGTGCCGGACCTGTCGGAAAGAGGACATGCCTCAAATGAAAAAGGCAGTGACGCCTACGCCGGTCATCCAGCATTCAATGGCCTCCGCTTCCTCTGTGGCATGGGTCATGTACCAGAAGTTTGTGAACAGCATGCCCCTGTACCGTCAGGAGAAGGAATGGAAGAGCATCGGTCTTGATCTGAGTCGGGCAACTATGGCGAATTGGATGATCGCAGCCTCAAGAGACTGGCTAAAGCCATTGGTGAATCGACTGCATGAGTTGCTTGTAGGGGAGCGATATCTTCATGCGGATGAAACGCCCTTGCAGGTGATGAATGAGAAGGGACGGAAGAACACGACTGACTCTTACATGTGGATCTACAGCAGTGGGCAGCATAGTGAGCATCCCATACGAATCTTTGAGTACCAACCAGGGCGAGGGGCGAAGTACCCGCAAGCGTTCCTGAAAGGATTCAAGGGATATCTACATAGCGACGCCTACTCGGGCTATGCGAATCTAACAGGGACGACATCCTGCCTGTGCTGGGCGCATCTTAGACGTAAGTTTGTTGAGGCGTTGCCACCAGAGGCGAAGCAGTCGGAAGAGTCGCTTGCTAGTGAAGGAGTAGCTTATTGCAACAAGCTTTTCGAGCTGGAGTCACAGTTTAAGTCACATACTACTGAAGATCGAAAGGAGCAACGTCTGGTGCAGGAAAAACCTGTACTCGATGCTTTTTGGTCATGGGTAGAAACGGCCAAAAGCAAGGTGCTTCCTAAATCCAAGCTAGGCGAAGCGCTGAAGTATGCGCGTAACCATAAGCAAGAGTTGATGAATTACTTACAAGATGGGAACTGTGTGATCTCGAACAATTTAGCAGAAAACAGCATTCGTCCCTTTACGGTCGGCCGAAAAAATTGGTTATTCAGCGGCAGTCCACGGGGGGCAACCGCAAGTGCAGCGATCTACAGCATCGTAGAGACCGCAAAGGCAAATGGATTGAACCCGTACAAATATCTAGTATATTTGTTGCAGCAGCTGCCAGGGAATGCATTTCGTCAACAGCCAGAGCTACTTGATGCGTGCCTTCCATGGAGTACGGAAGTTCAAAGACATTGTACATAAACGCAGAGCCTGTGGTTATTCATGAACCATGGGTTTTTCTTTTGCCATACACCTGGTTATTAGACGCTTACCCTTTTCCATTCAATAACGGCCGCATTTTTTGCGTTCTCTTAGGAGAATCTGTTCTATCATCATCATCATAGTACTCAAGTCCAGTAATTCGGGTTACCCGCTGAAGATTCAAAGAGAAAGCACTTTGCAGCTCAAAAATGTAGGATTGAACAATATCTTCAAATATTCGAAGATCTAAATCACGGTTGGTTTTGATTTGTATAAATGTGTCCTCGCTTACCACCGGAGGATAATATTTATCATAATTTCCATCTAATGATAGTCGAATACCAAAGCTGGTTAACCCCTGGGCAATGGATACATCAATTTCAGTATCACCCCAAAGCTGATTAATGGAATACTCCTGTTCATCCAGTTTTTCTAATACATTCAAATCGCAATCCACATAAACAAGAAAGAATCGTGGACTTAAAAACTGCTTATTTTCTACAACCTCTCCAACAAGAGCCGTATTCATAGCTTCATAGAAATATCCAAATGTAACTTCTTCATCCTCAAAAACCCTCTGGAGGCCAATCCTTATTTCTGAATCATCGGTAATATAAATTTCCATATCAAAGTGTTCCTGCTGCAGGAATTGTTTTAAATCAAAATCCTCTTGTCTTCGAATCTCATATGAACTTAATTCAATAGACTCAATTGTAAGATCAATACGATTTTCATGACAGAAAGAAAATATTTCATGCAACTTTTTTTCTACTTCCTCAGATTTAAAAATTATTCTACCCACGTGTATCCTCCTCCAGGAATCGATCTGTCTATTTCACGAGTTTGTATCACACAAAAATGTACTTAGTAAAAGCACGTAAGGAAACAGCTCTGTAGTAGGATTGTCCGCCCGATTAGCGTCCCTTTAATGTATCAATAATGTTTTGAAGTTTTAATAATTTTCTAATAAACGGTTTCTGACATGGTGTATCTTTTATCGACTCTAAATTTATAAATAAATTCTCTAATCTGTTCTGATCAAAATATCCATAGTCAAAATGATCCCTGACCTCATCATTATAAAATTTTGACTCATCAAAAATAAAATTAGAGATATCAATATATTCTCTACCAAACGGATCTTTATTAACTAATAAAATCTCGTACTCTTTAGATTCTCCAGAACAAGTGTTATTTGGGTATCTTAAGAATTCATAATGCATAAGTATGTCTGCAATATCTACTTCACGTGTTAAAAGGATGGGGGATCCGTATTCGTACAGGCCTCCATAATCTTTATACGATGTAATGATATTAGTGTAATATTCAATACATTGTTTTTTTCTTTAAGTTGTTTCGACACTTGTTTTCTTTCAAACTGAGATAGTGATCTTTTTATAACTATCTTCCCATTTGAAACTGATGGATGTGAAAGTAGATTTGTTTGTGTGTGATTATACAATTTTGTTAATTCTTTGATAGCTTCATTAATTTCATTTAGATTTAAAATACTAAATGTTTTGAAATAATGGTTCCCTTCAACAAGTCTATAATCTTCTTCAAAACCCGGAAATCTACGAATATTGAACAGGATTTCACTACAATATGATAAGAAAGCTCTCGCAATTTTATGATTATCATTGTTTATATACCCATTCGTAACTAACTTTGAGTTCTCACAGTAATGGCTACCAAAGAACGCTGCTTGTAATACAGGGCTTTTTATTTGGAATTCACTCATATTCTGCTCCTTTGTGTTTGATTGCAATGATAAAATTATTGAAAACCTGGGAGTAATACCTTTGACGGAAGTGTCGATGTGTTGCCGATTAGGCAGTAGGATCAGACATCATAAGTCTTACTTGCCATGACATTTTTTGTATTTTACACCACTACCACATGGACAGGGACTATTCCTAGGGATTTTATTGATAGTTACCTTTTGTCCTCGTAAATATTCCGAAGCAAGACTATCTAGCTGCTCATCATACTCTTCTTCATACCTCATATACGTAGCCTCATCTACGAACCAACGAGTAGAGTCTATATATCTTCCGATACCTATCCACTCATAGTAACATTGTTGATTTTTCTTTAGTTGGCAGTGTGTAAATAACTGTTTAGCCATTTTTTCACGGTCTTTTAGTAGACCTGTTGTAAGTGTAATGCCGACTCCTGACTTGAGGTCATTTGGATTATTGAAAAGAGCCATACTAAAATCATGGAATTTACCATCGACACGTGTCTTATTAGAGATTATATCTAAGTACTTTATAAGATTTTCTCTCGCATCATTACTTAAGTCGAGAAGGTTAATAATGATATTTGTGAAACCAAACTGTCCAAGATCTTCTAAGTCTGAAATAATTTTTTTAAACTGAGGGTTTAGTTTCTGCTCGAGTGGTTGAACAGGCATACCCATAGTTTTAAGTAAATACCTCTGATTAAATTCTGGAGCATAATCCGGGATATGTATTAAGTCATATTCATTCTCATTATCATAAAAAAGATTTGTTTCAAAGTAGTGTGCAAACAAGTCAAGTTCATCGGTAGTTACAATTGTTGACTTGTCGCTTACGCGATTATTTATTTTTACTCTTCTGTGCAAGTAATGTAGAAAATGAGAGGGGGATGTAATACTTTCGGCCATTATTTTTAGATCATTTATATTTAAAGAAACTGGGTATTCATCGTAACTATACATTCTAGCTTTTCCGTATTTTTGCAACATAGTTGCTATTTGACCGAAATTATGAAGTGTCATACTAACTAAGAATATCCTATAATAATTTGCTTTCTCAATCCGTAATAGCTCGTTTCCTTTTCGGTCTCTAAAAATAGGAAGTTCACTATTATTAATATAGTCTCTAGCCCTGTGGGCCTGCACAAATGCACTCTCAATATTGTCCTTAATTATCCGTTCAAGTCTTCTTATGCCCCCTTTTCGTGCACTTTCAGAAAACACGCCACTTTTTGATTCTATTAATAGAATATTTGTATCGTAGATAATGAGACAATCAATTTCAAATTTTTTAAGTTCTCCGTCTGTAACTGACTCATAGAAAAGAGATTGATGTATAGTAGCATTCGGGAAAATAATTTTGAATGCGGAGGCTACTTCAGATTCTAAATATTTACCTTTGTGTTTTTGATATTTTTCCCATTGTTTAGAATCATTCTTCATCTTTTCTTCAATAACTGATTGAATTGCCCACATTAGACTTGAAGGGGATGGCACAATTAGATCATTTTTATATTTAAAAATTGGATTTGCTCTGAAAATGTTTGTATCAGAGGGGAACTTAAAGTTTTCATTGAACGAATGTCCATACTCAACTGAAAAGCAATCAAGAAAAGAATTAAATTTAATTGAATTATTTTCGTCTAAACCCAAGATGTTAGACTCTTGAAAGATCAGTAACCCTCTTAGTTGGTCTAAAGAATATGTTTGGTTTTTGTTACGAAATCTTTGATTTACTCTGATGGAGTTTCGAGAACTATCGGGTGGTAAACTCGAATTAAAAAAACAATCTAATTTATTTGAATAATAATCTGTAATCCTATCAACAAAGATCGTTGCATCTTCAATATTAAAACCTAGGTTATCATCCATCCACTTTTTAAATGGATTGAAGAGTGCTAATAGTTGATACCCTTCTTGATCATAGAATGTATCGCCTCTCACAGTTGAATGGTGAGTTACTAGCGAAGAGATCAAACGGTCTTTTTCACTTTCAGCATCATTGGGAATTTTATTGTGATTTTTATAATGATAAGTGAAGGTCCAATTAGTAAAGTATTTCTCAACTTTACTGGCTAGAGTTGCTATTTGATAAGAATCTAATGTTAGTTTTTCTTCGTTAGCAACATATTGTTCGCGGCTAAGAAGCAACCCTAAGATAAACTCCAACTGACTCAATGTTAAAAAAGAATTTGAGTTACCATGAAAGTCATTAAAAATAATTAATCTAGATGATAGATCTTCCACTAATTTTATTGGGTCGGCTATTCTGATAAGAGAAGTGATTTCGTCAAATAATTCGTTCATTTCTTTGGTTAATCTTTCATTAACCTCAATTAAAATCTGGGCAGGGTCTCTTTTCATATTCATAGCCTCCTTGAGCTTCAGTTCCAACGTTCTTGGAATATGTATATATTTTTCCTTGTCCTAAAATTTAGTAGACTGAAGTTTTACCAACCTGCCAAGGTTGTCCTATTCCTCTGTCCAATCTGACATTTCCTCATAATCTGCTGGTTCTCCCAATCGTTTTAAATAATCGAAACCGCCATCTACCCCTACTTTTTTACAACTACAATATTTAAAATCATGCAGGTTGGTAGATTCGATAACATCTAGGCAATGCCTGCATCTTATAGCATTCCGAACTATCTTTTTATTTAACATTAAGAATGTCTCCCTTTAACTCAAGATTTAAGATTATTATTCCGATGTAGAAATTATAGAGAAATACTAGAACAATACGCCTTATATGTAAAGCACTAGAAATTGATGTGGGTGGTGGTGTAAAGGTGCTAGATGCTGATTTAAATAACATTATTCGAATAAATCAATTTCGTTTCTTTACAGATGTCATGTGGCTTGATTGGAATGGTGGTCGTAAGCAATTTGCGGTTATATCCTTGGCTAAAAAAATTCATTGCAATCCAATTGATGAAGACAATAGCAATATACGATGTGAGGTCAAAGTTATACATCCAGTTTCAGAATTTATCATTAGCCGGTACTATTTTCGTGAGTATGCCACTATGAAAAAACACTCTGACAATCTGATCGGATTTTTGAATTACATCATAAAAAATAGGAAAGCGTTAAATATTACCGCGTTCACGGATCTAAAGCTTTCACATGGGACAAAATTTTTAAACTATTTAGGAAGCGAAAAGAAGGTAAGCCGAGGAACAGTTAAACTATATGAAAGAACCTTAACGAATTTCTACGCATTTCTGTCCGATAAGGGATTGCTTAATGAAGTTCCAAAAAACAAGTTAATACGTAAACAAGATCAATGGGGTAAGAAATTTTACGAGTCACCGTTTGCAGGGGTAATTTACCCAAGCTATAAATTATCGAAGAAAGAACACGCTTTTCCACTTAAATACTTTCCATTACTCTTGGAGATTGCAATACAAGAGTTGTTTATGGATAAGGATATCAGCATCTGGTTAAATACGATCCTGTTCAGTAGCCTTCTTTATGTAGATCCTCGTACTGCAGTGGAGACGTTTTTGCAGACATCTGCCAAGCGGCATTCGCTCAGATCGCCGGATACCTTCACGAACCGCAAAAGCATGAAAAAGGCACTGGACTATATCGCCGTTGGTCTGAATTCGGGCTCGATCGTGTATTCCCGGCGGCTCGCGCAGTTGATTTTATTGCTGTTGTCCGCTTCCATAGAAAAAACCATTGAGATTTTCCATGCGCTCGGTTTGGAAGACAAAGCAGAGCTGAAGTTTAAAGTATCACTGCTGACACCGATCTGCCACAAGATGCCGGGAGTAGGGCTTTTAATTATCAGGGAGCTACTAGCAAGAGGTGATATTCCTGGGAACATCCGCTTATCGTTGTATACGGTGCTTTCGGTTATTCGCGGAGGGTATATCCCTGATGCCCTCGAACTGGTGGAATACCTGCGAAGGGTGGAAACGCATCCTAGCGGTATACGAAGACTCGATCGAGTTCTGCAGAACTTATACCGGGCGGAAAAAATCAGCAAAGCCGGATCAGGTGTAGATTACATATCGACTAATGGAATGGGCTGAAATGTCACTGATGTTTGTGGTTACGACATCCTAAAATCAGTTGAAAAGATCTATTAGAAGTTATTATGGAATAACTAACTGGGACGTTTATTCAACGTCACTATGGAGTTGGATTAATAGCAATAAGTAAAATAGGATCGAGAAAGATCAATGTCGGACAAGAGACACTTAGGTGGAGAATCACTCCTTCAGAGTAAGGGATTCTTGGTTTAACAGTGCAGCAAGATGAAGTTAAGGGACAATTTACAAGGGGTATCCTTTAATATGTTCAATAAATATTTTATGTACATATCTATTCAATAACCTGATACACAGAATTAAAAACAGTTATGATGTAATTTTCACATTATGTACAATAATTTTTACGGAGATAAATGGGATTATTGATGGTAATGGGCGGACGGCCCGCTTGCTTATGAATTTGATTCTAGCTCAGCATGGCTATCCCCCTGCCGTGATTCGTCAGCAGGATCGTGCCAAGTACTATGAAGCCCTTCGTTCTGCCGATGAGTCAGGTTCCTTGGCCGAATTAACCTTACTTATTGGGGAGGCAGTGGATCGAATGCTGGATGATTACATATGGGTGCTTGGAGAATGAGCATTTTAGGTCCCTGATTAGGTCCTTTAGGCAGAAAATCGGATATTGAAATAAAAGTGCCGAAAAATCCAACGGATTTTATCGACACTTTGAAAAAGGGTTCCTGCTTTTCTATGCTCCACGCCGTCTCTGTCTGCCGCGTCCGCCCTGGACTCCGTCCAGTTCTTTTTCCGATAATTCTTGCTCAAGATCCTGTAACTCAATTTCCTGACTTTCTGCCTGGGTTTCTTCCTGTTGGACTGTTTTTTGATCCTCGGACATATAGACATAGCCTCCTTCGGTGAGATACAGCTAGTTTAACATGGTCATGAAGCTCGTTATAATAACCCGAAAGAGGTATTTTATCCCCATCCCATCGTCCCTCTACGATCCAAGGACCGTTGATCGAAATCCGCCTTGTGCCGACGATCCGTTCTTAGACGTCCAGCATTTCCCTGACAGCATGGAAGTACCCCTGGGACACTGCTTCCTCAAACATCCGCCGTATAAAAGCAAGATCAATCACAGGACAGGTAACCCCTGTTCCTTTTAAATAAGCAACCGTTTGCGAGGAGTCGAATGTGTAAGGCGAATCTTTGGCACCGTCTCCCTCCAGGTAAGCCATGGCTAGTTGTAGGCCTTCCTGATGCTTGTTCTCATGAAGATCGAGCAGCCATGATGTATAATCAGCGGGATCAACAAGATCCACCATGTATCCAAGCTGATTGATCATACCTAACAATTCATCGTAGAAAAGCGGATTCGGATTGCAGATATGGAACATACGGCCTACGGTATCCGGCTTAAGCGCGAGTACAGTGATCGCTTGTCCCGCGTAATCGATAGGGGTGAAATCGACCTTCCATCGTGCGCGCGGTGCACGCTCGAGAAGAAGCATGGCTTTCAGCATCCGATAGAAAGCATTTCCGTCGATATTGCGTTGAAAGCTTCCTGTCAATGAATCGCAGGTTAAATTGCCGGGTCTGTAAATCGTAACGGCCAGCCCCTCGTCGGCAGCGGCAAGCACCATTTTTTCCGCTTCCAATTTGCTTTCCGTATATACACCTTTCACATGAAGCTCTTCAGGAATCCGTTCGTGCTGAAGTGCTTGATCCCACAGCCCCAGCTCAGCCAATTCCTCAGGGATGCCTATCGTTGAAATATAATGGAAGCGGACACCCGGTTTTGCTGCAGCCAGCTTGAGCAAAGCGGCCGTTCCGGCAATATTAGTCCGTTCAAATTTGCGGCGATCACCAAAATGCCTGACGTCGGCAGCCGCATGAATAATGGCGTCGATATGTTGGACCAGCATCTCATAATCCTGACTCCGCTCACACAGCTCATCGCGATCCAGATTACCTTCGATCATGATCACCCGGTCATTCATCAGCTCCAGCACTTCACTGCCGAAGTAGTGGTGCATGATTTCCAAAAGGCGCTGCGCTCCAACTCCCGGTTGAGACCCCCGCACCAAAGCATAGATAACCGTGTTTCTGCTCATTCTTAAGAGGTCATACAAAATGCGTGATCCCAGAAAGCCCGTCCCGCCTGTAAGAAGTACATGACGAGGTTCGGCGTAGGAGAGCTTCCTTACCGATTCCATGCCGAATTCTAAGGGATGTTCGATAAGCTCACGGAAGTTCTCTCCGTCCCATGCCGAAGAAGGATGGGGCTTTCGATCATCTATGCTCATTTCGTCTTCGCGGGCTTCATGGCTATGTTCCTCCGCGTTCTGGAGTTCATCAAGATGCTGGGCAAGTCGTGTCAACGTTGTATATTCAAATAAATTGCCGAGCGTCAGCTGCGGATATTCCGGCTTTAAATAAACTTGCATCTGAATGACATTCAGCGAATCGCCGCCTAATTCGAAGAAATCGTCGCTTTCGGCTACATGCCCGAGCTTCAGCAATTTTTTCCAAAGCTGCGCGATTTTCTGTTCGGTTTCGCTCAAAGGCTTGGCATCAACAACAGGGTCCATGCTGTCATTTGCATAGTCATAGGTTGCAAGCTGTTTGCGGTCTACTTTTCCAGTCGGAGACAGGGGCATCACGTCGATTTGACGGATCCATCTCGGCACATAATAGCTGGGCAGCTTGCTGCCCAAATATTCTTTAATCGCCCCATCTTGGATCGGGCCGCCATCTTTTGACGTGAAGAATCCGATCAGCATGGTGTGTCCCTCTTCGTCCTTACGAGGAATGACGGCTGCATCTCTGATATCCGGGAATTGTGTGAACGCATCTTCGATCGCTCCGATCTCAATGCGGTGTCCGCGAATTTTCACCTGATGGTCACGCCGTCCTACATATTCGATCGAACCGTCACTCAGCAGCTTGACGATGTCGCCGGAGCGGTATACGTTTTCCCCGGGGTTAAAAGGACTGTCGATGAAGGCTGCCGCCGTTTTCTCCGGCTGGTTCAGATACCCCTTTGCCATGCCTATTGTTGCAATATACAGCTCCCCGGGCACATTGACCGGACAAAGCTGGCCTTCCTCATTGGTAATATACACCCGATAATTGCGTAAAGGACGGCCAATGGGAATCTGGGCCACCTGCTCGGGCACATCACCAACAACCTTGTGCATCGTCGCAACCACCGTACACTCGGTTGGACCGTACAGATTATAAATGTCAATCCGCTTACCGAATCTCCGCTGAAAAGCACGGACGAGTTCACCGTTAAGAGCTTCTCCGCCTACCATGACAAGCTGGACCTTCTCTAGCTTTCGATATCCGCTGTCGGACAAATAGGAAATCAGCTGGTTGAAGAACACAGTAGGAAGAATGGCAATTTTTGTTGTGCCTGTCCGTTCAACCGCACTGGCGAAGGCTTCCACCGAAACGCGTTCCTCCCGGGATAAGAGATACAAATGAGCGCCGTGGAACAGCGCAGCCACGGTATCCCAGACCGAGGCATCGAAGCTGTAAGTGGCATATTGCGGCAAAACATCGTATTCATTCATGGCAAATTCGCTGCCAATGACACTCCCCATATTGACAACGCCCTCATGCGCGAGCATCGTCCCTTTGGGCTTGCCGGTTGAGCCGGATGTATAAATCACGTAAGCCAGCTCACTCGGTGCGATGCCCACGTCCGGGTTATGCGCAGGATAATCCTCCAAGTCTGAATCAACCGCAATCATGTCCCTAATCGTAGTGACCGAATTTGAAAGCGCATGTGCTTTGCTCAAGGATTCCGCGTTAGCAAGAACGATCGGAGCCCTTGTATCCTCCAAAATATAGCGCACGCGTTCCTCTGGATGTTCCGGATCAACGGGCACATAGGCGCCGCCCGCTTTCATGACAGCGAGTAGACTAACAACCGTTTCGATGCTGCGCTCCATATACAAAGCAACAAATTGGCCTTTGCGCAGTCCAAGCTGCAGCAGCTTGTGCGCGAGACGGTTTGCCCGAGCGTTCAGCTCCTCGTAGGTGTAGCAGCCTTGCTGCGAAGAGACGGCAGGACGGTCGCCAAACCTTGCCGCTGACCGTTCAAACATACCGTGGAAGGTTGCATCCTTCGGATAATCGGCTTCGGTATGATTGATCTCCTTATAGAGCCTTAGATCGTCGTCCGTCATAATATCGACCGCTCCGATCGAAGTCGCGCTGCGGAATAAAGCTGCATGCAGCAGCTTCAGATAAGCAGCGGTAAATCGATCCAGCGTAGTCTGGAGAAAGACGCTTTCATCGTAGTTAACCTGAATCTCCGCAAAGTTGTCCGCGTGATGCCACTGCCAAATAAGCAGCGGCTTCTCCTGTTCCAGCAGTACAGAACCGCAATTGAAGATCAAATCTTCATTTTCCAGCGCTAGAGCACCTTGGTTTCGAGCAGCCAGTTGAAGCTTGACCGCATCAATCAGCCTATCAAAGGTAAGCCCCTTTTCGAAGGAAACGGCAATCGGTACAGACTCTCCGTATTCAGTGATGCCGAGGAAGCCGATTTCATCCTCACCCGTCATCCGATACAGCCATGCGGCAAACGTGGCAAAGTGAATCGCCGTTTGTCGGCCGGGTGCACTTTCAGCCTGATGAAGAAGTTGCTCGCAAACTTCTGACCCCAGCTTTCTTTATACGTAGCGACACGATGCGTGCGCTGTTGGCTTGGGAAATCTAGAGGCAGCGTGAGCGGATATCTTTCACTCATACTGCTGAAACTTTGGGTAGCATCCTGTTGTTTGGAAGTATTCTGCTGCGGAATCATGGTTGTTCCTTCTTTACACGAAATTGTGCAGTAAGCTGCTTTAATTCATCCGCAGTTGATGATAATTGATGCGTCGAGCGGGCAATTTCTTCTACGGACTGCTTCTGTTCGTCAATTGAGCGTGTCATTTCAGTTGCATTCGAAGCTGTGGACTTGGCGGAATGAGTAAGCTCTTCCGCCGATGCAGCGATTTGCTCCGTGCCAGCCGACATATCTTGGGCTGCCGTCGATACTTCATGGATGCGCTGCGACACCTTCTGAATAGCCTCCAAAATATCCCCAAACAGGCGTCCTGTTTCACTGGCGACCGACATCCCTTGTTCAACAACCTGTTTGCCGCTCTGCATCGCATCGGTCGTCTGACCGATCTCATGTTGAATTTCTTTGATCAGTTCCTCAATTTGTTTGGCCGACTGCTGCGATTGCTCAGCCAGCTTACGAACTTCAGATGCGACTACCGCAAAGCCGCGTCCGTGCTCGCCGACACGAGCAGCTTCAATGGCTGCATTGAGTGCGAGGAGGTTCGTCTGGTTCGCGATACCCGTAATCATACTGAGGATGTTTCCAATTTCTTGGGAGCGGCGGTCCAGAATCGTAACAGATTGAGACAAATTGCCGACAAATTGGTTGATTTGCTGCATTTGACCGGTCATGTTTTTGACCACCGTATCGCCTTTTTCCGAAATCTGCTCGACAGCCTGCGCTTCAACCGCCACAGACGAGGAGCTATGCGCGACCGTCTGCACAACTTCAGCCATGTCGGAGATGGCACGTGAGCTCTCGAAGCTCGAATTTTCCTGGTACTGAATACTTTTCGCAATTTCTTTCACACTGCTGTTGATGACTTCGGCATGCTCGTTATTCCGATTGGATGATAGGTTGAGCTCTTTAGCCGAGGCCGCAAGCTGATGAGAGGCCTCTTGAATGCTTACAATCGTTGCATTCATATTGGACACCATCTCGTTAAATTTCTCATTCACTCTGCCAAGATCATTTTTGCCAGTTGGAATTCTGATGTCCAGGTGCCCTTGGCTTACTTCGTCAATGCCATGGATCAAGGCTTTGATCGGTTGGAACGATCTTCGAATGACGATGATTTGAAAGGTCAGGATGATGATCAAAAAGCCGGCGAGCAAAGAGATGCCGTAGATCAGCAGCTTATGTAGGCCTTCAGGAATCGCCTTTGCGTCTATATCGACCGCGTAATAAGCATAAATTTTTCCGTTTGTATCTTTAATCGGATAGGCGATGGTCGTCCAAATCCCGTAATCGTCTTGATAGTAGTCTGTCAGCGTCGGAGTTCCTGTCGCTAGCAACCGCTTCAACATATTTGCTACGACAACCGGCTGTTCATAAAGATCGCCTGCCATGAGCTTCGCTTCCGTAAGCTCTTCAGCAACGTGAGTTGGCATTGCGATAATGGACGTTTTATTGCCGTCTTGAAGCTCTGTCCCGAAAATATAGGCCTGGGCGACGCTTGGATTGTATTGGCTGACAAGATCAAGCTGCTTGCGGATTTCTGCTTGGACGGGACCTTGATAGTCCTTTTCTTCTTTAGCCTGCATGACCTGCTTGGAGTCAATTTGTGCCGCCCAATTTCCTGTGACGGTTTTAATTTGGTTTTGAAGCTGGCTGACCAAAATATCTTTCTGCAAAAAGTAACTGGAGACGATGAGCACGGCCCCGATCAGAACAATGTTGAACGACGTGAAAAGAAGATTTTTCGAGAAAAAGGACATGGCAAAAAAACGTTTCATGTTGTTGACCTCCGCTGAAGTTGTTATGCTGTCACGGTACATATCATTCTGCTCTTTCGCTCTCTTTACCTCCCATTTATATCTTGGTTAATTATTCCTGACGGCAATCTGAAGGAAATCGCTTGGGTCATTGCATGGCTAACGAAAGGCGTATAAATAGCGAAGCATTCTGTAACACAATTGGAATATTTCTGATACAAGCGCTTAACATCGATGGGCTATACTACTTACATGACCCCCTTTTTATATAAAACATTTGAACCTGGGCACCGTTGCCTGGGTTCCTTTTTTTTGCGCGGACGAGACCGAATGCAGCTGCATGTGTTCAAACACATGTGTTGATTCGGCCGAAGCATATAAGCTCCTCGTCAGTTTTGCAATGCGGCAGCGCTAACGTATACAATGTAGCTATGCGGGAAGCAAAGCGGTAGTGGAGGGAGAATAAGATGGACCAGCACCCAATGGCTCAATTGAAACAGTTCAAATACGAGTTAACTCGATTTATGATGATGTATAAATTTGCTTTGGCCGAGATGGAGACCCGGATTGAAATTCTGATGGAGGAATTCGAGTTTCTGCATGAATACAATCCGATTGAAAATACGAAGTCACGCTTGAAATCACCGGAAAGCATTATCAACAAGATGATGCGCAAAGGCTACGAAATTTCAATGCCCAACATCCGGGAAAACATCAAGGATATCGCGGGTCTGCGGATTACTTGTTCGTTTATCACCGATATTTATCAAATTAAGGACATGCTGGAGAAGCAGACGGATTTGAGAATCGTGGAAGAGAAGGATTACATCAAGCACCAAAAAGCGAACGGCTATCAAAGCCTTCATCTGCTTATGGAAGTTCCTGTCTTTATGTCGGATGGACGCGAATACGTATGTGTAGAAGTTCAGATCCGTACGATTGCCATGGATTTCTGGGCCAGCCTGGAGCACAAAATTTATTACAAATATAACGCGGAAGTGCCGGATCAGCTGCTGCGGGAGCTGAGGGAAGCTGCGGATTCCGCTTCTGCGCTGGATCGCCAAATGGAGCGGCTGCATAAAGAGATATCTGATATTAAAGAGGTTCAGGCAGAGGCCGCCGAGGTGCAGAGCCATGAGATTGTCATAAATAAGCAGCAGTTTGCGCTTCCGCCTGCCATTATGAAACTATTTGGAGAGGGTACCTAGCACGCAATAACGGAGCTGTTCTGAAAATGAAGGGGATCTCTCGAATAACGTCGGAAGTCATTTGGTTCTTCATTCCTCGGCAGCCACACAGGATGCGGCCGCTTCGCTGGAGCAGCCGGCAGCATCGTTAGCGCGAATGAGCGCCTATGCCGGTTCGCTGCACAGCATGGCAGAGAGCCTGAAGCAGGGCACGCAGACGTTTAAGTGCTAGGAGTCTGTCCGATGGATGCAGTCGAAGGTATAAGCGGTCATTACTCCGCCCGACAGACTGCTAGAATGAAAAAAGTGCTTGTGTGAGAACTCACACAAGCACTTTTTGTATATGCAGCGGACGAAGCGCATGGCTCTCGTCGATGTAGATGAAGGCGTCGTAGCGCCGCGCCACGACGGTCGGCACGTAGTTGCCGCGCTCGTATGCCGCGCGGTAGACGACACCGATGGCACGATGACCGAGCGTCTCGTGTCCCAGCATCGGATCCTCCTTGTCCAGCAGGAGGATCCGGTCGCGCGCGCCTGCACGGTGCAGGAGCTCCTCCCAGCTGCCGCGCTGAGCGGGCGGCACCTGCATCGTCGCCAGCGGCGCGCCCCAGCTCGTCGCGGCAATGACCGTGCCGCGGTACGTGCCGAAGCCGATGACGAGCACATCGGCTTCACCGTGCGCTTCGCGCACGAGCTGGCCGACGTTGACCATGCCGTCGGCCAGCATGTCCGTCGCACGGGCGTCGCCCACGTGCGTGTTATGCGCCCAGACGATCGCCTTGGCGTCTGGGCCGTGGAAGTCGGTCAGCCGCTGGAGCGCGCTGACCATGTGGCGGTCGCGGATGTTCCACGACTCCGCGTCATGCTGCACCATCGTGCGGTAGTAGTCCTCCGCATGGACCGCTGTCAGCGCATTCAGCTCCGCGCTGAGCGCCGCTTCGCGGTCGTGGCTGCCGAGCCGCACGCGCTTATCGTGAAGCTCGCGCAGCAGCTTCACGACCTCATCCTTGCAGCTTTCTCCGTAAAAAGCTGCCGACACGCCGTAGTACTGGCCCTCCCGCTCGTAGGACTCGAAGCATTCAAAAGCTTCCCGCGCCATCGCCAGCTGCTCCGGCGTTCCCTTTTCCGCTAGATAGCGTTCGATTTCCTCTATGGACTCCCAGAGCGAATACACATCCAGGCCGTAAAATCCGACCTGCTGCTCTGGAGGCTTCCCGGTGTTATACTGTCTCAGCCATTCCACCAGCTCCTGCGTCTCTTCATTGGCCCACATCCACGTCGGCCAACGGTCAAACGCTTCAAGCGCCTCGCGAGCCGTGCTCTTGGCACCGGGATACTGCTTGATATAACGGTTGACCTCATAACATGCCGGCCAGTCGCCTTCCACGGCGATGAACTGGAAACCTTTCGTCTCAATCAGCTTACGGCTCAGCTCCATCCGCCATTTATAAAACTCCGATGTTCCATGGCTCGCCTCGCCCAAAAGAACGTAGTGCTTATCCTGCACGGCATCGATCAAAACATTCAAGGACTCTGCGGATTCCAGCGGCAGCGCCTTTTCCTCGATCTGCTTCACAATCCATTCTTCATTCATAAATAGGGGTAATCTCCTGTAATCAGTATGGGGAATACTTTGGCTGTACAGGCCTAGTATGCTCAATCGCCTAAAAATTGTTGCGGTTCTCTACGTACGGAGCGCCCCATAGGCAGGAGTTCATTTTATAGAAATATTTTGTAACACAATTGGAACATTGCCGTTACGCTCAGTTAACAATCATGGGGTATGATTACTTACAAGACCCCTTTTAAATATAAACTCTTGGACCTGACCCCGTTGGTTAGGTCCCCTTTTTTTGTTTGGGGAAAGGAAATGCTTACCGTATGGGCGATCTCTGTACCATTGTAAGTGAAAAGTCGGGCTCAAATCACAGATTGGGCGGTTTCTGGTCGGCGGACACAAGGGCTCTTAGGATACAGTAGGCTTTTTCAGTAGGTTTTCTAGTGCTTCTGATGCTTTTAATTGCATGTTTGGCATTAGATGCGAATCTCGAAATGAACTTTGTGCTTCAAATCTAGGGAGCAGATCGCCACGGCTGGCAGCTGCTCCCTTTTTCATTGACGAACAAGCAGAGTAACGTAGCAGTTCCTTCTACTTTCAGATTAAGAAGGAGTTAGTTGGAATTTATCGAAATAATGTGGAAACAGGAGGTAGTCATGATCAATAGAAAACCCATTTATGTAGAAATTCTTATGAAGGTACCAATGGAAACATTGTGGACATATACGCAAACACCTAATTTGCATCAACAATGGGACTTAAGGTTCTCAGAGATTACATATATTCCCAAATCCAATGAAGAACATCCCCAACGCTTTTTATATAAAACCAATATCGGTTTTGGGCTTTGTATTGCGGGAGAAGGCGAATCGGTAGGTAACAAAGAGAAAGACGGCATTATGACCTCTACCCTGAAATTCAGTTCATCTAATCCCATTTCGCTAATATCTGAAGGAGCTGGCTTTTGGCGTTATGTGCCTACAGTTGATGGAATCCGTTTCTTAACAAGATATGATTACAGAACTCGTTTTGGCGCATTTGGCATATGGATCGATAGATTCATATTCCGACCGATAATGGGGTGGGCGACAGCATGGAGTTTTGACTGTTTGCGTCTTTGGCTTGAGCAGGGGGTCTCTCCATCTGTATTGATCAGGCGTTCTATTTCGGAGGTTATGATAACAACAAGCTTATTCAGCATTTGGGTGTATCAAGGACTTGTGCCAAAGCTGTTAGTTCCGGATTCGGGGGAAATGGACATTTTAAGGAGTATTGCAGGTATTGCCGATTACGGAAGACCACTCCTGACTTTAATGGGATTAGGAGAAATTGTAATCGGAATCTTGTTTCTTATTTTGAGCGGCAAAAGGCGAAGAAGACTGCATAAATTGAATATCATGGTTTTAATTCTTCTTGGATTAAGTGCGGCATCACATCCAGCGACCTATATAGCGCCTTTTAATCCAATTACTCTGAATATAGCGATGATAGCTTTATCGATAACCAGTCTACTAAACGCAACAGAGCTTCCGATTGCTGAAAGATGTCTCCGAAATTCACCTGAAAAGGGTAACCAAACATGACCTCAATCTACGAAAAAGCCCTCGGTGAAGATTTTGCCAAGCTCCACCCTCAGATCCAAAAAAGATTTAGCTTCGGAAGCGAAAATCAAATAGCTTCTATTGGAAAAGGAGTTATGGAACATGTTTGGTATGGTAAATGGTTTACAATTCCGTTTCTGGCACTAGGTACTTGGCGAAACATCCTTTTTCCTCAGAGAGGTAAGCATATTCCTTTCACGATCGAGAATTACGCATACAGGGATAGCTTTGGGCGAGAGACTGTTACTTGGATTCGAACATATCAATTTCCAAACCGAGTCAGACGTTTTGATGCTACGATGATTTACAGTGAAAAACGACATAAAATTATTGATTATTTAGGTACTCACCAGCATTTGGCAGTGGAAATCGATATGTTTGTTGCGGAGAATGGCGGAATGGGGCTACGTTCTGGGAAACAATTTTTTTATGAGGGGATTCTAGGCTTTCGGTTTCCAATGATATTCTCCGGTTATGCTGATGTCTGCGAGTGGTACGATGATGAAAAAGGAAAGTTCCAAATTAATGTGCAAGTGAAAAACAAATTTTTCGGACCGCTATTTGGTTATCGTGGATCCTTTAATGTTGAATACGTCCCCATAGATAAACGCGACATTCCTCAACACGTGAGGCCAGTGCGGGAAGAGAGACGTGAGTAACTTGTTAGCAAAGTTCTTGTGTATATATTAACAACTAGGAAAAGGAAATTATTATGAGATCAGTAGTGAAGAAATCAGTGATTATTTATGGGATTTTTGTATTAGTAATAGGATTATGTATTTTCCAAGGATGACCACATGAAGGCCATTCAGCAGCACTTGATCGACAAGCTGAGGCAGCTGGCGGTGGTGAAGATGATAGCCCCCGGGCTGGATTGGAAGCTGTAAAGGGGATCTTCCCACATAACGGTATGATTCCGGTCAGCGGCTGCTTGTTGCTTGATATACTTTGTGTTCTTGCTACGCTTGATCTTTTGATATCTTGATGCTTGTTCATGCGGATTTATATGGCCTTACCCCTTAAGATCGGACCCAAAAAGGCCCGATCTTTTTCCTTTTTGTTAATTTTTTGAATTCCATATTCGCCTCTTGCATACGACGTACGTCTTGGGTATATAATAGGCAATACAAAGAATACGAACTTGTGTTCTTATTTTTACCGGGTGCGGGAGGCTGATGATAGGTGAATGCGCCATTGCTGAGTAAGGATGAATTGCAGATGGTAAAAGAAGCGCTTATTTTGCCCATTATGATGGACTACATTCAGGACGATATTCATTTGGCGAACCAATCGGGATTCAAGCTGGATTTGCTGCTTGTTCACAGCTTGGAACAGGTGCAGGGCCAGATCTTTCAAGAGCATTATGCGCTGAAGAGAGCGCTCAGGGAGCGGGGAATCAAGCTGTTTCCGGAAAAGCGGACGGACACCGGTATTGATGCCGATTATTTGTGCCGCGGATATACGCATCATATTACGCTGCTTTGGGACATTTTGCGTACCGAGGTACTGACCAAGGCGAGTCACTATATGAACGTGAAGCTGACAAGCGGGTGAGCCGGCATGGGTAATCAACATCAGCGTGTCATTATGCTGGCGGATTGCCAATCCTTTTATGCCAGTGTGGAAAAGGCGGCTAACCCGCAATATGCCAACAAGCCGCTTGTTGTGGCCGGTGATCCGGAACGGCGCAGCGGCATTGTGCTAGCGGCATGCCCGATGGCCAAGAAGTACGGCGTGACGACGGCGGAGCGGGTGGGCGAGGCGATCGCCAAGTGTCCCGATCTGATCGTGATTAAGCCGCGCATGCAAACTTATATTGAGATCTCGATGCAGATCACGGAGATATACAGAAGCTATTCCGATCTCGTGGAGCCGTACTCCATCGATGAGCAATTTATCGACGTGACCGGATCCCAGCGCATCTTTGGGGACCCATTGACGATTGCCGCAGCAATTCAGGAGCGGGTATGGAACGAGACGCGGGTCAAAACGAGGCTGGGCATCAGCTTCTCCAAGGTGACAGCCAAGATGGCCTGCGATAATTTTGCCAAGAAGTCGGATTCCGGCTTATTCACGCTGACGAAGGAGGGAATGACCCAGAAGCTGTGGCCGCTGGACATCGGCAAGCTGTTTATGGTCGGAAGCCGGATGATGGCACACTTTCATACGATGGGTCTTCCGACGATCGGCGCGCTGGCCCAAACTCCCTTAGGCAAGCTGAAGGAGATGATGCGCCGCAAGTTCCGCAAGAATTGCGATATCGACGCGGAGCTGTACTGGCGCATTGCCAACGGGATCGATGACAGCCCCGTAAGCCCTTATACGCACAGCGAAGCGCCCAAAAGCATCGGCCATCAGATGACGCTGCCCCGGGATTACGCAACGCTGGATGAGATCAAGGTGGTGCTGCTGGAGCTCTCGGAGCTGGTTTGCTTGCGCTGCCGCTCGCTCAAGTACATGGGCTCGGTCGTATCGGTGGGCTGCCAGGGAGCGGATTTCGACCGGCCTACAGGCTTTTACCGGCAGATGAAAATTCCCGATCCTACGAATGTGACGAATCATGTGTACAAGGCCGTTGTTCAGCTATTCCAGCAGCATTGGGACGGCCTTCCGGTGCGCAAGGTGGCTGTCGGTATCTCGCAGCTTTCGAGCGAGGAGAGCTACCAGCTTACGATGTTCGAGGAGCGGGACCGGTTCCGTGAGCTTGAGCGGACGACGGATGAGCTGAAACGAAGGTTCGGTGAAACGGCGATTGTTCGGGCTGTGTCGGCCACTTCGGCCGGGCAAGCGGCGGACAGAGCCAAGAAGATTGGAGGTCATTATCGATGATGAGCAAAAAACTGACAAACAACGGCTTATGGGAATCATCTCGAATGATGCTGCCGGAACACAAGCTTCGCATCCAGGAGGCAAGCCAAGTGCTGGGCAAGCTGGCACTGCCGGAGCTCGATGAGCAGGAGCAAGAGGAGATCGGGAGGCAGCTTGCCGCTGCCGTAAGCGGCGGAACACCCGTCGAGCTTGTCATATACGGCGAATACGGACATCGCAGCTTAAGAGGCAGGATCGAGAAGACCGATTACTTATCCGGGCGGGTCCAGCTGAGCGGCGAATGGATCCGCGTCCGGGACATTCTGGGCGTTCGGGAATAAAAGAAAAAAATCAACAAAATTCGATATTTTTTTCTTTTCTTGTTCAAAAACAAAGGGATTTCCGCTAGGGGAAGGGAAGTAATACATCAGAACTATGATGTAGGAGCAGGCAGTGATGAGGAAATTTCACTATGTGATCGTTACGTTAATATTTCTGGCCCTAATTCCTTCCGTTGAAGCTACACTGAAAGACTATCAAGCTTCTTTGTTGAAAGAACTGCGAACATCGGAAGAATCCCAATTGATTTCAGAGGCAAATTCTTTGAAGTCGGTGATTGAACGCAATGTCAATTTGATGGGAGCGCTTGAGGCTTACGTGAGGTCGGACTATCTGCTTCACCGTTCAAGCGACGAAGACGTACAAAATTTTTTGGCTTCCCTATACGGAGAGGTCGAAAGTTCCGCCTTTAATCTTATTATTGCTCCGCATGGTATAGCCAAATTTGTATATCCGCTGAGCGGGAATGAAAACTTTGTCAATTGGAATTTGCTTCAGGATGATCGTCAAGATGTTCAACTGCAGATTCAGCGTGCGCTTCAAACGAAAGAAATGACACTTAACGGTCCTTTTAAGCTGTTGCAGGGGAATAACGGGTTGGTGGCCAGAAAAGCGATTTATCAAGACGGGATGTTCTGGGGATTTGTTTCCGTGGGACTAGACATGGACCATTTGCTGAAGGAATCAGGAATTAAAGAAAAGAGTAAAAGCGATTTGCAGCTTGCCATCAGAGTGATGGGGCTTGAAGCATTTTACGGGGATAAGCATATCTTTGAGCAGCATCCGATGTACTCTACAATCGTGCTTGCCCATGATGAAGTATGGGAGCTCGCAGCACTGCCTCCCGAGAACAGTTTGAAGCGTATTGCCGAGCAAATAATCTGGATCCGCTGCTCGTACCTAAGCGTCCTGCTGCTGGGGCTGCTGTTTTATTTGTATATCGTACGGCAGAAGAACAATCTAAGTATCATGGTAGAGGAGCGGACGCAGGCTCTGCGCATAGCCAATGAGGATTTGACAGCCATGAACGAAGAACTATTAGCCGGCGAACATGAGCTGCAGGAATTTACGGTGAAGCTGCAGGAATCGGAGCAGCAGCTCTCGTATATAGCGTATCACGATATGCTGACGGGAATATCCAATCGCGCTTACTTCCTAACCGCTCTTCAGTCGTCTATCGAGCAAGCGGAGACGAGCGGAATGCCCATCAGCATCTTATTCTTTGATCTCGACAATTTCAAAATCGTGAATGATTCCCAAGGGCATCATACGGGTGATCTCTTGCTCCAAGGGGTTGTGGAACGGATTCGGCATGCAGAAGTGCCCATCGACCTGTTTGCACGCTTTGGCGGTGACGAGTTTGCGATTTTATTGAAGGGCTACAGCGAGGATAAGGCGATTGAACAGGTATGTGAGCAGCTGCTGGATTTATTTAAGCTTCCGTTCCATATCTCCGGTAAAATGTTCTTCGCTAACATCAGTGTAGGCATCGCTATGTATCCAAGCGGCGGCACGACGGGAGAAGAGCTGCTCAAGAATGCGGACATTGCGATGTACACGGCCAAGAATGATAGCGGAAGCACGTATCGTTTCTTCAATAAACAGATGGAGACGAACTCGATCTCCAAGCTGGAGATGGGGAATCATTTACGGGAAGCGCTCGACAGGGGCGAGCTGGAAATCGTGTATCAGCCTCAGGTGGACTGCTCAATAGGAGAAATTAGCGGTGTAGAAGCGCTGCTGCGTTGGAATCACACTACCAAGGGTTATGTTTCTCCTGGAGAATTTATTCCGCTAGCGGAAGAGATGGGATTGATCGTGCCGATCGGGGAGTGGATCTTACGCGGGGCCTGTGAGCAGATGAAGAAGTGGCAGAGCCTGCTAGGAAAACCGCTGCCGATTTCGGTTAATCTATCCGTAAGGCAATTGCACGATGATAAGCTGGTCGATAAAGTACAAAGGATTCTGCAGGAAACAGGCCTGGATGCGTGCTGTCTGGAAATGGAAATTACAGAGAATGTCGCCATGCAGGAAGAACAGTTGGATGCGCTGCGTGAGCTGCGCAAGCTGGGAGTCGCGATATCCGTCGATGATTTCGGGACGCAATATTCTTCACTAAGCTACTTGAAGCGATTCCCGGTTACGAAGATCAAGCTGGATCAATCGTTTGTTCGCGGCGTTCATTCAGACGACAAAGATCAGGCGATGATCAAAGCGATCATTTCCGTTGCGAGGTCGTTCGATCTCGACATTATTGCCGAGGGTGTAGAGACCGAAGCGCAAGCAAGCTTTTTGGTTGCCAGCGGCTGTAATCAGATTCAAGGATATTACTTCTATCGGCCGATGAGCGCGGCGCAAACCGAGCAGGTACTGCTTGAGAGCCAGTGGAAGATGTCTAATCTGGATGCTGCTGCAGCAAGCGAGTAAAAGCGGGGAGCTGCCCCGCCGACTATGGCTCTATCACAGCTGCCTGGCATCAAACAGAAAAAACCGTCCTGTCCTTACTCCTATGGAGTGAAGGAACAGGGCGGTTTTTCGCTTATCGTTACAGCTGTACGCTCTGCTTTTTCTTTTCTTTATAATAAACCCAATGCGTGAAGCCGATCTCCTTCAGTCTGGCGCGAACCTGATCCCATTCATCACCTACGCGGCTGGGAACATGACTATCGGAGCCGAACGTAACCTCGACACCGTAATGCAGCGCGCGTTCGAGAATTTCATCGGACGGATACCAGCCGCCGACGTCTTTGGTCTTACCGGACGTATTGATTTCAATGGCGACTCCGCAATCGCTGATCACCTGCAAAGTTTCATCCACCTTTGGGGTAGGAATATCTGAGAAAGCAGGGTAGAAGCCTTTCATGGCATCAATATGTCCAAGGATTTGAAAGAGGCCGGTGCGAGCCGATTCTTGAATCAGGCGGTAATATTCTTCTTTATGTACGACTTTTTCGGGATTACTAAGTCCTTTCCAACGGTTGCGGTTAAAAATGCTGACGCCGCCGGACAAATGAACCGAGCCGATGATGTAGTCAAAGGGATATTTGGCATACTCCTGCTTATAGATCTCGATATGCTCCGGGAAAAAGTCCGATTCAACGCCAAGCAGCACGTCGATTTTTCCAGCGTACTCCTGCTTCAGCGCGAGCACTTCCTCCACATAGCGGGGGAATTCGCTTTTAGCCATTGCAATCTGAGGCTGAGCATGCTCTAGCGGGCTTCCGAAATACGGAGAGTGGTCGGAGATGCCGATAACGGACAAGCCTCCCTTGATGGCCGCTTCAATGTAGTCCCGAATTTTATCCTGCGCATGACCGCAGCGATCATGATGCGTATGCAAATCAAACTTCATACTGCTTTCCCTCCATCCTTATTCCGATCCAAGAAATTGGGTTTCCGGCATGCCTTTCAAATCACATAAAAACTGCTGCATAGCGGAACTTAAGTATCTGCCTGACTTATATACTACACCTACGGGATGCGTAATATCCAGTTCACTGACCTTGACCATTTTCAAGGTGCCGTGACGCAGCTCATCCGTAACCGAAAGCTTGGAAATGATCGCAACACCCAGGTTGAGTTCAACCATTCGTTTAACTTCCTCACTGCTCGACAACTCCATAACAATATTCGGAGTCACGTCGAGCGATTTGAACACCTGATCCACAAAGCGGCGCCCGGCGGTTTCCGGCGAGAGCATAATGAATGGAATATTGCGAAGCTTCTCAATGGATAAATGGGAAAACCGGCTGAGGGGATGCTGGGCGGATACAATGAGTTCAAATGAATCGTAATAGAGCACGGAGGTTTCCAACGACTGATTTTTCTCCAGTAAGTAGGTAATGCCGATATCGATCTGTCCGTTGTCCACATTATTCATAATCTGAGATGAGGGCATGGAATGAATGGTGGTTTTAATCAGAGGAAACTGATCTTGAAAATAAGATAGTACCCGCGGTAGTATCTGCATCGCGATAGACGTTGTGGTGCCGATATGAATGTGGCCTTGCGGAGTTTGGCTCAGGTCGGCAAGCCGCTGCTTCAAATCATTGGCGATGCGCAAAATCTTCTCGGCGTGCTCAAGAAACAGTTTTCCGCTGTCAGTTAAAGTGACAGGTTGATTTCGGTCAATTAAGATGGTGCCGAACTCATCTTCGAGACTTTTGATTTGTGCGGATACCGCAGGCTGAGTCAGGTTAAGAAGCTCCCCAGCTTTCCGAAAACTCATCGTTTTGGAAATCGTAAGCAGTGTCTCTAATTGGTTCATATTCATGCGATCACCTCCTGCAAACTGAATGAATTACAAATAAAATTTATCGAAATTGTAAAGGGAATAAAAAGCTTTTCTAACCTCATTATATGCCATGAGGATGTTGACGGCAATGTTTCGAATAGGGTGGAAGGGGATGGAAAGAATAACTGTGGAAAAGTAGTTAATCTCATTGAAAATTACTCAAATTTGAATATAATAATTTGTGTAAGAAAAAATCAATGTCAGAGAAAGGGAAGACGAACATGTCAGAACGCAAATCAAATACGACCTGGGTCGTCGTAGGGCTCATGCTGGGACTGCTCTTAGCGGCGCTTGACCAAACGATTGTCTCTACGGCGATGCCGACGATTGTCTCCAAGTTGGGCGGCTTTGAACAATTCGTATGGGTATTCTCCGCCTATCTAATCGCCAACGTGACGGCGATGCCGATATTCGGAAAATTGTCCGATATGTACGGGCGAAAGCTGTTTTTCATCATCGGTATTATCGTTTTTATGATTGGCTCTGCGCTTTGCGGCACTTCCGGGTCCATGACGCAGTTAATCGTATATCGGGCGATCCAGGGGATTGGCGGCGGTGCGCTGATGCCCATTACGTTTGCCATTATTTTCGATATCTTTCCTCCTGAGAAGAGGGGCAAGATGCAAGGGCTCTTCGGGGCTGTCTTCGGCATCTCCAGTGTGCTGGGACCTGTCATCGGTGCTTATTTTACAGACTATGTGACGTGGCAATGGATCTTCTACATCAATCTGCCTATGGGGATTATCGCATTGCTGCTGATCATTTTCTCGTACCATGAATCGGTGCACCATAGTAAGCCTAAGATTGATTGGGGCGGAACGGTCCTGCTGACGGCTGCTATCCTTTCGCTTATGTTTGCACTGGAGCTGGGCGGCAAAGAGTATGCATGGGGATCCTGGCAAATCATTACGCTGTTCGTCGGATTCGTTGTTTTGCTGCTGGTGTTCATTGCGATCGAAAGAGTCGCATCGGAGCCCATCGTCCCTCTGGATCTGTTCAAGAATCGTTTGTTTTCCTCGAGTATGGGGGCAAGCTTCGCCTACGGGGCGATTCTGATCTCAGCGGGAACGTACATCCCTATCTTTATTCAAGGTGTATTTGAAGGCTCTGCAACGAGCTCAGGCTCCGTCCTGACGCCGATGATGCTGGGCGTTGTGGCAAGCAGCGCACTCGGGGGCCGGTTTATCGGGAGGTTCTCCTACCGCAATGTTCTATTGGGCTCTATCGCGCTTGTTATTGTAGGAACAGCTCTGCTGAGCAGCATCTCCATTGACTCTAAACGATGGGTCATCACGATGTTTATGATCGTCCTTGGTCTGGGTCTTGGAGCTAATTTCCCGGTCATTTCGATGTCATCGCTGCATAAAATTGATTTTCGCCGCAGAGGCTCGGTCACCTCGCTAGTCGGCTTCTTCCGTTCGGTAGGCTCGGCTATAGGGGTAGCTGTCTTTGGAAGCGTACAGGTCAACTCGTTAGCGGATAAAATCAAGGAGGCTGTGCCAAATCCAGCCATGGCGGAGAAGTTCCATGACGCGAGAGCGCTGCTGCAGCCTGAAGTCAGAGCGCAAATCCCGCCGGACGTGCTGCATAAGCTTATAGCGGCATTGGCTGATTCGATCGCTGCGGTGTTCCAGATTACGGTGATCATCGCGGTGCTGGGATTGATATTCATCCTCGCGATGGGCAACGCCAAGCTAGAGGTGGGGAAGGCCCCCGTTAAAGGAAGCGCTCCTTCCGGTCATTAAGGAGGTGTGCAAGAATTGTCCATGAAGCTTATCATTCTCGGACTGCTGATGGAAACGAATCGTCATCCGTATGAAATTAGGCAAACGATGAAAGAAAGAGGCATGCAGCACTATATGAAGCTGCAGGACGGTTCACTCTATTATGCTATCGACCAGCTGAAGAAGGATGGATATATTGAGGCTGTCCAGGTAGTCAAAGAATCGAACCGTCCCGAAAAAACGATCTATCAGATTACCGATTCGGGCAAAAAGAAATTTCATGAGCTGCTCCTGGAGCAGTTCCATGAAGAAGTTCGATTTGAGCATCCTTTGTACGTTGCACTTCCTTTTTCAGGCTACGGCGACCAGCAGAAGATTGCTGACATTCTGGAGCTCAAGATCATGGAGCAGAAGCTGCTGATGCAGAAGATGAAAAGCTTGTATGAAGAGCACATCTCCATCGTCCCCCGAGTTGTGCTGCACATGATGATTGGCGGCTATACCAGAGCGGAGGCTGAGCTGAAGTGGCTGGAGAAGCTGCAAACTGACTCTCGGCAGGGCAGGCTGCAGGAGCAAGGAAGCCCTTTGGATGTACCTTGGGAACCATACACATGAAAGAAGCCGCTGTTCCTGATCGAGAGGGACGGCGGCTTTCATTTTTCGGCACCAGATATGATAGCAGCCGGAGGGCTTCAGCCATTCGGCCTTCCCCGGATTGGCTCGTGACTTCGGAGGCCAATTCGTTTACCCTATCATCAGGATACTTGCTGCAGCAAGTAACGAAAGTGCAGTCAGGCATAAAAAAGATTAAAGTAAGCACCAAAGGAAGGGATGGCAGTGCTAGCAATCGCATTTTTTAAAGGATTTATATTTTCTTTATCACTTTGCTGCGACCTGGGGATTGTGAATGTAGCCATGATTCAAACCGGCATCGAGAGAGGAGCCAAGCGTTCCTTTCAGCTTGGATTCGGATCTTGCTTCGGAGATTTAACGTATTTGACGCTCGCTCTTCTCGGAGTGACCGTTATCTTTCAAATTCCGTTTGTCCGTTGGGTACTGTGGATAGGAGGAACCCTTGTACTTGGATGGCTTACCGTGCAAATGGTCCGCAAGGCGCTGAAGGAGCAGTCCGTCCAGCTGCAGGCGGAGCTTAAGAAAGGGAATGAGTTCTGGTGGGGGCTAGGGCTTGCCCTGTCTTCGCCAACCGTTATCTTGTGGTTTGCGGTGGTGGCAGGGCCGATCATCGCCAGCTTGGGTGTTCAAGATGTAAGGACCACCATCGTTTTTGTAGCGGGGTTTTTCGTGGCGGGGCTTGCCTGGTCGGCCTTTATTGCACTGGCGGCAGGAGCGTCACGGCGGTGGTCAAGCACCCGCTTTGTGCGTGTGCTCTCCATCATCTCCGCCGCTATGTTCTGCTTCCTTGCTGTGAAAATCTTTATGGACGGCTGGCAAAATCTGTTTCACAGTCCGGTATAAGCTGAAGCGCGAAGCTGCGCAGATTGTCGCAAACCAAGTCAGGCGTAACGCCTGCAAGCGCGAGCTGCTCCTGCACATTGTCGGCTGTGGCCACGCCGGTTAAGACCAATGCAGTAAGGCAGCCGGCCATGGCTCCGCCGCGGATGTCCGTCGCGGCATTATCGCCGATCACCCACACCTGATCGGCGGGTAAACCGAGCCGCTCGATGGCGTAAGCCATAATGATCGGCGAGGGCTTACCGATCACGACCGGCTCCACGCCGGTCGCGGTGCGGATGGACGCCGCAATGGATCCGGCGCCCGGCATAAGCCCACCATCCGACGGAAGCAGATGGTCGGGATTGGTCAGTACATAGGTGGCGCCGCCTTTAATATGGCGCACCGCATCCGTCAGCTTCGCGTAGCTGAAGCTGCGGTCAATGCCTTGGACGACGTAGTCCGGCGTCTCCTCCGAGAGGAGGAAGCCGGCCGCCTCCAAGGCTATTTGCAATCCGGCTTCGCCGATCATGTGCACGCGTCGTCCTGACTGCTGCTGCGCCATGTAGTGCGCAGCAGCCTGTGAGGACGTATAGACCGCGTCCGCGGATACTTCCATGCCGAGCCCCTTCAGATGCTCGGCTACCTGCTGCGGTGTCCGCGAGGAATTGTTGGTGACGAGCAAATACGGCAACTCTCTGCGGTTCAACAGCTCAATAAATTCCTTCGCGTAAGGGATGGGGTCGTGTCCTCTATATAAAGTTCCATCTAGATCAATGAGAAATCCATTCATGATGTGTTCTGCGCTCCCTTTCGTTAGCCGGCATAGGGTTCCGAGACAAGCGAATGTCCTTGCATAGCCGGCAGTGTGATTTCTACAGTGGTTCCTTCTCCAAGCTTGCTGCGGATTTTCATCGTGCCGTCGTGTGCCTCAATAATGCGGTAGCAGACCATGAGGCCAAGCCCCGTGCCTTTCTCCTTCGTGCTGTAGAACGGCTCGCCGAGCTTAGGGATGCGTTCGGGAGCAATCCCGCAGCCGTGGTCGATGAAACGAATGCACAAGCTCTTCTGATCCTCGGAAGGGAAGGCCTGAATGCGCATCGTTCCTCCACCGGACATAGCTTCCAGAGCATTTTTCAAGATGTTAATGAATACTTGCTTCAGCTGATGCTCGTCACATGTAACAAGCGGGAGCTCGGGGGCGAGCTCAACTTCGATGAGAATATTATTCATCAACGCTTGCGGCTGTAAGAGTTCAATGGTGCTGACCACAATAGAATCAAGCTCCTGCACCTCGAAATGAATAGCTTGTGGCTTCGAAACAAACAGAAATTCATTGACGATAAATTCAATGCGCTGCAGCTCTTTTTGCATAATTTCAATATAATATTTTTCCTTGGCGTTGTCCGTTCTCATCAACTGCAGGAACCCTTTGAGCGCTGTAAGCGGATTGCGGATTTCATGCGCTACGCCTGCCGCCAGCTGCCCGACTGCAGATAGCTTATCGGATTTGAAGAGCAATTCCTCGGTTTTCTTCTGTTCCGTAATATCCTTAAAGGTAATGACGGTTCCAAGCAGTCTCCCGTTTCCCTCGAGGATCGGACTGCACATGTACTCAGCGGGAAAGCTGGAGCCATCCTTTCTCCAGAACGGTTCTTCTTTGACAACCTTGACCTCCCGGTGAAGGATGGAAGAAAGAATCGGGCATTGTTCCTGGTTTAGCGCTTCTTCGTCCAAGTTATTGGACCGCAATAAATTATGAATTCGCTGACCGAGCATTTCATCGACTCTCCAGCCTGTCATCTCTTCCGCAGCTTTATTCCAGAACATCGTGCGGCCATTGATGTCAACACCATAAATGCCTTCAGATACAGAATTCAAAATGAGCTGATTTTGCCGATGCAGCTTATCAATTTCCTTCTTCTGCTCATTCACTTCGGTAAGGTCCTTGAGAATCCCGTAGACGCCGATAATTTTGCCTTCAACCTTGGTAGGGACAAATGTAACGTTGGACTGAACAGGGTGGCCGTTCTTATGGATGAATGCCGCTTCGAAGTGCTGCGGTGTACCGGTAGATGCCACTTGAAAATGATGGAGGGCGATAAGAAGATCAGGTGGATGAATCATAGGAATAAACGAGGTGTGCATCTTGGTGTCAGCATTATGACCGATCAAGCTTTCGAGTTTAAGATTAGAAGCAAGGATGTCTCCCTCAAGGCTGAAAGAGATGATGGCATCCGGGTGATTGTCATAAAGGGATTTGAATCGCTGCACGTCTTCAAGCATGGACTGTTCTTCCGTTCTAAGATGCTTGATGCAGTGCCAGGCCTGATAGAGAATCAGTCCGAAGAAAAAGATATCGATAGCAATTCCAATCTTTTTCAAATATTGAAAGTAAGGAATCGGGTGCAGAATAAGAAGATCTGCCAGCAGTAATGCACAAGCTGCGATATGATAAATGAATGCAATTCGAAATAAGCTCCACAGTCGATTGCGTTGTTTCGATTTAAACATCACGGAATCTCAGCACTCCTTGTGCAAGGGATTTTCTGCCATAATTGTAACAGTATTCGACAGGAAATTATACAATTTGTGCATATTTTCTGCAAGTTTCAGCTAGGATCGCCAAAGGTAAGCCTCTGGGCAGGATGGGAACCGGCATGCAGAGGCTTCATGATCTATTTTTTGTATGCGTGTCAACCTGAATGGACTGTGTTTCGTCAGATCTGTAGGAGAAATGCAGAAGTCAACCCGTAAAAACTGGATGGGATGCTCTTCTGTGAGCAATTGGCACTATTTTCTGAGGAAAAGCAGTATACTTGTCCTAAAAATTTAGGTATAATGTAGAAAAACGTCGAGTATGCGGATTATTTTCACAAAAGGAGATCGGAGCTTATGAAGGCTGAGTATATTAACCCCTTTTTGGAATCGGCTAGAATCGTTATTGAGCAAGTTGCTAATATACGCCCTACAACAGGTCAACTCGGCGTCAAGGACGTCAAATTCGTTGAGAATTATATTTGGATTCAAATTGGTATGACAGGACAAATGGAAGGTGACATCGTTTTCGGACTAGCGGAAGATGTTGCGTTGAAGATGGTATCCGCTATGATGGGCGGTTTTGTTATTACGGAAATGGATGAAATGGGCAAGAGCGCGATTTCTGAACTGGGCAACATGATCAGCGGTAACGCGAGCACCATGCTCTTTAATCAAGGGGTTCGTGTGGACATCACTCCTCCTAAGATTGTTCAATCCGCTTCGGCTGCGGGCTTCACGCCCAAGAAAGCGCTGACTATACCTCTGATTATGGATAGTATCGGTGAGCTGGACATTCAAGTGTTGATCACTTAATTGATGATGCATATCGCGATTCATATTTGTTAGAATAATGGAGTCTGCTTCGGCAGTTCTCCATTTTTTTATACATAAGTAACCGAATAAGGAGAATGATCTTGAATATTGCTGATAAAGTAGTAGTGATTACCGGGGCATCCAGCGGGATTGGGGAAGAAATGGCGCGGCAATTTGCCAAGCGCGGCGCTATTCCGGTTCTGACTGCCCGCAGTAAAAATAAATTGGACGAGATTGCAGGGAGCTTGGGCGTCAAGCATGCCGTTTATGCCATGGACGTGAAACAAACGGAGCAGGTTCATAAGGTCATAGAGCAGATTATAGAACGCTTCGGACGGATTGATATTCTGGTGAATAACGCAGGTTACGGCATATTCGAGTCGTTTGTGGATGCACCGCTGGAGCATTTTGAAGATATGATGAACGTCAATTATTTGGGCATCGTACGTTGTACCCAGGCAGTGCTTCCCCACATGATGAAAGCGGGGGCAGGGCACATCGTGAATATTGCTTCGATGGCGGGCAAGGTGGGATCGGCCAAGTCCACAGGCTATTCGGCAACGAAGCATGCGGTCATCGGATTTACCAACAGTCTCCGTCAAGAGTTGATGGGCACGGGAATTGGGCTTACCGCAATCAACCCGGGACCGATATCCACGCCTTTCTTTGATAAAGCAGACCCAAGCGGGAATTATGTCAAAAATATTTCCTGGTTCATGCTGAAACCCGAAAAGGTTGTCAACGAGCTGATTCACGCTGTAGAACGCAGCATCCCAGAAAAGGACCTTCCTAGGATCGCAGGGATTGGCATCAAGCTCTTTCATCTTTTTCCGCGGCTGTTTGATCGAGTGGCTGCAAGAATGCTTAATAAAAAGTAAGGAAGTAACAGCCTGTGATAGACATGACGTCAACTGGTTCATGATCACAAAAAAGTGGCTAAGCTGAGAATCTCCAAATAGGAGAATGCTGCTCAACCACTTTTTTCACTAGAAAAGTATCCGACTGTTGATAACTGGATTGAAGAGCTCAGCAAAATGTCAACAGCAATCGGAGAAAAGCTACTGAAGCTCGTAAGGGAACCTACTTGATCAACAAACTGGACGACGAAGTTGTTCATGCTTACTTGTTCGTGTCGGAATCACCTTTCGATCCTGCTTTCATAGCTTGATTCTTTTCCCGAATCTCCTCGAAAATACGGCGAACCTCCGCTTTGCCTTCAGAATGGTTCTGGTTCCAGTGAGAGGCTAAGGCTGGCAAAGACTTGTGAATATGATTGTAAATCGCCCATATTTTCACTTTTTCAATCATTTCGGGTGAAGAATCCCCCGTAATCAGTTCAGCTGTTTTTTCAAGTAAAGCTTCAAATTGTTTCTCAAATTCTGTATTCATAGTTTCTGCCTTTCGTAAGGAAGATAAGATAGACGGTCGCATTTAGTCTAGCTCAAGCAGGCACAACTGTCAAAACGGGAGGTTTCGCATGTCAATGACCGCAATGACCGAGAACGAACCGCGTGATGGCCAACTTCTGCAAAGAGAGCAAGTTCGTTGCTACGCCAAGCAGGTGTCCTTGTACCTCATCACCTATATGAGTCAAGGACTTAGGGTAAAAGGTTTTTTGGCTGTGCCGGAGGGCTCGGGGCCAAGGCCTGCCGTCATCTTCTGCCGGGGCGGCATTCGACGAGTGGGTATGGTCCGCAAGCGGAAAATTGTGTCCATGGCCCAGAAAGGCTATGTTGTATTTGCACCATTTTACAGAGGCAATGAAGGCGGAGAAGGGCGGGAGGACTTTGGCGGGGAAGACCGGTTTGATTTATTCCACGCCATCCCTATGGTGCAAGCATTGGAGGAGGTTGGCCCCGGCCCCGTTGCGTTAATCGGCTTTTCCAGAGGAGCATTAATGGCGCTAAGGGCGGCAAAGGAATGCAGCGAGGTTGGTCCTGTCGTGGTTTGGAGCGGAGTCAGCGACTTGTTCCATACCTACGAGGAGAGAGTGGATCTGCGCCGAATGTTGAAAAGAGTCGTAGGACACCCTAAAAAGAACGAACAGGCTTACTGGGAACGGTCTCCGATTTATTGGATCGAGCATGTTAAGAGTCCGGTATACATTGTGCATGGAACCGGAGATACACAGGTAAGCGTAGAACAGGCAAGGAAGCTGGCGTTGTCCCTGGAGCGTGCGGATAAGGACTATACAATGAATCTCTATGACGGTCTCGACCATCGTTTCCCAAAACATCAGGAGGAGCAGGCGCTCGAAGCCATTTTTACTTGGATCGGTGATAAGCTGAATGTTTATAAAGAGCACTCCGTCCGCATGTAATCCGTAATAAATATAGGCTGTTAGGAAGTTCATGGAAATTTTTTCAACGTTTCATATTGTTTACTGCCTCCCAATGTCCTAATATTAAATAGGAAGATCGGATGCTGAATCCGTTCATGCTGGGGGGCTTTTATGTCGAAGTATTTAATCCTGATATTTACGACTGACTTTTATACTTTGGATAAGGCCGAGCAGGAACAAGTGTATCAAGAATTTTACATGCTGGTTTATCCGATGATTTACTTTATTATGAGAGATCATTCAAGCGTCGAAGATATTATTCAGGAGTCTTTTTTTCGTGCTGTGAGAAAAGCGCTGTCACTGAAAGAGCATGATAAATATGAAGGCTGGATCAAGAAATTAGTGCGGAATGTAACCTTGAATCACGTGCGCAAACATAAGAGAAACCGGGAAGAATTGGAGTCTGAGCTCGTTCTTGTCAGCAAGGAGACCGCTCCCTCGACGGAACAATCGCAGCCATTGGAAAAGGAAGTTGAGCTTCGGCTCATGCGCGAAGCCATAATCACTTATGTGAATCAATTAAGTCCCGCATATAGACAGATCATTGCGATGAAGTGGATCCACAATCTCTCCTACAAAGACATGGCAGGAGAGCTCGGGGTCTCGGAGGGAGTCGTCAGACAGCGTCTGTACAGAGCGCGTGAAGCGATTCGCCGCAAAATGGAGCAGGATTGGGGAAGCTACCACGAGTAAGACAATAGACAGCCGATAAAGGAGAGCGTCAGTCTGAATTCTGTTCCAATGAACAGAACTCAGACTGCTGATAAAGGAAGATGGAGGGCTCCGTAGTTTGCGGAGAAGCGTAGCGGTCACCTTTGACAGTTTTGTTATCCCTTTAGAAGGCTCTTATTTCAATTGAATAACAAAATGTCAGCAGTACTCGGAGAAAAGCTACTGAAGCTCGGAACGGCCTCAATTTTATCAACCAACTCAGTTCTGTTCGAATGAACAGAACTTTTTTCAGTTAAAAGCGCGACGATCCTATTAGGACGAATTAGCCGCTAACCTTTGGGTGGCTATGAGAGCATAGGGTTTATATATGATTGCTTCACATCCATATTGGTCGGCCAATGGGCTCAGCCTAGTGTAGGTAGATGGAGTGGTTTGTTCCTTTGGGGGTTTGTATCGCTGCAAGTCGTCGCTTATAATTGAGGAAATGTTCGAAGGAAAAGAAAAGAGGGTTTAAGATGAATAACAATTTTGAAGGACTGCAGATTGCTCAGTCTTATGTAGATAAATTAAATGAAATGGGCATCACTCAGCCAAGTCCGATTCAGCAGGAAGCTATTCCTGCTCTGTTGGAGGGGAAAGACGCCATTATCCAGTCGCAGACGGGAACAGGCAAAACCTTGGCTTATTTACTTCCTGCGCTGCAGAAGATTGACCCGCAAGACAGAAAACTGCAAGCCATTATTGTGGTGCCTACGAGAGAGCTCGGTATGCAAATTATTCACTTAATTGAGAAGCTGACGCAGGGAGGCTCGATCCGCTCCCAGGCCTTAATCGGAGGAGCGGCGCTAGCCTGACAGGTCGATAAACTGAAGCTTCATCCACATATTGCTGTAGGAACACCTGGGCGCATTTTGGAGCTTGTTAAAATGCGTAAGCTAAGCCTGCATCATAGTAAGATCACCGTGGTGGATGAAGTAGACCAAGTATTTGAGCTGGGGGCTATGCATGAAGTAGAGGCGATTCTCAAAGGCATGCAGCAGGGCAACCAGATGATTTTTGTATCTGCGACGATTCCCGATCGTATTGTGCAATCCTCGGAGAGATGGATGAAGCAGCCCGTTGTGGTGAAAATCAATCCCAACCAGCGGACGGCTGAAACGCTTGAGCATCTTTACTTCGTTTGTGAGGAGCGGGAGAAGATTGATACGCTGCGGAGACTTGTGAGGCTGATCAATCCTCCTTCCGCTATTGTTTTTGTAAACGCAACGGCGGATATCTCCGAAGTGGTGCAGAAGCTCCAGTACGTCGGTCTTTCTGTGGAGGCATTGTACGGTGAGGCCGGAAAACAGGAGCGGGCGAAGGCCATGCAAGCGTTCCGCAGCCGCAAGTTCCAGCTGCTGCTGGCGACGGATATCGCAGCGCGGGGCTTGGATATTGAAGGCGTGACTCACGTCTTCCACCTGGATCCGGCGACGAACGCGGAGTATTATTTGCATCGCGTTGGACGGACAGGCCGGATGGGCCGCAAGGGCACGGCCATCTCGATTATTACGCCGAAGGAGAAGTTCATCCTCGGCAAGTTTGAAAAGGAGCTCGGCATCAAGATTGTGCCGAAGTCCATGTACGAGGGCCGGATCGTCGATCCGGCCGATGATCGCAGCGCGGCTGCCATGCGCAGCCGCCGTCAGGCCGCGCGCCCGGCGGGCGGCGCAGCTTCTCCGCGCAGCGGCGGCGGCCAAGCCGCCGTCGCGCGGGAGGGCGCCGCACCTGCGGACGCGGTGCGCGTGAGCGCCGCGGGCCCGGCAGCCCGCGGCCCGCAAGGCGGGGCAGCAGCGGCGAAGCCGGCTGCCCGTACCGGCGCGGCCGCAGGCGGCAGGGCCGCGTCGCCCGCCGCTCGCAAGGCCGAGCGCGAGCGGGACCGCAAGAGCAAGGGCGCGCCGCGCTGGCTCAAGGCGAAGCAGCAGGGCAAGGAGTAAGCGCCCTGCTGCTTCGAGCCTGCCCTTGCGGCAGCCGGCGAGCCTGCCCTTGCGAGCAGCCGGCGAGCCTGCCCTTGCGAGCAGCCGGCGAGCCTGCCCTTGCGAGCAGCCGGCGAGCCTGCCCTTGCGGCAGCCGGCGAGCCCGCCCTTGCGGCAGCCGGCGAGCCTGCCCTTGCGAGCAGCCAGCGAGCCTGCCCTTGCGAGCAGCCGGCGAGCCTGCCCTTGCGGCAGCCGGCGAGCCTGCCCTTTGCGGCAGCCGGCGAGCCTGCCCTTGCGGCAGCCAGCGAGCCTGCCCTTGCGAGCAGCCAGCGAGCCTGCCCTTTGCGAGCAGCCCAGCGAGCCTGCCCTTTGCGAGCAGCCAGCGAGCCTGCCCTTTGCGAGCAGCCAGCGAGCCTGCCCTTGCGGCAGCCGGCGAGCCTGCCCTTGCGAGCAGCCGGCCTCTGAAGAGGCGCGATTGCTTGCAGCGAATCATGTGCCGTTTGACAGGTTTGCCGTGAATCCGAAGGAGGGATGAAGCTTTGAAGAAGCTAGTCATCTTCTTAGTCACAGCCGCCATGCTAGTTGCATGTTTTGTAGCGTTAATCCGCTATGTCAGACCTGCTCAGGCGCTTGATTTAAACTATGTTGAGGTGTCCGCAGGGGATAAGATCGCTGCTATGCTTGCAAGCCGCAAGCTTGAGCTGGTTTTGACCGAAGCGGATATCGATAATCTGTTAAAAAAACAGCTCGCCGCAAGTGCCGCGAACGGCCAGTTGCCGCCACAGATTCGGATAGAAGGCGCACAAGCCAAGCTTCACGGGGACGTGCTGGAGGCGGATGTCAATCTTCGTTGGAAGGATCGGCTTCCTATAGGCGCAAAGCTGTTCTTCACGTTATCCTGGAACCGGCCTAATATTGAGTTGATACATACCCGTACACAAATCAAAGATGTGAAGCTGCCGCCAGCATGGCTTCAGCTCGCTACCGTTCAAATTCCAATTGAAGCGCAGCTTCCCAAACTGATTGGAGTGAAGGAAGTCCAATTTGAAGAGGATGCCGTGAGGATTCATTTAAAGCTAGGACAATCATAATGGCCGAAATAACAAAAGGATGGCACAGCCCGTTGTGGACTGCCATCCTTTTTCTGCATGCAAGTTATTCCTTATTCATGATACCGCATTTGATGTAAATCCTAGCGAACGCTGTGCTGCCAATGCGTGGCGATAATCATCCATGCTTCGCTATCGCAAGCTAGGCCCCATGCTGTTCGGCCGTTTGAAGGGGAATCGCGGTCTGAGGATGTTCCTTTAACCGCTTGGCGTACAAAACGACCAGCAGCACCACCAGCATACCAACAGCTATTGCGCTCACCGTGGCACTGACATGGAAGCGATCCAGGCTCCAGCCTGAAGCAAGAGGAAGGACGGCGCCGCCGAGCCCGCCGGATGCAATTAGGAAGCTTGTCGTTTGCTCGGTCCGGCCGGGAAGAAGCTGATTGGCATAGATAAGTGCAACGGCAAACATACCGGACATGAACAGACCCAGCAGCAGGACAATGGCGAAGCCGCTCCATGCGGATGAATTAAACACCCACCATAGAACCATCAGCAGACTGAGTGCGTAGGATACCGCCAGATAGCGGAAATACGTTAGTTTCTCTGCAATAACGCCTGCGAATATGCGCCCGATGACCATCGTCAACCAGTATGCGGTGACCGTCAGGGAGGACATAGAGCTGGACAATTGCATTTGCTCCTTGAACATGGATGGAAGGAAGTTCACAATCGTATTTTCCATTCCCGCGTAGACAAAGAAAACGAACATAAACATAAGCAGGACTGCGAGCGCCCGTTTGCTCAACCTAGGCAGCTTGACTGACGGTTGATCGCGTTTTGCTTTATGGGCAAGCAACTGATCATGCTCCCCGAGCGAGAGCTTTGACCAGATGACCGCCATGGCAAGCGAGCTGCCTCCCAGCAACAGGAATGCATATTTCCAGGCTCCCGCAGCAATCAGCACACTGGAAATGAGCGGCATAATCAAAGCCCCAACACCGAAGAAAACCTCGAGCTTGCTGAACGCAATGGCCTGCTGCTCCTTTGCAGCGAGCAGGACGAACGTACTGATACTCGATTCGACCAGACCGAAAGAGATTCCGGCAATAAAAACGAAGGTAACGGCCATTGACCAGGGCAGCAGCAGTACTGTAGCGGCCATAGCGGCAAAAAAGGAGAGCAAAAGCCGTAACAATCGTGCTTCTTCGACTTATGATTCCAGCCAAGTACGGCGCTGCCAGCACCCCGAGCAGAAAGCCACCGAATTCCATAAAAACGAGAAGTCCTCCGTCTTGATAGCTGCGCCCATAATATTTGAGAAGCTCAGTTAACACAGCCCCAAAAATAACGTGTGTGCATCCGGTTAGTAAGTAAGACAAGCATCCCATTGTAAGCAGTCTTCTCATGATGTTTGAGTTCCTCTGCTTTCAAAAAATTTGGATGCTGCAAATGCATGCTCAATCGCTTCTGCAACAGAATGGACTTGATAAGCCGAAGCTAGCTGGACATCTCGATGTGCTGTCTTCATGGCATAGCTGTTAGGGGTTATGCCGAACATGGATACATCATTGAAAGAGTCCCCCACGCAGGCAACTTCTTCGGGTCTAAGTCCTAGATGCTCCAGCAAGACAAGCAGTGAGCTGCCTTTGGACACATTCTGCGGCATGACATCCAGACAGTCGTGATCCGCCATGTAGATATCCAGTTGCTCACCAAATTTTTGCTGTAGAGCCTCTTTCACCTGCATGAGAACTTCGACCTTGCCGAAGAAAGAAAATTTGCACGAGCGCATATCGCTTTGAAGCGCTGCTCCTACATCCTCCTTCACGATGAAAGGCTGGAACATGCGAGCCTGAATCTCAGCTGTGGCGCTATCCATTGTAACCGTATAATTAGCGTCTCCCGTACAAATCAATTTGACCATATCAAACTCTTTGACGACTTGATACACCTCATACGCAAGCTCAGGGGAAAAGAAATGAGTAAACAGCCTAGTGCCGTCTTTTACATGAACAAAAGCGCCATTCTGCGAGACGGAATGAGCCTCAAAATCAATTTCCTGCATAACCTGCTGCATCTCAACATGCATCCTGCCGGAAGCCAGGCAAAGCTCGATTCCCGCTGCTTGAATTCGTTTCAAAGCATCGATTTCGCGGCGGCTTACTTTCTTGCTGTGATCGAGAAGAGTTCCGTCCAAATCGCTGACAATCATTTTAATCATGCGGTTATTTCTCCTTCCGTTAATACAATCTCAACATCGCAGGCTAGCAGCTTCTCCTTCATTTCCGGGCTAAGCTCCTGATCGGTTATAAGAATGTCAATACTCTCAAAGCCTACAACTCGATGGAACAGCTTTTTGCCGAATTTCGAATGATCCGCAAGCATAATGACCTGATCAGCATGCTGCATCATGGCTCTTACCAAATAACTATCTTCCTCATTGGGCGCGGTCAAACCATCCTCTGTAATGCCGCATGTACCGATCAGCAGCTTATCTACATGATAGTCATTCAGCATTTCGATGGCTTTCGCGCCGTAAACACTATGGTGCTGGTTGTCGAGCACACCTCCTAGCATATGGACGGTTGTATCTCCTTTCCGGGCTAACGTTGCTGCTATCTCAATCGAGCTGGTTACGACAACGTTGTTCTTGGAATTCATTGCCGTAGCGGCATGCAGGACGGTTGTGGATGCATCCATCATAATGTAATCTCCATCAAGAATAAGTGCTGCTGCGGTTTTGCCGATGGTTAGCTTGGAAGAAGATTCGGCTTGCAGCCTTTGTTCGTAATTACCGACATCCTTGGAAAGCGTAGGAAGAATGGCTCCGCCTCTAGTGCGGATAATGCGACCTTGCTCCTCGAGCTTGACCATATCACGTCGGGCTGTGTCACGGGAGACATCATACTGCTCGCAGATTTGGTCTACAGTAATTCGTTTATTTGTTTTTAAGTAATTGATGATGGATATGAGTCGTTCCTCCTGAAACAACTAGCTTCACCTCTGTTTCGTAAGTGTTTATAAGTTTATATAAGTATAATGCTTATTATACATAGCTTTTTTCAATCGGCAATAAGGATTTTATTGATTCTTTGTAAAAGTAAAGAAGACTGCGATTCCGCTCTGACTTCTAAAGCGAAAACGCAGTCTCTATTTATTTGAAGTTTATTTGAAGCTTACTTTACTTATTTGCTAGCTTACTTGCTCTTTGCTTGCTTTTTCTTCACTTGCGAGTAACTGGGATACGTAATTTCTCCGGTGTCCAGCTTGCTAAGCTCTTGCTCCGTCCATCCTTTAAGCTTGTTGTCCGCCGTTACACCGGTAAGCTTAATGTGATATTTTTTCTCCAGATACTGATGCAGCTTGTCCATTTGCTCCGCATTAATGTCCATTAGCCGTTCTTTTCCCTGTAATTGTCCCAGCATGACGCCGATGGATTCTGCAGCAAGACTTGTATTCGGCTGTATTCTCGTACTTCCGAATGCAATGGCGGAGGAGCCCACGTTCTTACCGGCTGCGATAACATTATCGTAGTTTTTCAGAAGAAAGCTGCGCAGCGGCATGCCGTACTTGTCCGGCCGTCCCATTTCAATGCCCCATTTGTTTGCGCTTGTTCCTTGAAGATCGAGCGGATAGCCGCCGATGCTGACATTGTCCCAGAACATTTTACCCGAAAGCAGATCCGATGGCTTCAACGTATAGTCCATTTCGTAATGATTATATTCGCGAATATAAGGGTAAGTAGGCAGGTCACCCACTTCAGCGTGTTCCCAGCCGGGAAGCGTCTGACGGAAATGATCGACAATCAGCTTCGTTTCGTTGTTGCCTAGATAGACCGCCTCTTGAACGGACTTGCTGCTCGCAGGATCGACCGTATACACAAGCAGTGCGTTGATGAGTACATCTCCGTCTCTCTGATTCACTGCGTTTAATCCTCTCAAGAATACTCTGTCGTTGGAAGGATGATAGGAACTCGTGACACCGCTTAACCCAATCGCGTAGCTGTCGCTGACATATCCGCCTCCGAAGCGTTTGTTTTTCTCGCTCTGCTTCAGCTTATTGAAGGTAGTATTGAACGTTTTCCAGTCCACGTGAGTAAATTTCATCATCATGCCTGAGCTCATATATTCAATGTTATTTTGACCATAGAACGCTTCTAATCCAGGTAGACGGGTAACCTCAAGACGACTTAATAATGCTGCATTGTCCGTATTGTCTACCCAGTAGGATGCTCCAATGGTTTTCTTAGTCTGCTGCTGATCAACGTATGTTATGGAAGTGATATGGTGTAACTGGTCCTCAGCATCATGATTTTGCATGTCTTGAATTTGAATGCCTTCTTCGATAGGAATGGAGCCAAGCAGTTTTTTCATATAGGCCTCGAATTCAGGAAGCTTGCGAATTTTAGCGTTTCGAAATCCATCAAATAACTCCTTCGCTCTCCCTTGCACAAGCAGCTTGCCATGCTCGTCCCGCGTCTCGTCCAGGAATAGCATTTGTCCTTGAAGGACCTGACCGCCGAAGGCATTCTTCGGATCTAAAATCTTCACGCGAAGCCCCTCGTCTGCAGCTGCTCTAGCCAAGTAAAGTCCTTCCAGCTCACTGCCGATTATAACCACATCGTAGGATTCATCCGGAGGTGTTACTTCATTCATGGGTTTGTTTGCGTTTTCAACTTTCATTGTCGACTGGGGCTCCGTGGGGACTGTTAACTCAGGCTGATTGGCAGTGGTCTGGATCTTGCTCTCGTTAAGTGCTAAAGGTCGGGATTTGTGGATGCTGAGAGCGATAGCTGCCGCTGCAAGCAAGAGAAGTATTGCTGCGATTACAATTAGATGAAGTGATTTGATTCGATAACGCATGCATTCGCTTCCTTTCATCCTTTCTTTGTAGCTTAAGTGTAGCACGTCAGCTTGATAGTTTAATAGTTCCTCATTATTTTTTTGCACACCCCCCAAAACAATCCGACCGGACCGAATTCTTGTAGCATAACCAGGAACCCTTCGCGAAGGTCCGAAACATAGTTTCATATCATTATTAATGTAAAAGGGAGAGGGAACTTGATGAAGAAGCAGTTATTCAAAAAAATGGTAGCAACTTGCTTGGCGTGTGTGATGATTGTGGGAGGCGGCACTGCTGCATTTGCAAAAGATAATGGTCATGGTAATGGACATGGAAACGGGAAAGGCAATAATGGTAAAGGTAATAATGTGCAAGCTAACATAAACATCAACCTGAATTTCAACGATATGAAAAATGCAGAGTGGGCGCTTCGCTACATAGCAAGTCTCGCCTCTAAGCGTGTGTTTGAAGGCTATGAGGACGGCTCGTTTAAGCCGGACAATACCGTAACTCGAATTGAAGCAATCACAGCCGCTGTTCGACTGATGGGACTTCGCGACCAAGCGGAATCCACAGCAGAAATGCAGACTAAGCTGAACTTCAAAGACGCTGATAAAATTCCTTCATGGGCAGTTGGATATGTAGCCGTTGCCCTGGAGAACGATCTTTTCACAGAAAGCGATGACAGCGTTCAGCCGCAAAAAGAAGCGGACCGACTCTGGGCGACTACACTGCTGGTTAAAGCTTTGAAATATGAAGCCGAAGCGAAAGCGAAAATGAATACGACCTTGACATTCAAGGATGCCAAGCAAATTCCTGCAGGTTCCGTGGGCTATGTGGCTGTAGCTGTGGATAAAGGACTGGTAGATGGTTTCGAGGATAACACATTTAAACCTAATCAGCCTGTAACAAGAGCGCAGCTTGCAGCATTGCTAGATCGTACTAGCGGACAACTGCCGGGAGAAGATCAAGATTCTAGTACAGGTACAGTAAGTGCTGTTGTATCTAACAATGTGCTTCTTCTGACCAAATCTGGTACTACAACGCAATATGTGCTGCATCCTGATGTATTCGTGCTTCGCAATGGAGTGAAGGTGGCTGCGACATCGCTTCAAATAGGCGATGAAGTGAAACTGAGTACGTTTAATAATCAAGTTGTCTATATTGAAGTAACGAAACTGGCTCAGTCGTCGACTATTGACAGCGGCACGGTAAGTACTGCGGTTGCCAATAACGTATTGACCCTTACGAAGTCCGGCTCCACCTACCAACTAGCTCTGCACCCTAGCGTCTATGTGTATCGCGGAGGCGTGCAAGTAAGCCCAGCAGCCTTACAAATCGGTGATGAAGTAAACATTCGCACTGCGGATAATCAAGTGATTTATATTGAAGTGACGAAGCTTGCACAAGCAGATACGAGCTTTGATGTACTGGGTACACTGAACAGTACGACACTTAACGCTTCTGGCGGCATTTCGACGATTTCGATTAATCAAACGATCAACGGCAGCAATCAAACAGCCATTTATAATGTATCCTCAAGTGTTACTTTAACCGGAAATCTTACTCAGTTCACAGCGGGCCATTTGATCGAACTCAAAGGCAAGGACCAGCTTGTAACCAGCATCGATATTAAATAATAAATATACACATATAGAGATTATTGAAAAAGGTATAGAATGTACACGACAAGCCCCTTGCTGATACAGGCAGGGGGCTGTTGATTTTGTTTGAGGGCGGTATAGT